>JBGPPL010000004.1:0-176321 GCA_041488495.1 Terriglobia bacterium
GCGTCCCGCACTCGATCATCCCCGCCTACGAGCGCCGTCAACGATACGCTCTTTGGAGCCGAGAACGTTGCATCCCATCCTGCACGGTGCTCCATCGGGCTTACTTTCTCGCCGCGTGCGCTTATGTATTCACGCGCCGTTTGGTGGCGGATGAGTTGCTCGCCAGTGATCGGCTGCTGGCCTTCTGACAGCCGCACAAAGTATTCCTCGCGGACCTCGCCGCGCAGCCCCCACTGCTCGGCGAGTCTTCCGTGCCACTCGCCGCGTATCTGGTCCGCTTCTGTGTAGTAGTTCTCGCGGGCGTTGGCAAACTCTTTCGCGTGATACGTCTGTGCCTGGCCTGCGCTTAGCGGCTTGGAGATGGTCAGCATCTTGGCCTATTCGAAAAAGTGCTCCTGTCTCGGCCCGGATCGTGTCAATTGATGGTCGCGGTTCTGCCTTATTTCGTCCTGCGTGAGTTTCTGTTCCGGCATCCCATTCGCGCCCGCTGCCGCCGCTGCTGCTTTTGGCGGTTCCTCCAGTCGCATGTTCGCCGGTCTTTGGATGTACTTCGGATGCTTACTCGGCAGTTCGACGAACGGGAAGCTCATCCGCACCACAAGATTCCCGCTCTTTAGATACCCGCGTAGGTTGGCAAGGCCGCTGATCTCGGAATCCATCACCAACGGTTCGACACGACGTTCAAGGTTGTAGCTCTCCGTCTTTCGCCGTTGCCCAGCCTGCCCACTCGACCGGCTCTCACTCAAACGTTCTCTCTCAACTGCGCCTATGGTTCGCGAAACCCACTCCGCTGCGTGACACTCGCTGGTGCGAAGGAAGATTTTCGTCGCGGGTTGCGACAACATCGCCTCGGCTTCGTGACCGTAACGAGTTTCAAGCTGGCTGCGTCCTTGGAAACCAAGGACAACCGGGTTGTTCGATTTCCGGTTTTCAGTGACCGCCGTGTGGAGTTGTGGCAACCGCTGCAAAGTTGCCAATTCATCCAACACAAACCAGACCTTGCCTGAACTAGCCTGCCCTTGATTCATCAACCGCAACACCAGCGTGTCGAGCCACAAGCTTGTGAGTGGTAAGAGGCGCTGACGCGTTTCGGACGTGCTCGTGAGAAATAGCCAACCCTTGCGCTCTTTCGACCACGCCGCCGCACTCCACCGTCCAGCCGCTTCTTTTTCTGAGGGTAGTAATTTGAGGGAGTCGGCAACCATGTTGAGGGATGCCAACACGCCGCTCCGCTGGGCTGGTGCCTGTGGGTTGATCATCGCGGCGTACTGTGTGCCTTTCACTCTCTGGTCGATTTCTTCCTCGTGGCACATCCACCAAGCCATCTCTTCGGGTGTTGGTCTAAAGGTCAGAAGGTGCGCGAAGATTTTCCTCGGCCCTTCAACAAAGAATGGGTTCTCGTTACGACGGTCGGGGAACAGAGACGCGGCCAAGGTCAATGCCTCTGCTGGATGTAGCAGTTCATCGCCGGGACTCCAGTAAGGCATCCGCTGGTCCAGCGGGTTCAGGATCGCGTCGCCGCGCTCGGGCTTGTAGAACTCCGGTGTGTAATCGAGCGCCGGGTCGTAAACAATGGCCGTCTCGCCGCGCTCTTGAATCTGGAGCAGAATCCTTCGGATGAGGGTGCTCTTGCCGGTGCCCGTGTCCCCCATAATGAGGATGTGGTTCGGTTCGATCGCGCGAGGGATTTTGAGGCTCGGCACCTCGCCGAACAGTCTTTGCTTGAGCGTTCGTTCCGTCAGCTCGAAGCCGATGCCGTCTGAGTGATTTCTACGATTGAACCTTCGCGCCGTCACGAGTTCCGGTCCCTTCAGCCTTCGCCCTTCCTTCCGTACACGGGCACGCGCCGCATCCTTCGGGATCGCGACCACCAGATCAACGAGGAACACAGCCAGGCCGCCCCACAGCCCCGGCCTCAGCAAGTCCGTGAGCGTCTGATCTCGATAAATCCAATGGCCTAGGAATTCATGCAGCTTCGCGTTGTCGTATACCCCCTGCTGCCATTCGAGACGCAGGGCACCCACCTTCACTGCTTCCTCGGTGAGCGCAAACGTGTTCTCGCCGGATGCCATTGTCACCGGCACCACCTCATCGTCGAGCGCCAATCGACTCCCTTTCCGGCCCACCACGTTGAGCGTCTGATAGTGGCCACTCTTCGTGAGGCTCACCTCGGTACGGAGATATTGCGAGAGGTAGGAACGCTCCAGGGGCGTCCATACCTCGGCATAGCGGTAGACGCAGACGGCTGCCACACTCACCAACGCCAGAAATATCACCGCGTACCTCCACAAAGGATGCCGATTCGGCCACTCACCCGCGTACTCGTTTCGCCCCCACTCTTGGTTCATGACTCGCCTCCTGTTGCTACTGCCGCGAGGCGCTCCTGCGCCTTGCGCAATTTGTCCTGGTCGGCCCGCTCAATCAGCCTTTGCATCTCCTCGCCTGACAGGGTCTCACCCTGGCTCAGTTTGTAGAGCGCATTCAGCAGGATCGTCCGCAACGCCAGCACTTCGGCGAGGACGGTGTGCTCGCTCACATTTGGCTTGGCTACCCGGAGCAGTACATCGCGCGCCCATTCGCTGATGGTTTGCCCACCGGCGAGGGCTTCCATCTGGGCGTATTCTTCGTCCGTTACTTTTGTGCTGATGGATTTTGTGCGAAGCGAAGGCATGGGATTCCTCCCAATAAAATCAACAAGTTCCCGTATAGGAACCTGAGGTTGCTGCAAAGCGCCGCGAGGGGACTGATTCGCGGTAAGCCGCTGGGTTTTCAAGAAGTTCCCGTATAGCAACCAAAGTTGCTATACAGCACCCGTTACGGGGTGACGTGTCCGTCCAACTCCCGGTGCCGAAGGCACCGCTCTTCTCTTGGTCGGCCAAAAGCCGACGACGCGGCCCCTTGGCCGCGTCCGGCTCGACTGCTGCGACGAAGCAGAAGAGCATCACAGCTCACCGTATTCCAGTGTCAGCGCGTCCCAGGCCATGCGGATTTCGGGAAGCTCCCACGCGCGGCGAAATAACGCTTGGACCGACTTCCACTCCTTCTCGGAAAGGCCGAACGTGATGCCATTCTGGTGGGCACGGAACCAGTAGTCCTTACCTTTGCCTTCCTCAGACGGCGCGACATAGCCCAGGAAATGCTCACCTTCCCAACGGCGCTTTGGGTTGTCCGGGGCGAGCGCAGCGAGCATGGCGCGAAACTCGGTGATTTTCGGATAGCCGTTGATCGGGTACATCGGGCCGCGAGGGCCAGGAAAACTCAGGAGTAGGAAAATGTCGCTGCCCTCTCCGCGATTAAACGAGAGCGTGAAGTCGCCCTCCTTGATGGATGGAATCGGCGGCTGATAGAAGGAGTCTTGACTCGTGGCCTTCGCTCGAAGCGGCTCTTGTGTGAGGCAGTAGTGGCCGCGCGCGGCCAGCCGCCACAGAACCGGCCAGTAGGCACGAAGTGCGCGGTTTACCGCGTCGGCCCCAGGAAGTTTTTCATCCTCCAGCAGGACATGCAGATTGCGGGCTGCCAGAAAGGTGTCCCACCTTATTGCCGAATCGCTGAGGCGTTTGCGAGTCTCGGCTACCGTCCGGCGCACGATCTCTGGGGTAGCGCGCTCCGGGTCCTCTGATCCCCTCGCCTTCGCAGGGCGGCACTCGGAAGGCAGATTGTCCGCGTAGTAGGAGTCCCGTGTCGAAGTACGTTCCGTCCGCAGTTCATAAACTGCGAGGAACGCGTCGAGCACCGCGATGAGAGACTCGCTAGAGACAGGGTTCGGGGTCCTGTCGGAATAGGTTTCGAGTCCCTTTTGAACAAAATGCGCGAGCAATATCCACTCGGTTCTCGACAAAATATGTTGAGCTTCTCCCTTTCTGCGAATCTGGAGAAGTGCTTCCGTGGGCTTCTCCATCAGGTCAGCTACCTCGAAGCGGTCCTCGCGGGCGGATTCAAGGAGCTGCTTGGCAATCTCTGAAGTCGAGACACTCTCCCCCGTCTTCGAGGACAGAAGTTCCTTGGCGCGCTCTAGTCGGCTATGCAGGGCGTCGCTGATTCGCAGCGAGAGCGTTTGCGGCTGTAAGGGCCTTTCGGGCTTTTCTGGTTTCTCAGGCATCCGGGATACCTCCATTTTCTTCCAGTCCAACCAAAGTCATTACATCTTGACTCTATGTTTGCAAACACAGTATACTGTCGTGGGCAGAAAGTCAAGTTGAACACAATGCCAAGGGGGCTCAACAAGAAGGACAATGAAACACCGCAGCACCCAACTCGTCGCGCGCAAGAACCCAGACTCGCCAAGAGTGCATGGCTTGCGCCCCGCATCAAATTCCTCGTCGTTAAGCCCTCGAAGTCAGACTGGAAAATCGTCCGAGTCCAAGCCATCGCCGCCAGCATCCCCGGCAAGTGAGGAGTTGAATCTCTCCCCTTCAGATGCCACGAACGGGGCCACAAGGGGAGACACACGACTGGAAGGCCAACTACTCACCGTCCAAGAAGTGGCAGAGATCCTACGGGTCCCAGTCTCTTGGGTGTACGGGCGAACGCGCAAACGATCTTCGGAGCGATTACCTGGCTACCGGCTTGGGAAGTATTGGCGCTTCCGTGCCAACGAAGTTGTTGCCTGGGTCGCAACACAGAAGAGCGACATCCATGCTGCTTGACAGTCGAGGTACACTCGGAGACGACATAGGAAAAGGCAGACGAACCAACCACTCGAAAGAGAGGAAAGGTATGGTTCGCTGTCGGTACCAAGATGGTTGTCTGTTTGTTCGGGGCAAGAAGCGGAAAATGTGGGTGGCACGCTGGAGGGAGGACGTGATCGAACCCGGCGGCACGGTACAGAGAGTATTACGTTCCGAAGTACTCGGGCCAGTCAGCGAGATTGCTGGACGGCGCGAAGCCCGCATCCTTCTGCAAAGTCGTCTTGCCTCACTCAACTCCGGGCAGCGGCGAGCTCAAGCCACAATGCCCTTCGTGGTTTTTGTGGCCGAGCATTTTGAATCCGCCGTTTTGCCAACACTCAAATATGCCACGCAAGAGATTTATTCTTTCCTCCTGCGCAAGCATCTACTCCCGCGTTTCCGTGACTGCCGTTTGTGTGACATCACGCGCGCGGAGATTCAGCAGTATCTGATTGGAAAACTGAAAGACGGCTATGCATGGGAGACGACTCACCACCTCCGCAGTCTGTTAAGCAAAGTTATGGGGACGGCAGTGAGTTGGAACTACATCTCGGACAACCCTGTGCATGGCGTAAGAATGCCGGAACGCTCGCTCAAGCGTCCACACCGATTTCTTTCATTAGATGAGGTGCGACGACTGATTGCGGCGTCAGATGAACCGGTACGCACGGTTGTGTTGCTGGCTGTAATGACGGGATTGCGTATCGGGGAGATTCTGGCGCTCCGGTGGGGACGGATCAACTTCGCTATTGGAACTTTGCGGGTCGAGGAGACTTGCTACAAAGGAAACTTTGGCACTCCAAAGACACGCGCCAGTCGCCGAGAGGTTCCGCTTTCACCCGCAGTGGCTCAGGCATTGCAGGCTCACCGCATTCGCTGTAGCGATACCGCAAACGAGGCGTTGGTTTTTGCAACGAGGCACGGTACGCCGCTCGCCTCGAACAACCTGCGGAAGCGCCAACTACATCCCGCTTCTCAACGAGCGGGGCTTGGGTCGATTGATTGGCATTCGCTACGGCACACGCATGGGACGTTGCTCCACGAGCAAGGAACGCCTCTACGAGTGGCTCAGGCTCAACTCGGCCACTCGAATATGACGACCACGCTTCAGGTGTACACCCATGCCAGCGGGAGCGCTCAGAGACAAGCCGTGAATCAGTTGGAAGATCAGTTGTTCCCAAGTGTTCCCAAATTTGGTGGAGTCGCGCAAAGGCCAAATTAGCAACAGACTGATTTGTAGGCAGATAGATGGTGGACGTGACAGGGTTCGAACCTGCGACCCCCTGCTTGCAAAGCAGGTGCTCTCCCAGCTGAGCTACACGCCCACAGTTGCTTAACTATTGTGGGGTGAGAGCCTTCATCGGTCAAGGGTCGTACCCGAATAGCCGATACCTTGCGGGCGTGATCTGCATCCTTCTGAAGCGTGCGGACAAATAGAGTGCGGAAGCGTAGAAACTTTGCTAAACTGCTGGCTTTGTGTGAGTTTTGAAGATGGGGTGAGGAGCTATCATGGCAATGAGATGCAAGATCTGTGGCAAAGGGCCGAGTTTTGGCAACGTAATCAGCCACGCGAATAACACGCGCCGCCGCCGCTGGAACCCAAACCTGCAGCGTGTCCGCGCGGTAATTGACGGCGTGCGTATGCACGTTCGTGTCTGCACATCCTGCATCCGGGCAGGCCGCGTCAAGAAGGCCGCCTAGCCGGAATCTTTTTGCATCGATATTCCGGCGGGCTCCAAGTAGAGCCCGCACCCGCTTACAAGAGGAGACTGTGTGAGGACAAGTGCGCGAGGGGCGTTACTGCTGGCCGCGGTCTTGGCGGCGCTATCGGGTTGCCAGAAGCGAACGCAACCTGCGGAGGGTGTGTGGGCCGCGGTGAACGGCAAGGACATTACGCGGACAGAGGTGGACAAGTACTACCGCACGCAATTGAACCCCGACGCGCCGGAACCTTCCCAGGACGAAGCGCTTTCGCTGAAGCTGAACATCCTGGATGAGCTGGTCAACAATCAAATTCTGCTTCAACAGGCGAAGAAAATGGGCCTGGAAGCGGCTGACGGCGAGGTTGAGGACAAGTTTACCGAATTCAAGAGCCCCTACACCGAGGACGAGTTCCAGCGCCAGCTGAAAGCGCGCGGCTATACGGTCGACGACTTGAGAGGCGACATCCGGCAGCAGCTTTCGATCCAGAAAGTGATCAACCGTGAAGTGGTGGCAAAGATTACGGTCACGGATCAGGATGTCCAGGATTTCTACAAGCAGAACCACGCGCAATTCAACGTATCGGAGCCGCAGTACCGCATCGCGCAAATCGTCATAACCCCGCACAAGGATCCGCAGTTGCGCAACCGGAAGAATGACGACGCGACGACTGATGCCGAAGCAAGGCGCAAAGCCGCGGCTCTCTCGCAGCAACTCAGCACCGGCGCGGACTTCGCACAAATCGCGATGGATTACTCGGAAGACCCGGCATCCTCTGGCTCGGGAGGCGACCTGGGCTATGTGCCGGAGTCGTCGCTGTCGCAAAGTGATCCGGCCTTGAAGAAGGCTGTGTTGGGATTGAAGCCCGGACAGATAAGCGGCGTCGTCGTCCTGCGCGATTCCTACCGCATCCTGAAACTTGTGGCAAAAGAGGCGCCGGGACAGCGAGAATTGTCCGATCCGGCGGTACAGCAATCGATTCGCGACAATATCCGCAACCGCAAGGAACAATTGCTGCGCGCGGCTTATCTGGCCGTTGCGCGAAACGATGCAAAAGTTACCAACTACCTCGCGCAGCAGGTGATAGAGTCGGCCGGCAAACTTCCCTTGGTTGTGACGCCAAAAGCGGCAGGATCCTCCTCCACTTCACCAGCGAAGTAGCTCCTTCCAAACACGGAAGAGCCAATCATTGAGTCAGACGAACCGGCGAACACTGCCAAACGATGCAACTACGCGATCACCGCGAGAACTTCGCCGGCGTTCACAGCCTGGCCTTCCCTAGCGAGCAGCCGCTCGACCGTCCCGGTCTTGGGCGAGAGGATTTCGTTCTGCATTTTCATAGCTTCCACGACCAGCAGGCCTTGGCCTACTTCCACATGCTGGCCCGGCTCAACCAGTACGCGCACAACTTTTCCAGCCATCGGCGCGGAAATCTGCTGGCGGCCCGCAAGATTGATTCTTCCGCCGCGACCGCGGCGCCAGGAACGCGGGTCCACGATTTCTACGTGAAACTCGCGGCCGGCAGCGTGCAACAGCAGCCCGTCAGCCACCGCTTCGACGCGGACTTCGAGCGATCGTCCGTCGAGAAGAATGGAATACACGCCGGGTGAGATCTTGACGGCGTCAGCTTCGACTCGCCGGCCGTCGATCGTGATGGTGAGGCGCGAAGGTTCATCAGATGACCGGGCAAGCTCGACGCTGTGCCGTAAGCCATCAATGAGGACATCATTTTTCATTGTCGGATCACTCGTCGCGGCCTGCTTGCTCGAGTCGCGCCTCGCGTTTCCAGCGCGATTCGGGTTCAGCGGAAGGGCCACCCGCGTGTGTTCCGCCGTTCGTATCGAGGTGATGAAGCAGAGCAGCGAGAATGGCTGCGTCTTCGGCGCCAGGATCGCGCCCTGTTGAGTTCTCGCGATTCGCGTGGAGATGCGGAAGCCGCTCGTCGAGCCAGCGCGTGAAGATTTCACCCCGGACGAATTCTGGATCGCGCAGAATGCTGCGGAAAAGCGCAGCGTTGGTCTTGATGCCTGTAACGGCGTATTCCTCGAGTGCGCGCTGCAGCCGCGCGATGGCCTCGGCGCGGTCGCGTCCCCACGCGATGAGTTTTCCGAGTAGCGGGTCGTATTCGGTCGGGACCGTGAACCCCTCGTAGACACCGTCGTCAAGACGAATGCCCGGGCCCGACGGCGTGCACTGCGAATGAATTGTTCCGGGTGACGGGTAAAAATTATTGTCGGGGTCTTCCGCGTATAGCCGGCATTCGATGGCGTGGCCGGAGAGCGCGATGTCGCTCTGCGTAAAGGGCAGCGCATCGCCCGCGGCGATCCTAATCTGCAACTTCACCAGATCGAGGCCCGTCACCATTTCAGTGACGGGGTGCTCCACCTGAAGGCGCGTATTCACTTCGAGGAAATAGAAATTTCGCGCGGCATCCACCAGAAACTCCACTGTTCCCGCGTTCGTGTAGCCCGCTTCGCGCGCCAACTTCACCGCAGCTTCGCCCATCGCGCGGCGCAGTTCGGGAGTTACGACGGGCGACGGTGATTCTTCGATGACTTTCTGGTGCCGGCGCTGCACCGAGCATTCGCGCTCGCCGAGGTGCACGATGTGGCCGCGTGTATCGCCGAATATCTGGATCTCGATGTGGCGCGGCCGCTCGATATACCGTTCGAGATAGACGCGCGCATCACCGAATGCATGGAGCGCTTCCGAACAGGCATCGCGCCACGCGGCCGGCATCTCCGCTTTTTTGCCCACCAAGCGCATGCCTTTTCCGCCACCGCCTGCGACGGCTTTGAGCAGCACCGGATAGCCAAGCCGCCGCGCGATGCGCTCTGCATCTTGTAGGCGCTCAATCGGATCCTGGACGCCGGGAACCACTGGCACTCCAGTACGCGCGGCAAGCTGCCGTGCAGCGGTTTTCGATCCCAGGCGTTCCATCGCTTCGGGTGAAGGGCCGATGAACGTGATGTTGTTTTCGGCGCAGGCCCGTGCGAACTCGGGATTTTCGGCAAGGAAACCGTAGCCGGGATGCACGGCGTCGCAGCCGGCGCGGCGCGCGACGTCCATCAGCTTGTCGATCCGGAGATAGCTCTCGCGCGAGGGCGCGGGGCCGATCGAGTATGCTTCGTCAGCCAGGCGCACATGCAGTGCGGCGCGGTCGGCGTCGCTATAGACGGCGGTGGAAGTGATGCCCATCTCGCGGCAGGCTCGTACAATCCGGACGGCGATTTCGCCGCGATTGGCGATGAGGATTTTTTTCAACATGCCGAGCCGATAGACTCGAAGCGCATTCTAGCACGATGCCCGTCAGCGTCGAGTTGATGCGGAAGGCTCTCTTTTTCCGCGCAGGGGCGCGGCATGCCGTGCCGCTGCGGTTTGCAGTAACGCAAGCAGTGAAAATGGACACAACAAGATACGGCGAGCAATAATTTAAGGATGGGCGTGGACAAAGCAGAACTCAGACGACAGCGCCTTCTTGGCGCATATCTGTTCGCGCTCTGTCTCTATCAGATTGGAATTTATCGCTGGCCGGGCGGTCCTCCATTCATTCTCGATCCTCGCGCAGGAATTCCCGTCCTGCTGATCAATCATTTTTCCTTTGATAACAAGGTGATCTATCCGGTGGAATGGATTACAGCCGCGTGGCTGGTCTTGATGGCGACGATGATTTTTTCCCGGGGAAGACTCCTGAAGGCCTATCTGATTTCCGAACTCGTGCTGGCCGCGCCGACGGCGTATTACATTGGTGTGCTCGCCATTCAGCATGGCGGAGATTTCGCGCCGGGGTTCAAAGACCTCGTGTTGACGTTTCTGTTGTTCTCCATGTTTTCCTTGGTTCCTATGGGAATGGCTGCGCGCTCCTTAATGCAGGCTAGCCGAACGGAAACATGACGGGGAACAACTTCATGGTGTGGACTTGTGGGTCGCGGCTTTAGCCGCGACACAAAAACATCTTACAGTAAAGGAACTTCAGCCCCCTGAAGTCAGAACTCGGTAGCTCATCCGTGGAAGAATGCCGCTGCGGCCCTCCGGCCTCCACGACAGCATGCGGCAGCAAGGTACGCGCTTCGCGCAGTCGTTGTCATGTCGTGGCTGATGGTTCGGCTGCGCTCACCACAAGAGGCCCGATCTACAAAACATCTCGTGTATTTAAATAGGAGCCTATAGTGGAATATTCCCGTGCTTCTTTTTTGGGTTTGTGTCGCGCTTGGTTTCGAGTGAGCGCAGCGCGGTGATGAGTTTCGCGCGCGTTTGGGAAGGCTCGATGATGGCGTCGATATAGCCGCGCTCGGCGGCGACGTAAGGATTGGCAAAGCGCTCGCGGAACTCGGCAACCTTTTCGCGTCGCAGCCGTTCGCGGTCTGCTTCGGGTGCGCGGTCGAGTTCACGCTTGTAGACGATGTTGACGGCGCCCTCGGGCCCCATGACGGCAATTTCGGCGGTGGGCCAGGCGAAGTTCGCGTCGGTGCGGATGTGTTTGCTCGACATGACGCAATAAGCGCCGCCGTAAGCTTTGCGAGTGATCACGGTCAGTTTCGGGACGGTCGCTTCGGCAAACGCGTACAGCAGTTTTGCGCCATGCTTGATGATCCCGCCCCACTCCTGCTGCGTGCCGGGCAAAAATCCCGGCACGTCCTCAAAGGTGATGAGCGGAATATTGAACGCATCGCAGAATCGCACGAACCGCGCTCCCTTGACCGAGGCATTGATGTCCAGGACCCCGGCGAGAAACGCGGGCTGGTTGGCGACGATCCCGACGGACCGGCCATCGAGGCGCGCGAAGCCCACGACGAGATTCTTTGCGAAGTGCTCGTGGACCTCGAAGAAATATTTATCGTCGACGACGGATTGAATCACGTCCTTGATGTCGTACGGCTGCATGGGGTCTGCGGGGACAAGCGAATCGAGCGCCGGATCGGCGCGGTCGATGGGATCCGAGGTCGCGCGGCGCGGCGGGTCGTCCAGATTGTTGGACGGAAGAAAACTCATCAGTTCGCGAATCATGGCGAGGCATTCGGCGTCGTCGCGGGCGGCAAAATGCGCGACACCGCTGGTCGCGTTGTGCGTCATCGCGCCGCCCAGGTCCTGCTTGGCGACGTCCTCGTGCGTAACGGTCTTGATGACGTCCGGGCCGGTGATGAACATGTAGGAAGTGTCGCGCGTCATGAAGATGAAATCGGTGATGGCCGGAGAATACACGGCGCCGCCCGCGCAGGGCCCCATGATCGCGCTGATCTGCGGGATCACGCCGCTCGCGAGCGTGTTGCGCAGAAAAATATCGGCGTAGCCCGCCAGCGACATCACGCCTTCCTGGATGCGCGCGCCGCCCGAATCATTCAGGCCGATCACCGGCGCGCCATTGCGCATGGCCAGGTCCATGATCTTGCAGATCTTGAGGGCGTTCGTTTCCGAGAGTGAGCCGCCAAAAACAGTGAAATCCTGCGCAAAGACATAAACCAACCGGCGGTCGATGCGGCCATAGCCGGTGACGAAGCCATCGCCCGGTGGCCGCTGGTCCTGCATCCCAAAATCATCGCAGCGGTGCGTGACAAACTTGTCGAGCTCCTCGAAGGTGCCCTCATCCACAAGCAGCGCGACGCGCTCGCGCGCCGTGAGTTTGCCTGCCTTGTGCTCGCGCTCGCGGCGTTCAGAGCCGCCGCCGGCTTCCGCCTCGGCGCTGCGGCGGCGCAGCTCTTTGAGGCGATCTTGGAGTTTTGGATCGTCGGTCATGGTGTGTTGTCTTCGAGACTTTCGCACAGGCTCGAACCGGTACGCCACTAATTTTTGGGGATATCGACCTGCTTCGTATCTTCCGGCAATGGCGGAAAATCGGCCCGTCCAACGCCGAGAACGCTGACAGCCAGATGCGTCGCGAGATAAATGCATCCGAGCAGAAGCACGGTCCCGAGAAGAACGTCTGTGGCGACTGCCAGGATACGAAGCGGGAGATTGGCGATCGAAACAGCCATGATCGTGCCCTGCACCAGGGCGATCATCATAGCGAGCGTCAGTGCGGCGGCGCCGATCACCGCAGTCACACAGGCAAGAATTTTTCTGGTCACGCGGCGGCTCCGGTGCGGCTGTTCATAGGGACAATCCGGACAGACCGAAAGAAAATGACGGGCGAAGGTTTAGCAGGCTGCGGGAAAAGCCCTCCGACGCTGTCATTCCGAGCCCCGGCAGGGGCCGGGATAAACTCCGCGAGAAATCTCTCTTTGAAAAAAACAATAAAAAGAGAGATTCCTCGTCGCTTCGTTCCTCGAGATGACACGTAAAATGAAATTTCTCGCATCCTGTTAATGGATGCCGGACCAGTCATCGGCCACGAGGATCGAGTTGCTAGGGTTCGACGGGTCATATTTCACGCTTGCGGGCTGGCCGGCAGCGAGCCGTTCCATGCAAAGCCGCTCTTCCAGGCCGGTGACGTCCTGCGCGGTTTCATACGTGACGCCGGCGATGGAATAGCTGTATCGGATCAGACGGCGAGTGCCGTCTGATCCCTCGCCGGACGCCGCGGCTTTGCGCCGTGAGAACATGCGGGAGCCGGATTCCTGGGCGGGCGATGCGGGCGTTTCGACAAGCTCGACGACAAGGCCTTCCACGATCCGGCCGACTTGATTGAGTTGAAAACGGCGGCGGCGCTCTTCCCCTTCAGGATCGTCTGGTTTCTGGAAATGACGATACAGAATCATAGCCGCGGCAACAACGACCAACGCCCCGACTCCGATGATGAGCCGCCAATCGATTCCCAAGTGCTTCAACGCCTCGGATTGCGCGCAGATGCCGGCTCGAACACGTCGCCCAGCGTTTCGCGCGCTTTCTCCCAGTCCTTCAGGAACCCTTCAAGTCCACGGTCGGTCAGCGGATGCTTGAAGAGCTGTTCAAATACTTTATAGGGCAGGGTGCCGATGTGCGCGCCCATGCGCGCGGCCGCAACGACGTGCAGAGGGTGGCGGAGGCTGGCGGCAAGCACCTGCGTGGAATAATTGTACGCGCGGTAGATATCCATGATCTCGCGCAGCAGCGTCAGGCCGTCGGAAGAAATGTCATCAAGCCGGCCGAGAAACGGACTGACGAAATACGCACCGGCCTTGGCCACAATCAGGGCCTGCGGCGAGGAAAAAACCAGCGTAATGTTGACGCGGATTCCTTCCTTTGCGAGCACGCTCAGCGCGCGCACGCCGTCGGGGATCATGGGAATTTTGACGACGATGTTGGGATGCCACGCGGCGATCTCGCGCCCTTCGCGAAGGATGCCCGCCGTATCGGTGGAGACAACCTCGGCATTGACGACGCCATCTTTCAGGATATTGCAGATTTCAAGGATGTGTTCGCGGAAGGGCCGCTTTTCCTTGGCGACGAGCGTGGGATTGGTCGTTACACCGTCAATCACGCCCAGGGATACGCCCTGTCGAATCTCTTCCAGATTCGCGGTGTCAAGAAAAAATTTCATATTTGAACTCTCCTTAACCTCATGTGCGATCCGCACGGCGGGGTGTCGCCACGAAAGTCAAGCCGAGCGTGCAACAACCGGGTTGCGCAACGTGCCAACGCCGGCGAGGATGACTTCGACGACATCACCCGTCTTGAGCGGTCCGACGCCCGCAGGCGTGCCTGTTGCGATCACATCGCCCGGCAGCAGCGTCATCACGCGCGAAATCCAGGGAATTATAACATCAACGGGGAAGATCATCGCGGTCAAGGCGGAGTACTGCTTCCTTACGCCATTCAGCAGCGTCTCCAAGTGGCCGGAGGCAACGTCGAATTCAGTTTCGAGGACAGGCCCCAGGGGACAAAACGTGTCGAAGCTCTTGGCGCGGGTCCACTGCTTGTCGAGGGCCTGGTAGTCGCGCGCGCTGACGTCATTCAGGCACGTGTAGCCGGCGATGTATGGGCGGACGTCGTCGCCGTCTTGCAATTGGGAACACTCCTTCGAAATGATGACAGCAAGCTCGCCTTCAAAATCCACGCGCTGAACAGCCGGCGGCAGGACGATGGGATCTTCGGGCGCGAGAAGAGACGACGGCGGCTTGAGAAAAATCAGCGGCTCCTTGGGCGTGGGATTATTGAACTCGGCCGCGTGGTCGACGTAATTCCTGCCCAGGCAAACGATCTTGCTCGGCGTGACCGGCGGCAGCAGCTTCACGTCGGTGAGCGGCCATGACCGGTTCGTCACGCTCCAGCGCGCGAGGATGTCGCCAGAAACTTCGCGGACAGTCTCACCGGAAATGACGCCCTGAAGAACTTCCGGATGGGTGGTCGCGCCTACCTGATCCGCGGGAACGACGCTTGGCTGAAAACGGCAGAGTTTCATCGGTGCCTATGTCCTTTTTGTGGAATATCGCAGATCAGTTTATGCGGGGCCGGGGCGCGGAGGCGGCTGCCTGCCCGGCTTGAGTAACGTGGCGGTGGCGTGCTTCCGCGCAAAGCAAAAAGACCCAGTGGAACACGGCCACGAAACCGTACGAAACCGTACCGAGCATGAAGATATGAAACGCTCCCATGCGGCTTTCGAGGAGCGAGAAGTGCATCTCCATCGCGATATAGGTAAGGGTCAGTAGCGTCCATGCCGTTAGACCGGAAACGAACATTCTCACTGGTTGTCGCCGGAAGCGCAAGACTGGAATCGCCATCAGCAGAATGGTCGCTGCGCCGGCGGCGAGATTACGCATGCCGGCGAAGGAGTCGAGTTGCGGGATGCGATTGGCGACCAACACCCACGCAAAGAAAACACAGGATAGATAAATTCCCGTGAGGACGCCGATGCGTAACGCTGCGTTGCGCAGCCACAGAAACCACTGCATGCCCGGCAGTTGGGAGCGGGCCGCCATACCAACCTTTCTCTATTGCAAACTCTACGGCACTTCAGTCTGCACTGTGGAACTGAGAGGGCTTTCATTCCCGGCGCGGTCGACCGCCGAAACGCGGTAGAAATAACGTCTGCCGGGCACAACTGAAATATCACGGAACGTCGGGCTGGGCAATATCTCGCGGCTGATGCGCTCGCCCGGTGTGTCGTCTCGGTCACTCCGGTAGACGTAGTAGCCGGCCAGGTCCCCCTCGGAACTGATCGCCCACGATAATTCGACGTGTGCAGGGGCCTCCGGGGTTGCAGGAATTACCGCCGCCTCGAGCCCCACGGGCACGGCGGGCGGAAAGGTGTCCCGCGGTGTCACGACGGCTGGTGTGGAGTCGGCGGATTCAATTGAATCCGGACCGAATTGGGCGATGGCTCGAACCGTGTAAAGATACGTGCGGCCGAATTCGAAATGCGTATCGCTGAATTCGGGCGAAGAGGAGGATCCTTGCATCGTGACCGGCGACTTCAGCTTCGCTTGCGATAGATCCTGCAGTGCAGATTCTTCCCCGGGTTCGATCTCCGCACGATACACACGATAGCCCGTCGCCTTTGGAGCGGTGCCAGTGGCCAGAGACTCGCCCCACGAAAGCGCAATCGCAGATTCGGTGACAGAAGCGTGCAGTTTGCGCGCCGCTTCGGGCGCTGGAAAAATGCGCGCCGTGAAGACGTTTGAATCGTCCGAGGCACGGCTTTTCACCGCTCGGGTGCGGACCATGTAGGCCAACGGAGCCCCGGCGGTGCGCCCGAGATCGTCAGGTGTGAGAGGATCGCGGAATTCGATACGGTCTCCGTTCACATAGGAGTCCACCCGTTCGGATGGGATAGTGTAAACCAGCCGCCACGGAGTTCTCCCGTCGGGGGGAGCGCCGGGAGAAAGTGCCGCGCGATAAATCTCGATGGCCGGCGGCTCGGCAAGCGATTGGTGATCTGTCGATTGATGCGGAAGGCTGAACGTCAGGACGACTCCACTACCGGATTGACGCGCGGCCAGGTCGATGATCGCAACGGGTATGACCGGGTGACGCGGGGAGGGGTCTCCGGGCGCCGCGCAGCCAGCGATCAGTGCACACGCCAGGACGCAAGATACGAACGCAACCAGTGCGGCGGCGCGGTTCATCGCGTCATAGGATATACCGGCTCAGATCCTGATTCTTGACGATCTCGGCGAGCTGCTTGGTAACGTACGCGCCGTCCACCTTCACGTTCTTTTTCTTCAACTCGGGGGCCTCGAAGGAAATTTCATCGAGCACTTTCTCGAGGATGGTATGGAGCCGCCGCGCGCCGATATTTTCCGTCTGCTCGTTGACCATCACGGCATAGCGCGCCAGCGTCGCGATGGCGTCGTCGGTGAAGCTCAGTTTGAGGCCTTCGGTTTCGAGCAGCGCTATATACTGCTTGATGAGCGCGTTTTTTGGCTCGGTGAGTATGCGGACGAAATCGGCCTCGCCCAGCGCCGTCAACTCGACGCGGATCGGCAAGCGCCCCTGGAGTTCGGGAATCAGGTCCGAAGGCTTCGTGATGTGGAAGGCGCCGGCCGCGATGAAGAGAATGTGGTCGGTGCGGATCATGCCATAGCGCGTGTTGACCGTCGTGCCCTCGACGATCGGCAGGATGTCACGCTGCACGCCTTCGCGCGAAACGTCCGGGCCATGGCCGGACTCGCGCCCCGCGATCTTGTCGATCTCATCGATGAAGATGATGCCCATCTGCTCGGCGCGCTCCACGGCGAGGCGCGTGACCTGGTCCATGTCGATCAGTTTGTTCTCCTCTTCCTGGATCAGGTAATCGAATGCCTCGGCGACGGTCATCTTGCGCCGCTTTTTCTGCTGGCCGAACAGTCCCGAAAGCATGTCCTTGATGTTGACGTCCATTTCCTCGACGCCCTGGTTCGAGATGATTTCAAACGCGGGCATGGACCGCTCGCGGACCTCCACTTCCACCAGGCGCTGGTCGAGCTTGCCGTCGCGAAGTTGCGCGCGAAGCTTTTCGCGCGTGCGGTCGGCCTGATCGCGCCGATGGGATTCGGTCTGGATCACGGCCGTGCTCGACGGCTCCGCAGGAGGGAGAGGCGATGCCGGAAGAAGCAGGTCGAGGACACGTTCTTCCGCCGCCTGTTCGGAGCGCTCTGCGACTTCGTCGAGTTTTTCCTCGCGCACCATGTCGATGGACGTTTCCACCAGATCGCGGACCATGGATTCGACGTCGCGGCCGACGTAGCCGACCTCGGTGTATTTCGAAGCTTCGACTTTGACGAAGGGGCAGCCGGCCAGCCTGGCGAGGCGGCGCGCGATCTCTGTCTTGCCGACTCCGGTGGGGCCGATCATCAGAATGTTTTTGGGAAGGACGTCTTCCGCCATTTCGGGCGTGAGCTTCTGCCGGCGAACGCGGTTGCGTAGAGCGACGGCAACGGCGCGCTTTGCGGCGGACTGCCCGACGATGTACTTGTCCAGTTCGACGACAATTTCACGCGGGGTCAGCTCATCGAACGATGGCTCGGGTGCGGGCTGAGGTTCGCGCTGGTCGCCGGGAAGATAAATCACCATGATGACGGTCCGCCTTTATGCGATGCAGGATTGCTGGGTAGCGCCGTTCCAACGGGGCTCGGACTTGAGGTGCTATTGTAGCGCCACCCTTTAGGGTGGCACTCTAGATTCAAGCACGTGCGCGTCCCGCGTGCGGGACGGGCGCTACACAGACCGAGCTGAGATTGCCATCAGACACTACAACTCCTCGATCGTGAAATTGGCATTCGTGAAAATGCAGATCTCGCTCGCGATGCGCATGGCCTCCTGCGCGATGTCCTTCGCAGAAAGCTTGGTGTGCTTGGCAAGGGCCCGCGCGGCGGCCAGCGCGTAGGGGCCGCCGGAGCCGATCGCGCAAATGCCGTCATCGGGCTCGATCACATCGCCGTTGCCGGATACAAGGAACGTGGATTTCGTGTCCGCGACAATCAGCAGCGCTTCCAGATGCCGCAGCGCACGGTCCTTGCGCCATTCCTTGGCAAGCTCGACGGCGGACTTGGCCAGATTGCCCTGATGTTCCTGGAGCTTCCCTTCAAAACGTTCGAAGAGCGAGAGCGCGTCCGCAGTCGAGCCGGCAAAGCCCGCCAGAATCTTGTCGCTGAACAGACGCCGCGTTTTCCGGGCCGTGTGTTTCATCACGTGTTCACCCATCGTGACCTGGCCATCGGCGGCGATCACCACTTTATTGTCGCGGCGCACGCAAAGAACCGTGGTGCCATGTATCTGGGCGGACTTTTTCCTTATCGGCATCAAAGGATTATACCGCGAGCGGGGGCTGCGACCAACGCGGGGTTCGATATGGCGTGCTTCGAAAAAGGAGACGCGTGCCGCCAGTTACAATTGGGCGACTGGCGCGGGCACTCCGGGTTCGACGCCGCGCCAGCCGACCGGTTTGCCCTGAACGGCGCCCATCACCGCGCGGAACAGCACGACATACATCATCTGGCGGTAGTAAAAGCGTTGCAGCAGCAGTGGCCAGAGCAGGGACCAGTCTTCATGCCGCTCCAGCGTGAACGCGACAACGCAAGTGAGAAAGTCGATCAACATGAATCCGATGAAGAAAACAAGCGAGCGTTGAACGTCGGCGGCGGTCCAGAATTGCGGCAGGTGCGTGAAGTGGAACTGCGAAAGCCCCCACAGGATCAGGGAGCCAAGAAAAAGCAGATCGATCATGGGAGAGAATAGCGGTAGCAGAAGTTGAAACAGGAACATATTGGGCAGAGCGATCCAACCCAGCGTCCCGTACTTCACGCGTCCCAGCGTGTCACGATGCTTCCAGAACGCCTGTAACGTGCCGAACGTCCACCGGAAACGCTGGCGGACCAGCGCGGACGCGGTTTCGGGCGCATCGGTCCAGCCAATCGCTTCCTCCTCGTAATAGATTTTCCAGCCGGCGCGCCGGATCGTGATGGTCAAATCCGTGTCTTCGGCGACCGTGTCGGCGCTGAAACCGCCGCAATTGTTGATTGCCTCAGCGCGCCAGGCGCTCAGAGCGCCGGGAACGACCGGAATACAATTCAGCAGTTCAAAGGCGCGCTTTTCCAGATTCTGACTCGTGACGTACTCGAGCGCCTGCCAGCGCGTGAGCCAGCTGATCCGATTTCCGACTTTCACGTTGCCGGCGACCGCGCCAACCCTGGGATTGACGAAGTGCCGGACAAGCTTGCTCACCGCGTCCGGCTCGACCGAAGTGTCCGCGTCAATGGTGACGATGATGCCGCTCGAAGCCTCGGCCAGGGCATGCGAAAGCGCCGCAGACTTGCCGCGATTTGGCTGGTGAATCACGCGCACGGCAGGATTGCGGCTGAATTGTTCATCGAGCAGCTCGCTCGTGCCATCGGTTGAGCCGTCGTCGACAACAATGACTTCCAGCTTTGGGTAGTCGGACTCGAGCACCGAGTTGATCGTATAGACGATGACCGCTTCTTCGTTGTACGCGGGAATAAGGACACTGACCAGCGGCTGAAAATCAGGATGATCGGGGGGAGCGGGACGGAACTTTTCAACGATCGCGAGGAAGCCGACGACGATCGCGCGGCCGCTCACGAGGCCGATGCCGAGGACGAAGATAAAGGCAACGCTCAACCGCGACCATTCATACATCGTGAAGATGAGCCCGTCCGCGCGAGCCACCAGGCGCTCGCGGAAGGAAAGCGGCGGCATGAGCTGCGCTCGCGTCTGTCCGATAAGTTCCGCGACGGGAACGATCGTGAATCCCGCCGCGCGCAGGCCGTCTATGATTTTCGGCAGAGCCAGCACGGTTTGGGTCCGGTCGCCGCCCCCGTCGTGCAGGAGCACGATGTTGCCGGCATTGGCGCGCGCTTGCTCCACCACGCGCTGTACGATCACCGGCGCGGGTGCGGGTGGAATGCCGCCGGGTTCGCCCCAATCATGCGGGTCAATGCGTGCGCCGACGATGAGATAGCCCATGGATTGCGCGATGGGCAGTTGCGCGACTTCGTCGGCGGTTTCGGGCTGATGGTCGATGCCATACGGCGGCCGGAAAAGCAGCGTCTTGACGCCAAGCGTGCTGTTCAGCAGCCGCTCTGTTACGTTCAGCTCCACATCAATCTGCGTCCGGGAGGTGTCGTTCCAGCGCGGGTGCGTATAGGTGTGGTTGCCAATCTCGTGTCCTTCGGCGTACTCGCGATAGAGGAGTCCCAGGGCGTCGTTGGCGGCGCTTCCGATGACGAAGAAGGTCGCCGGGGATTTTTTCTGTTTCAAGATATCGAGAATTTTCGGGGTGAAGCGCGGATCGGGTCCGTCGTCGAAACTGAGCGCGATCTTTTTTGGCGCGGCGCCCATTTGAAAGATGCGGTAGGAAGACGGCAGCACCTGATAATTGTTTTCGGCAATTGTATCGGTCGTGGGATCGAGGCGTATGGTGCGGCGGCCCTTTTGCGGCGTGTCGGCAAACTTCCAGATGTCGCCTTCGCCCTCAAGAATCAGATCGTATCCTGGAGGCATTTCCTCAAGCTTTGCGCGGGTGGCATCATCGGGCCGCGCGATATCCCAGATCGACCAGATCGAGGGGTCCTCCGAGCCCAGGCGCCAGAGCGCGGTGCCTTGTACACCGGCGCGCTCGGCGGCGCGCAACTCGTTGTACGCCGTGACGCCATCGAGCGCCCAAACACGATGGACATGGTCATGGTCGTCGGAGTATGAGTAGTAGGGGTTGAGCGAGTCCGCATCGAACTGGATTTTGGCTTCCGATTCGGTGGCTGTAACAAGGGCTTCCTGGAAGCTTTCGACGCGCGCTTGCTCGCCGGTTTTCTTGCCGGCGTCGCTTGGCCAGTCATAGGCGTAGTTGGCGATGCCCATCACCAGCTTTCGCGCCGGCACCAACTTCAGGATCGCGTCGATGTTTCTCACAAACCATTCCTGCGCAGCGATCGGACCCGGCGGCGAAGTGCGCCAGTGCTGGTCGTAGTTCATCAGGATGACGGCGTCTGCAGACTTGCCGATACCCGCATATTCATACGCCCAATCGGCCGCAGGGAGGCAAACCATCAGCTTGAGATTGGAATTGTGCAAGTCTGCCGCAAGCTCAGCGACAAATTGGCTGAAATCCTTCTGGCTTTGCCTGGGGATTTCTTCAAAATCAACAACCAGCCCGGCAAAGTGGCTTTGCACCACATACTGCACGGCTTGTTGTGACAAGTGTTGGCGCGCCGTGCTGCTCTTTAGCATGGCCGCCATGTTGTCCGTCAGCCAATTCGTCCCGTCGGAATTGTTCATCAGCGGCATCGTCGGGATTTCGATACCGGAGGTTAGCTGCAGCGATTGCTGCCACGCCGCCAGTTTGGGATCGGCTTCGACATCGAGGCGGCCTTCGGCAGTGATGGAATGCAGCCGCTCGGGAATGAGCACGTCAATTTCGCGGAAATGCTGCTGGAGCGCGGCGAGCGAGGTCGGGTCCCAGCTCACATAAAAAGCAGCGCGCAGAGGGTCATACGTTGCCGGCACCTGGCCCAGGGCAGCGACACGGCGGTGGCGCCCGGTTCGCTTCAACGGAATGCGGGCGCGGAGTTTTTCATTAACCGGATGAAGCGCATTGCGGTTGGTTGGCAGCAGCGGTTCAGGCAAACTAGGGCTGACGAGAATGCTGATGAAAAATGTAACCAGTAGAAGTGTAAAAACCGCACCGCTGACTTCCAACACACGGCTTGTGCGGCGCCATCGCCGGCGCTGCTCATCGTAGAATATGGCCTTGCGTGGTTTCATGCGTTTATTCCAAGCTAGCTGCCCGGCGGAAACCTGTCAATGACTCTACGACACCATGCCACCGAGAATACGATGATACCTGCGCGGCGCGACGCCGTCACCGTTCTTTGCGCACATGCGTTCCTGGCGATGCTGGTCGGGCTTGCATTGCGGTTGCTGTTTGCCCTCCGATTCCAAGCTTCGGCAGGCGACAGCGAATTATATCTTCAACTCGCGCGCAATTGGGCGGACCATCATGTCTATGGTTTATGGCTCAATGGCCAACTGGTGCCGACCGATCTCCGGACGCCGGGCTATCCGGCATTCCTCGCCGGAGTCGCTATACTACTTGGACGCTCCATCCGCTCGATTGTGTTGTCTCAGGCCGTGCTCGATCTTTGTACCTGTTTGCTGACCGCGGCGCTCGCTGCGGCGCTGGTTCCGTCAGCCGCCCGCCGCCGCGCCGGGATTGCCGGGTTGTGGCTTGCTGCAACGTGCCCGTTTGTGGCGAACTACACTGCGGTTGTGCTGACCGAAGTCCTCGCCGCGTTTCTGGCAACGGCCGTACTGGCCTGTTTCGTGTTGGGGCTGAAACGGGAAACAGCCGGCTTTTCCGTGAACGGCCATCCTCTACGCGTAACAGCGATAGCATTTACCCTTCTCGGTGCGTTCTTGACCGGCGTGGCAAGTCTGGTCCGGCCGGAAATGCCGCTCCTGTTCGCCGTGTCGGGCGCAGTGTTCGTGCTCCGCTGGTGGAGGTCTCTCGGCTGGCGCAAAGTAGCGTTGTCCGGCACGGTGATGTCCGTCGCGTTCTTGCTGCCGCTGGTCCCCTGGGTGGTGCGTAATTTCATCTCGTTGCACGAAATACAGATCAGCGCACCGCGATACACCACACTGTCTGATGAATACGCGCCGGTCGGATATTATGCGTGGACCAACACCTGGTTGGTGCGGTACCGCGATGTGTATCTTGCCATCTGGAAGATCGGGGAGGAGCCGGAGGAAATCGACGATCTTCCTGCAGCCGCGTTTGACTCACCCCAGGAAAGAGAACAAGTCGCGGCATTGCTTGACAACTACAACAATAGCCCGAGCCGGGATATCTCGCCCGAACTCGATCGTGAATTTGCCGAGCTTGCCCGCGAGCGAACCCGGCGGCATCCGCTGCGAACGTACCTCTGGGTGCCTTTTGGACGGGCCCTGACCCTCTGGTTCACACCGCGAACGGAACTGCTGCCCGTCGACGGAAAATTCTGGCCTATTTCTGAAAATTGGAAAGATTCCCGGAGGGACTTCCTGACGACAGCTGGACTCGGCGCGCTGGGATACCTGTATATTGCCCTCGCGCTGGCCGGAATCTGGGTCGCTTGGCGCTCCGGCCGCGCGGGCAGCGTCAAATTGCACACGGAGGATACGCCAAATCTCTGGGGTATCGCGCTCCTGCTGGCGTATCTTCTAGTGCGCACGGCGTTTCTGACGACGGTTGAAGCTCCCGAACCGCGTTACGTCGTCACCTGCTATCCCGCTGTATTGGCGTTGGCCGCGCTGCTTTGGGCCGGCAGACAAGAGTGACGTGGAGTCTCGCCTGTTCCAATCCCAATTCCTTCAGCGTTCTTCCACAGGTTCGGGATGAATTGTGACGCGGGTGACCTGCGGAAATTTCTCTTTCACGCGGTCTTCGAGTGCGGCGGTGACGTCATGGATCTGCGTGATGGGCAGGCTTCCGTCCATGGCGCAGTGGCACGAGGCCAGAATTTTGTGCTCCACCTGGCGGACATGCACTTCGTGGCAGTCCACCAACTCGTGGTATTCGCGCGGCAAACTGTTGATGTACACCTCGATGGCGTGACCGAGCCCTGTCATTTCGCCGCGCTGGCCATCCACTGACGCGATGTGCGTCCCAAGAGGCTCAATGTGGATATTCACGATCGGAGCGGCGCCGCTCACCGGAGCGGACACGTCGGCCAGCGTGCGGATTTCTTCCTCGAGTTCCGAAGCGCGGAGATGCGCATCCCGCAGGCTCAGCCGCTCGGACACTTCCAGGTGCATCTCGATAAACAACCGGCCATCGAGGTGGTGCGCGGAAAGCTCATGGACCGAAAGGCCGCGCCGCGCGGCAATCACGCGAATCCTGTCAAACAGGTGCTCTCCCGCGACGGCGCGCGGTTCCATGTGCACCATCACGTCGGCGGGAATAATTTCTCCGACGCGATGCTCGACGGCGTCGGAAATGGCGTGCACCTGCTCGAAGCTGGCTGAACGCGGGACGCTGATGGTGACATCCACGAAGTGTTGGTTTCCCGCGCGGCGGACACGCACGCGCTCGGTGGAGAGGACGCCGTCCAGGCCTTCGACCGCGGCGGCGACGCGCTGCTGCAGGCCGGCGGGCGCCGCGTCGAGCAGTGCGTCGAGCGTGCGCTTTCCCAGCCGCGAGCCGATCCAAATCACGATCGCGGCGACGACGAGCGCGGCGATGGGGTCGGCGTTTTGCAGCCACGCGACGCCGGTCTTCTGGCCGGTCCAGACCGCGGCCATACCCAGAATCACGACGAACGTGCTCCACACATCGGTGGAGAAATGCAGAGCGTCGGCTTCGAGCGCTTCGCTCGGATATTTGCGGGCCACGCGCGCGAGAGCTCGTGAGCGGATCAAATCAATTCCCATCGCGAGACCGAGGATCAACATGACAAGAAGGCTCGGTTCCAGATGCACTCGCTTATACAGCAGGCGGACGAATGCTTCGACAATGATGTAAACCGAAGTGACGAGTAGCAGGCCGGTTTCAACGAACGCGGAGAAACTCTCGATCTTGCCGTGTCCGTACGTATGTTCGGAATCGGCAGGGCGGTCGGAGACGCGCACCGAAAACCACGTCAGGATTGCGGCAATCAGATCGAGCCCCGAGTGCAGCGCTTCCGAGAGCACACCGAGGCTGCCCGTGGCTACGGAGAGAAACACCTTGAGCCCGACCAGGACCACAGCGGAGCCGATCGACCCGAGCGCCGCCATCTGTTTGACCGAACTGGGAGAGCGTGTGATGGGGGATCCTCGAACGGATTATACGATGGCGCGACGTGGAAAGCGCGGTGCGAACCTGCTCGAATTCTCCTATCGAAGACGCGCTTCGCAACAATGATACAAACGCGACCCAGCAGCGCGGAATCAGCACGGGCGCCTTACCCTGACATTGCCATTGCGCAAGACGGCACCGCTTCATTGACCTAATTCAAGGGCGGCGGAGGAACCAGCGGAAGACGTTCCGGCTCACCGCGCGCTCCGTGAACTTCGACGTCGTCGAACAGCAGCGAGGGCGCGATCACGGTCGCTGGAACGCCGGAGTCGGCTGAACCGAACGCGGCCAGCGCAGTTCCGGAAAAGCCGGCCTGCTGGCTCTGCGTGAAATTGAACGGCGTGGCATCGCTTCCGATGCCGGCGATACTGCGCATCGCGCGCAGCGTGAGCCCCGTGAGCCGCGCGCCGCGAACCAGCGCTTCCTTTCCATCGTCCACATTGACTCGATAAACCAGCAGCGGCAAGCGGTCGCCCGTGGCGGCGCCGGACGCCGCACCCATCACGATTTCGGATAGATCGTCCTGTTCGCGCACGCCCAGGACCGGATTGTCCATCGCGCGCACGACAAGGCACCATTTATTCCCGCTCTGCTTGCACGCATCCAGGAATTTCTTCTTCAGGTCGGCCGGTGATTCCGCGGTCGTGGAGGTAAAGAAAAGATTGCTGATCAAGGGGTGCGGGTCGCCCAGATACGCGGCGCGTCCGTGACCGTTCGTGCGGATGAGATCGGGACCCGGGCGGCGCGACATCAGCAGATCCCGCAGGATTCCATTCTCGACGACCTGCACGCGTTCCGCTTTCACGCCCTCCTCGTCCACCGCATAGCTCCCGAGCAGATCCTGTCCTGCAAATTGTTTCATGGTCGGGTCATCCACGAGGGAGACAGTCGTTGGCAAGACGCGCGTGCCCAACTTTCCCGTCCATTCACTGCGTCCGCCCAGCCGGTCCATCAATTGATCGAAGGCCGTCTGCATTGCCAGCGGACCGCGCGCGCCCGAAAGGGACGGTCCGAGCATCTGCGCCAGCAGCGACCCCGCCGCGGGCGCTTCAAAAAAAACCGGCCCGTCATAATCGGTGGCAGGAGGCGATACACGGAGAGTGATCAACTGCTCTCCGGCTTGCTCGAGATTCTTTCGCACGGCGTCAGCGGCGGGCAATTCACCGGGAAGTCTGCGATAGACGGCGAGGAAATTGTGCAGCGGCATGCCGTCGTCGGATTCCGTCTCCATGCTCGCTTCGATCGCCGCCAGGCTGCGGTTGGCGCGAATCTTGGTCCCTTCGCTATTGAGCAGATAACTTGTTGTGTAGAACAAATGATAGGTGACGCGAGAGCTGTGCAACTGCGGAAACGCGCGCAGAGCCGCGGAAACCGTTTTGGCTTCCTGCTCCCAATTCCGCGTGGTCCAGTCCGGCTCGCGGAGAGGCTCCACGGCCACGGTCGGAGACGCAGGAGAGAAATCGGGAATGCTCGGTGCCTTCGCCAGCCGCGAAACGAACGCCTGCTTCTTCGAAAGATTTTCAACGGCGGCCTTGAACGCCTGATCGGTGGCAAGCCAGAGGTCCTGACGCAGGGAATCATAGTCCCGGTCGATACCGACCGTGCCCGTCGAGCCGAGGAATCCGCTGAACCCTTCGTCCGTGATGAAGTTGGAGCTATCGAGATTATAGTTTCCGACGCGGACCTCCACGCTCATGATGCGGTTGCGCCCGGAGGTCGAGGAAATCAGCGCGCCGAATTCCGCGACGATCGTGCGGACATCCAGATCGAGAATTCGATACTGGATGTAGTACGGGCGGGCCGGTTCGCTCTTGTCCGGAATTTTCAGCTCGAGGCGCTGGCGGGCACGGTCCAGCTCATCCTGCATGGCGGCCAGCGTCTTGTCGGAGTCCGCCGCCGCAGGCTGCTGCGGCAGAGAAGGCTTCGCGGCCGCGTGTCCTGCGGGAGCGGCTCTGCCGGGCTTCGCCGTAATCAGCAGGAGCCCGATTGCGGCAGAGAAAGCAAATGCGAAGGTACCCTTCGAAGCAAAGTTTTTCACGCGGTTGCGCACGGTGTGGCTCATGGACGCGCCCCTTTCGGATCGTGCGCGGGTGGCGGCAGGATTGGCGGCTTGTCGGTCGAAGTTTCCTTCTTCTGAACTTCCATCTCCGAGACCAGGATGGCCGGAGCAACCGCGGCGACAGGCACGGAACCTGATTCCGCGCCGCAATATCCATTGAAGATTTCCGGGGTGTCGCCGGTGGCGAGAATCTTGGTAAGCGAAACCAGCGGCGTGCCAACGATATCCACGCCTCGGACCAGCTCATCAGGGCGCCCGTCGGCAAACACCTTATAAACGACTAGTGGTTGCACCTGAAACGCCTGCGGCTGGCCGCGGCCTGTGAACGTGAAACCGCCGGCGATATCGTCAATCATCAGCCCGAAGGGTTTTTTCTGGCGTTTGATTTCCTCGACGAGTTTCTTGCGCAACTCGGCGTTGGTCACGGTGAGGCTGCTCTGAACGATCAGATTTCCCTGGCGCGAAACCGGCTGAGCGCCGATCTGGCGTCTCCCGTGGCCGTTCGAACGCGGGAATCCGGTGAGCGGCTGGCGCGACATTTCGAAATTTCGCAAAATTCCGCGGTCCACCAGCGTGACGCGCTCGGCCGGGGTGCCTTCGTCGTCAAACGGGTAGTAGCCGATGAGGACATCCTTACCAACCGTCTTCGCGGTCGGATCGTCATAAATCGAAAGAAAATTCGGAAGAATTTGTTCGCCGACCTTCCGCGCGAAGGTCTGGCCTTCGTTGATGTCCTTCTGGCGGAAGCCTTCGGAGCGGTGCCCGAAAACTTCGTGGAAGAAAACCGCGGTGGCGCGGCCGGTGAGGAGCGCGGGGCCCGCATAGGGTTCGACCAGCGGCGCGGCCACCAGCGCTTCCAGTTCCTTGCGGAGGACCTGCCCTTCGGCAAGCACGGTCTTGTCGTCCGGCGCGTCAGTTGGATTGGTCCAGTCAAAATTGTAGTAGCGGTTGATATCCATCCCATCGGGCGCCTTCCCCTGGATGAACAATTCCAGCCGGTAATGAATCTGGCCGAACTGCAACCGTGTGCCTTCGCTGTTGACCTGGTACTGGTTTTCCCCAAGCGCGCTGAACGTGACGATCGAATTCAGGATCTGCGGCGATGCGCGAAACGCGAGTGTGTACGAACGAACTTTTTCCTCCCACGGTTTGCGGTCGGGGTGGACGGAGACTTCGGAACCGTAGAAAACATGAGGTTTTTCGCGGGAAAAATCCGGTGCGTGCTCTTCGGCGGTCTGCACCTGCACTTCCTTGCTCGTATTGATCTTGATCAGACCTTCCGAGGCGGCCCTATACTGCTTTTCTGTCTGCAGCCACATGGCGCGGCGGAGCACTCCGGCGTCATCCTCTACCGGCACGGAGGTGCCGAAGCTGCCCTGTCTTGCGGCGGAGTTGCCCACCTTATGCGTGTTGTCGAGGTCGTAGCTGCCTACGCGCACCTGCGTCTCGAGCCACCGGGAACGGCTTTCCTGGCTTGAAAGCAAAGCTCCGTTCGACCCCATGACTTCGGCTCGCTGCGTTGATGTCAGCGTGTAGCCGATGAAGTACGCTGCCGGAGTGACTTTCGAAAGAATGGGCATCTCGCGGTCGAGTTCCTGGCCCATTGTAATCACGGCAGGCGCTGGAGTGGCCTGCGCCGCCTGTTGCGGCGGCACCGGCGCTGGACGATGGGCCGGCTTGTTGGCTGCCAGTGCGTTCAGCGATAAGGCCATCACGAGAGTAGCAAGAGTGAGTGTTTTCACGAGGGATGCTCCAGAATGCCGATTCATCGGTTGCATAAGCCTTACAGTCTATTCCTATGCGCCGCCAATCTCAAACACGCACTCCCGGGAGTTGCCAATGCGGCTTCTGTAGGCCTGCGCGCAGGAACAGTTGGATGCGTTCGAACGACAGGGAGTCGCCACAGGCCCAGCATTTACTCGACGCGCGGAGACTGTACTTGGTGTCTGCAAAAACAGGGCGCGGTGACTGAGACATTCCCGGCCGCCGCGTTCAGGGAGCCGCGCAATCCTCCCTAGGCTGAAAAGCAATCTACGGGCAGACGACGTTCGGTGACGGCTTGCAGCCGGTCCCCCCCCTACCGGCAGGGGGCGGGCCGCCGCGAGTTGCTATTGGTATGGCAATCGCCGGCACGGCCACGAGCACGGTCAGCCCCACCACGACCCAGGGATTGATGTGATGCGCCGGGACTTCGCCCACTGTCGTCCCGATCGAAGTCGCATTCGCTGCGTCGGTCAGCTCTGAAGGTGTGGCTTGCGTCGGCTGATCGGGAGACTGGTGGCCATTGCGGATCGTGGCGATCTGCCCGGCGAGCACGTCCACGCACACGCCATCCAAATTGCAGAACTTAACGTGGCCATCAAAGACAACCAACTGGAACAGACCGTTCAGGTAGCCGAGAAAGAAATCCGTCCCCACCACGCCCGCAACGCCCACGGCCGTGTGCACCTCAAATTTGGCGTTGGGTTTGGCCTGTTTGACGACCTGCGAACGCATGCGCCCGTAGGTGAGCTCGATTTGCGTCTGCTGCGACGCGGCATTGTGCTGCGTCACGGTGAGACTCGAGCTGGAACCGACGTTCAGCACCGAACCATCGTCGAGCGCGACCCGCGCACGCCCGCCGTCGCCTGTGTGGACTACGTCGCCCCAATCGACCAGGGTTTTCGGCGCGGCCGTCAATTGTTGCGTGCCTCGGGCGATGGCAACCTCGGGGATGGCGCGCGAAATCTGGCCAGCGCGCTGTCCGACCTGGGCCGTGATATCGGGAGGAATCACGATGGACATGGACACCAGAACGGTTAGAGCGATCAGAAATGGGGAACGAATTTTCATCAAAGCTCTCCTGAGAGGTTGCTTGCACTAAAAAAGTGATGGTCCCTTGTTACCCGAAGGTCTTGCCTGTGTCAACGACGGGAAAGGCATATGTCCCGTAATTGCTAGGGGCAGCACCGTGGAGGGCGGGAGGCGCATTGTAATCCTCAAGGGCTTTTAGGAGGAAGAAAACAAAGGAGGGCTCACAAAGATGGAGGCGAGGGTTTGGGCTGTGCGGCGCGCGCGGACCCGGCGTGACCGGCGGCGCGTGACATCCAGTACCGGCGCAGATCGCCGACCAGATAGAGCGATCCGGTGACGAATATGACGTCATCTGGAGAGGCAAGTTCAAGAGCGCGTTCGAACGCCAGATTCGGGTCGGGAACAACCTCCACGCGCCGGGCGTGATGCCCGGTCATTCCCGCCAGCACGGGAGCGGAGATGGCGCGAGACTGAGCCGGCGAAGTGAGGATCACCGACGAAGCACGCGGGAAGAGCAGGCCGGCAATTTCATCGACAGCTTTGTCGCGCAGCGCGCCATAGACCAGGAAAATGTTTCGCCCGTGCAAATGCGTCTCCCAGAACACGGCGATTTCACGCGCCCCTGCGGGGTTATGGGTGCCGTCGAGGTAGATTTCAGGCTGCTCGGCGATGCGCTCCAGGCGGCCGGGCCATACGGTCGTAGCGATGCCGCGCGCAATGGCGGCGTCATCGATCGGCGCCCCGCGCTCCGCAAGCATTCGTGCCGCGGCGACCGCCGTGAGCGCGTTGCGAATCTGGAAGCGGCCCGGAAGGGGCAAAGCCAGAGGGATGCTGGCGCCGGAATCAGTGGAGATGGCGGTGAATGCAAAGCAGCCGTCCTGCGACGTGATGTTTTCGATGCGGAATTCGTTCTCGATTTCGACCAGAAAGGCGGACTGTTCCGCGACTCGGCGCCGGACCACGACGCGCGCGATCAGGTGTTCGGCAGCGCTGACGACTCGAGCCCCGGGCTTGATGATGCCGGCTTTCTCCGCGGCGATTTCTTCGATTGAATGGCCGAGATAGTTTTCGTGGTCGAAATCAATCTGCGTGATCACGGCGACCTCGGGCACCAGAATGTTCGTGGCGTCCAAGCGCCCTCCCATCCCAACCTCGCAAACGGCGAATTGCGCGCGCGCGCCGGCAAAGAATTCAAAAGCCAGAGCCGTAATGCACTCGAAGAATGTCGGGTGGGCGGCCAGCTTCCCCTTGGCGAGCAATTCCTCGATCACCTTACGCAGGCGCGTGAAGGTGGCGGCGAAATCCGCGTCCGAAATCTCCTGGCCGTTGAGGCGGATGCGCTCGTTGATGCGTTCGAGGTGCGGCGAAGTATACAGACCCGTGCGCAAGCCGGCTGCGCGCAGGATCGAGTCGAGCATCGCCGCGGTCGAGCCCTTCCCGTTCGTGCCGGCGACGTGCACGGATTGGAACGCACGTTGCGGCTGGCCGAGCCGCTCGCACAGCGTGGTGATATTCGCGAGGTCGAACTTCGTCACGCGCGCCTGCTGCGGCGAGGCAAGCTCCCGTCCCAGCGTGAGAAGGTACCGGACCGATTCTTCGTAAGTCATGGGCCTAGTGCCGTTCCAACTGATTTTGGCTAGTATTCAGCCAAGTGGCCAACCGTTGTCGGACGAACCGTTTTCCTTTTCCCGTCTTCAAATAGCGTTCTCGGCGCTGCGCATCCGCTGCCGCCAGAAATGCCTCGTAATAAATGAGCTGCAAAGGCCGTCGGTGACGCGTTGACTCCACGCGGCCCTTGTTGTGCTGCTCGACAAGAGCCCTGAGGTCATTCGACTGACGCGTGTATCACCGGCTATCCTTCAGGCTCTGCAACACGTATGTGTAATACATAGGCTCACCAAGTTGGAACGGCACTAGGCCAGGAAAAAATCGAGCGCAGATGAGATATAGGTCTTCAAGTCTTTGCGATGAACGACCGCGTCGAGAAAACCGTGGTCCAGAAGAAACTCAGCCGTCTGGAAACCATCGGGAAGTTTTTGCCGGATCGTCTGTTCGATGACGCGCGGCCCGGCAAAACCGATCAGCGCGCCGGGCTCGGCAATGTTGATGTCGCCCAGCATGGCAAAGCTCGCGGTGACGCCGCCGGTCGTGGGATCGGTGAGAACGGAAATAAACGGCAGGCGAACTTCATCGAGGCGCGCGAGCGCGGCGGACACTTTCGCGAGCTGCATCAGGCTGATCGTGCCTTCCATCATTCGCGCGCCGCCGGAACAGGAAATGATCACCAGCGGAAGTTTTTTCGCGATGGCCGCTTCAATCGCGCGCGTCACTTTCTCGCCGACCACCGCGCCCATCGAGCCGCCTATGAAGTTGAACTCCATCGAGCAGCAGATGACCGATCGCCCGCCCAGCAGGCCCTCGGCGGTGATAATGGCGTCAGCCATGCCGAGTTTCTTGCGCGCGTCCTTCAAGCGCGAGGCGTAAGGCTTGGTGTCCGTAAAGTGCAGCGGATCGCTTGAGGCCAGCGAGGCGTCGTGCTCGACCCAGCGCGAATCGAGCAACAGCAGAAGCCTTTGCGTCGCATTCAGCCGGAAATGATGCTGGCACTTCGGGCAAACGCGCCAGTTGGCTTCGAGGTCCTTCTTCCAGATAGTTGTCCGGCAGCTCTCGCACTTGGTCCACAGCCCTTCGGTCTTCACGCGGCGCTCGTCGGGCGGCGTGGGCTGATCGATCCGTTTTTTCTCTCTCTTAAACCAAGCCATAGAAGACGCGAAAGCTATCTCAAAGATGATCTTTGTGGGTCGCGGCCCCGGCAGGGCCGGGATCTTCGACTTCAGCCGCGATATTCAGGGAGCTGAAAAACAAGGGCTTCAGCCCCTGAAGTCATACCAAGTTTTGTCCACTGCCAATCAAAATAACTTCTAATAATCGATCCCGCGCTGGGCGAGAATGCCTTTCGTATAAGGGTGCTTGACCTCGCGCATCTCGGTCACGAGGTCGGCCGCCTCCACCAGCAACGCATGCGCGTTGCGTCCCGTGCAGATCACGTGCACGCGCTCGGGGCGCGCCGCTAGCCCCGCGACCACCTTTTCCGGGTCCAGCATGTGGTAGCTGATCACGTAATTGATCTCATCGAGCACAACCAGATCGTACTTCTCGCTTTGGATTTGCGCCAGCGCGAACGACCACGCCTCCTCGCAAAGGCGTACGTCCTCGGGATCAGTCTGCGCGCCGCCAACCTTCACGAAGCCGCGCCCCATCGGAAAGATTTCCATCTTGTCGTCGCCCAGCATCTTGGCGGCGTCGAGCTCCCCGTAATGCCAGGATCCCTTGATGAACTGTACCATGAGCACACGTAGGCCCTGCCCGACGGCGCGAAACGCGGCGCCCAGCGCGCAGGTCGTTTTGCCTTTGCCCGGTCCCGTATAAACGATGAGAAGACCTTTGTCTTGAGACATGCGGCGTGATCCCGGTGCGCGCCCCGATTCCAAAAATTCGATTCAAAGCAAGAATACTCATGCGACGATCAATTAAGCATACTGATGGCAGGCCATGAAAACGTCAAGCGCAGCGGCCCGTTGTTGGGGGTCGGTCGGAGGTTAGGGGGCGTCCCGCATATTAAGAGCAGTTGGCCAGCAGTGTGAATCTTCTCACTGCCGGCCAACTCGCCCGGTGGTTTCTTGGTTCCCTTTATCCGTTCCCGGCAGCTTTTTGCAGCTCGGAGAACTGCGTCACAAACCCGTGGAGCGGCGCGATGGTATTCACGTCCAGCTTAAGATGCTGGACGTTCTCATACAGATTGACCGTGTAGCCGTGGGAACGAGGCCCGGTGGAAGGCGCGCCCGGAGGGGCCGGCGTGAAATCGTCCGCTTCAACCAGGATTTTGTCCTTGGGGAGATACACCATCATCATGCCAACATTGTGATTGTCGCCCTCCCGGCGATAGATCTCGATCGACCGCCCTCCATCTGTCAGGACATATTTGTCCTTCACCGTGAGGAATTTCGCAGGCTTCGGGTGCCGCGAAAGCTCGTCCGGCTCCATCTTGCGCGGCATTTTGAATGTCTGTTCGTAGAAGGGTTTGTTGATATCGGCGGTGATGATCGTGGCTCCCTCTGCGACGTACGCCCGGATACCCCCGGAGTGGTCGTAGTGATGGTGCGTGTTGACCAAGTACTTGATGGGCTTGTTGGGAACCAGCTTCTTGGCTTCCGCGATGACGGCGAGAGACCGAGTGTCATTTAAGGGACCCTCAATCATCACCAGATAATTCGGGTACTCGACCAGGACGCTGTGATGCGTTCCACCGCCGAGCCACCACACTCCGTCGGCTAGTTTCTGCGATTGCACGGTGACCGGCGGGATTGTCGCCGTGCGCACTGCGTCGGGCACTTGGAGGCTGAGGTCCACGTTGGCCTGCGCGGTGGTCACCGCCAGGTCCATCACGGGGTAACCACCTTGCTTCTGCACGATCATCGTGGGGAACTTCACACCGTTGAAGTCCTTGTAGCCTGAATACGTCGTTTCCACCAGCATGTCTCCGAGGACAGGGTGGGGAAGCCAGGTCTCCGTTTTGGTGACCATGTTCTGGGCGTCAATAGTGCCGTTCACTTTGAACTTTCCCGTCGTGAACGACACTACAGTCCCTCCCTTGCCCTTTTTGGCGGTGGCGTTGTTCTCCATGGCAGCTTTCAGGAAGCCATGGGGAGTGAGCCAGATTTGAAGTTGCCGCTCGTCAGCCGCGGCCAAAGCAGGCTGGGGAGTGTTCCCGGGCTGGTTCCAGGCGTATTGGCCACTCACCAGGTTGACTTGCTTCTGGTCCCCTGCGAACGGCGCTCCTCCGCCACGGATCGGCGGATCCTGTTCCCTGCGAGTCAATTCCTCTTTTGAGGATCGGGAGGCATAGTCAATGGTTCGGGTATAGCTGGTGACATTGGTTTCTGGCCAGGCCGTATTGGGGGCGTAAGCCTGTCCCAGCGCGTTGTTATGGCCGGTGCCTGAAAACTGAATCGATTTCACGTCACCCATCGCTTTGGTGGCTGCTTGCAAAACTGTCTTCGCGTCCTGGGCTGAAGCGGCTCCAGCCCACAGGGCAAACACGACAAGTGCGACCCATAGTTTTTTGCCCATAACTCCTCCTGTATCTCGTATCCTTCGGTTTCAAACGGGCTTTCCCATTTGCGGGGCGATAATACGCCAAACCACACTGCAAGGGAAGGCGACAGCCCTCTGCGTTTGGCCCCGCGTTGACCATTCGTCCGCCGGGCGTCTATAATCTCACTTTCGAGGGCGGCGCACCCCTGGCCCGCCCGAACTGCGCGAAGCTGAAACGCAGCGGACACTAGCCGCCTGCCGCAAGATCCCGTAGGCATCAGGAGCGAACGAAATGCGAGCAACACAATTGCGCCCCGGAATGATCATCCGCCACGAGGGCGAACTGTACTCGGTGCACAGCGTCGAGCACCGCACACCTGGCAACAAGCGCGCCGCCATGGCGACGAAGATGCGCAACTTGCGCACCGGTTCGATCATCGATTACCGGTTCCGCGCGGAAGATTCCCTCGAGCGCGCCATCTTCGATGAGATCGAGCACGAGTATCTCTATTCGGATAACGAGGGCTACCACTTCATGAACTCGGAGTCCTACGAGCAGTTTCATCTCGGCGCCGACATCCTTGGCGAGGCGGTATATTATCTGATTCCGAATACCACGGTGAAGCTGGAGTTCTACGAAGGCAAGGCGATCGGCGTTGTCCTGCCGGACACGATGGACTTGACGGTGGTGGACACCGAGCCGACCGTGCAGAAGGCCACCGCCAGTGCGGTGATGAAGGCCGCAAAACTCGAGACCGGACTTATGATTCAGGTGCCGCCGTTCGTCAACACCGGCGACAAAGTCAAGGTTGATACCTCGGAAGCGCGCTACGTCCAGCGCGTGTAGTAGGAGAGGCACTCTCGACCGGGGGAGATGCCCGCCTAAAGGCGGGCGCTACACATCACCGCAACGGGGCGGAAAACGCCATCGGCGATTCCTGGAGCAGGCCTTGCAACGCATCGACTAACTCTGCGTCCCACCAGCCGAGACGGGTTTCTTCCCACATGATTTCGAGCGCCTTTTTCTGTGAGAGTGCTTTGCGGTACGGCCGGTCGGTGGTGAGCGAGTCGTAGATATCCACGGTTTGCAGGATGCGCGCCGTGAGAGGGATCTCATCGCCTTTCAGATGGTCGGGATAGCCCGTGCCGTTTTGCTTTTCATGGTGTGAACGGATGATGGGCAGGACGTTACGGAAGCTCTTGAGCGGCGCGCAGATGCGCTCGCCAATGATGGTGTGTTCCTCCATGATCGTCCGCTCTGCCGCGTCGAGCAGGCCGGGTTTCAGCAGCACAAACTCGGGCACGGCGACTTTGCCGATGTCATGAACGACTCCGCCGCGGCGCAGCGCGATGCGCTGTTCTTCGGACAATCCAATTTTTTCACCGAGCGAAACCGTGTAGCGCGACAACCGGTCGCAATGGCCCTCGGTGTAGGGATCTTTCGCTTCGATGCTGCGCGCCAGGGTGCACAGCACGGTCTCCGCGTTTTCAAGCTCATCGGTGAAACGTTTGAGGCGCACCAGCGAGCGCACGCGCGCCAGCAGCTCTTCTTTCTTTACCGGCTTGTTCAGGAAATCGTCCGCGCCCGCTTCGATGCCTTGCATGCGGTCTTCCGCATTGCCCAGTCCCGTGATGAGCACCACCGGCACCAGGCATGTCTCCGGTCTTGTCTTGACGGCGCGGCACACCGAGAATCCCGTCCGCCCCGGCATTATCACGTCGAGCAGCGCCAGGTCTACCGGCTGCGAGCAGATTTCCATGAACGCCTGCTCGCCATTCTCGACAGCGATCACGCGATAGCCGTGCGTGCGCAACAGCTCCGTCAGCGGCTCGCGGATGTCTTCGCTGTCGTCCGCAACAAGAATCGTTCCCTGTGATATTTCATTGGCCGGCACGTCGCCCCCTGTTGACAGTGATCCAAAGCGGAAAAGCTGGGCGAGATTTCCGCTACGGTGAGTCAAAGAAATCGCTGGGAAGAGAATGGTATTGTCTGTAAGCGATGGGATAGTGTCAAGATAAACTAATCTGCTGAAGTACGCAGATTTCAAAGGGGAACAGATGCGTGCGCCGGAATGGAACGCTGGTAAAAACTGCGTGGCTGGCGCCGTCCTGCGAATCAAACAAACACGCGGGCGAAGATGGCGTCTACGTAGCGGAGCTGGCGGTTTAGGTCGAATGTATGTTGGAGCGCTGCTCCGTTTAGGAACTTTGTGATGCGCGGATCGGCGGCGACGCGGTTCTTAAAATTTGTTTCCGTCTCCCACGCGGCCATGGCGTGTTCCTGCACCCATTTATAGGCATCTTCGCGGGCGGCGCCCGCTTCGACCAGGTCCTGCAAAAGCTGGCCGGAAAACACCAGGCCGCCCGTCGCGTCCAGGTTGCGGCGCATGCGTTCCGGGAAGACGCGCATTCCGGCGACGACCTCGGTCATTCGCGCGAGCAAATAGTCGGCCAGAATCGTGGAATCGGGCAGGATGACGCGCTCGACCGAGCTGTGCGAGATGTCGCGCTCGTGCCACAGCGCGATGTTTTCGAGCGCCGCGCCGGCGTTGGCCCGCACGACGCGCGCCAGCCCGCAGATCTGTTCGCTCGACACCGGGTTGCGCTTGTGGGGCATCGCCGAGCTGCCCCGCTGCTCGCCGCCGAAGGGCTCCTCGGCTTCGCGCACTTCGGTGCGCTGCAGGTGGCGGATTTCGAGCGCGATTTTTTCAAGCGTGGCCGTCAGGATCGCCAGCGCCGAGAGATATTGCGCGTGGCGGTCGCGCTGAATCACCTGCGACGCTACCGGAGCCACGTCCAGTCCGAGCCGCTTGCAGATCGCCGCTTCCACTTCCGGTCCGAGATGCGACGCGTTGCCCACGGCGCCGGAAATTTTTCCCACGGCCATCTGCCGCGCGGCGTGCCCGAAGCGTTCGAGATTGCGGCGGTTCTCGGCAAACCAGTTGGCGATTTTCAGGCCGAACGTGATGGGCTCGGCGTGCACGCCGTGCGTGCGGCCGATCTGCGGCGTGTGCTGGAACTCGCGCGCGCGGCGCTCGAGTACTTCGCCGAAACGAACCAAGCCGTGCTCGATCAGGCGAGAGGCCTCGCGAAGCTGCAGCGCCTGCGCGGTATCCACGACGTCGTTCGACGTCATGCCGTAATGCAGCCAGCGCGCGGCGCCGGGATCGCCGATGGTTTCGCCGACGGCCATCGTGAATGCGATGACGTCGTGTTTCACCCGGGCTTCGAGCTCCGCAATGCGGCGCACCACGGCCCCATCGACGCGCGCTTTCTCGCGGATCTTTGCGGCTGCGGCGGCCGGAACAACGCCGCGCTCGGCCAGCGTCTCTGTCGCGGCGAGCTCGACCTCAAGCCAGCGCCGGAATTTGCCCTCCTCGCTCCAGACACGGCCCATCTCTTCGCGCGTATATCGTGCAATCAATCTGAACTCCCTCGGGCGCACACGCCACCCAAAACAGGCGCGGCAGATGAAGCAAAATGAGTGGGGAAACTCCCTGTGTGATGATACCCGATTAGCGTTTGTAGACGTGCAAGAAATGTTGGGTCCAGCGAGTGACGCGGTGCATCCACCCCATCGTATTCAATCGGATGACTTGCACAAAGCCGGTTGTTTGGAACTGCATCGCCCAGGAAAGCCTCGATCCCCTGCGCAGGGGAGAAGTGTGCTCTCTTGACATCTCCTTTCTTAGAACCTGCCTGCAAATGGCCACGGGAACGCCCTGACGAGATATAATCGGCGCGCCCGGTAATCCCCTGCGAACTTTACGAAATTGTGCCCCGGGGGCGCGGCCACGGGGAGAAAATAAGTCAGCAGGATCGCGGGCAACGGTACCTGCGGGGTGGTTGTGCGGCGAGCACATGTATAATCGGGGCCGTGCGCCGGCGGTTCGGGCGCGCGGGGCAGTCACCTGCTTCCCTGGACCTGCCACGACTATTGTGATGGCGGAGGTAATCTCAGATGATTCGGCGTGATTTCTGCAAGACATCGCTCGCGCTCGCTGGACTGAAGCTAAGTAACGCGCGGCTTGGCGCTTCAGTGAGTCTCGCTGAAGAATTTCCTAAAGCGCCGGGCCTGACCAAATATGTCTCTGAATTTGTCGTGAACACGAAGTATGAGGACATCCCGGAGGATGTCCTCACACTCGGCAAGAAAACGATTTTGGATGGATTCGGCCTGGCGCTGGCGGGATCAGCTTCCGTCATGGGGCCTCGCATTCGGCGATACATCGAGACGCTTGGGGTTCCTAAGGGAAACGCCAGCATCATTGGAACAACAATGAAGACCCACCCCCGCTTCGCGGCGCTTGCCAATGGCATTTCCATCCATGCCGATGATTACGACGACACCGGTTCCGCAGTGCACGTGGCGGCCCCAGTGCTTCCACCGGCATTCGCACTCTGTGAATTGGGACACCAGACTGGCAAAGACCTGATGCTTGCGTTTCACGTGGGGGTCGAAGTCGAAAACAAGATCGGTGAAGCGATGTCACCCCGCCACAATGGTGATGGCTACCACACGACGGGCACTTGCGGATCATTCGGCAGCACTGCGGCGTGCGCAAAGCTTCGCGGCTTGAACGCAACGCAGACCGCTTATGCCCTGGGGGTCGCGGGGTCCGAGGCCAGCGGTCTCCGGGACAATTTTGGCTCGATGACGAAATCTTTTAACGCCGGGCATGCCGCCGAAAATGGAACCGTGGCCGCTGACCTCGCGTCTCTCGGCTGGACAGCCGCCGACGATATTTTGGAGGCGCCGCTTGGGTTTTTCCAAGCCGGCGGAGGCAGTTTTGATCCCCGTGCGATCGTGAATCGTCTCGGTCACCCGTGGATGTTCACCTCTCCTGGGGATTTGATTAAGAGATTTCCCTGCGGAACCATACAGCAGCAGGTCATGGACGCGATGCTGCGTCTTATTTTCCAGAACAACATCAAGGCCGCAGAGGTTGACCGGGTCGAAGTAGGCGGGAATCAGAGTAACTTGACCACGCTGTTTCGTCACCGCCCGGCCACCGGCCTCGAAGCTAAGTTCAGCATGGAATTCTCCATGAGCATCCTGCTGCTGGAGCGCAAAGCAGGTTTGAGCCAGTTCACCGATGCCGTTGTGCAGCGTCCCGACGTGCAGGACATGATCCGGCGCGTGAGGTACTACGTGGACCCCGAATTCGACAAGCGAACCGCCCGCGGCGAGTCGTTGCAGGCCGTATTGGTTGAGGGCGGCATCCTCAAAATTTACATGAAAGATGGCCGGGTCCTTTCGGGCCGCACCGAATCTGCGAAGGGAAGTCCGGAAAATCCCATGACCTATGATGAGGTGGCCGACAAATTCAGAGGCAATGCTGAATTTGCCAAATGGCCGGCGCAGAAGGCCGAGTCAGTCATAGAACTTGTGAAATCGCTCGAGAGCGCACCCGACATGAGCCGGCTTACCGCAGCGCTGACGGGTTAAATCATCACGGTCTTGAAAGCAGAAATCGCCGTTTCGCTATCTGACACAAAATCCAACTAAATACCTCTGCCAGCTGTCAGATACCTCAAACTTGTCTCTTTCGACCTGCGGCGTTTTTGCCCGTTTTGCACAGTCGCTAAATTGTGGAGTGCGCTAGAATTAGAAACGGAGGGGTGGGAGAGTGGTTGAATCCGGCGGTCTTGAAAACCGTTAGGCCCGAAAGGGTCTCGGGGGTTCGAATCCCCCCTCCTCCGCCATCCAGTCTGTGCAATTGGCTTCTCCTCCGCCCGGAGGCAGAGGAATACGCACATTCTCGCCAAATGCGTGGGAATGCCGTGTGGAATCGGAGTGCAGAGAATCGTCTTCCTCGTCATCCGTGACGATCAACCCGAGTTTTCTCCGGGACGTGGCCCGAAGATCCGGTTTCACGGGAGCAGCCGCATCAAAAGCTACGCGCGCCTGTTGAACTTGCCGACACGGTTTGGGCCTGTTCTTTGAAAAGCCTAAAATTCCGCACATCGAATTTTTGACGTTGTTACCAGTAGTCGATTGAGGGACTCGACGTTCGGGCAGCCTCCTCTTCCAAAAGTGTTATAGCAACAGCACGAGGATCGGCAAGCGACTTTTGGACGGAAGACACGCCATAACCCTGCCCCTAGGAGTTTGTCCCGTAGAACGAAAAATCACTCTCTGCACCGCACGATATTGCGCACGTCATTTTGCGCTCCACAAATCCTTGTGGTCCAAATTTTCTGTGGGACAAACTCCTAGCGGAATTTCGCGAGCGTTACAATCAGCGCTGGATCGTGCAGCGCCTGGGCTGCCTCACTCCAGCCCAGGCTCGCCAGCGACTCCTTGAACTTGGAGCCGCTGCATGAATACAGTCAGTTCAGTGTCCAACAAATCCCGAGCGGTACAGGGACTGCTGCATAGCATGAGCAGAGTCTTCTAACTCCACTTTTCCAAGATCTTAATTCGGCATTGACGTAATTCGCAAAAAGCGTTTCAACTGGCAGTACTGATCCTTGCCAATCTTCTGGTTCCGCGTTGCAGAACTGTCCATTGCGTCACTTCGCGTATGGATATTCGGAGAGCCTCGGAGGACCGGCGGGATTCGTCCATTGCAAGAGCGGCCGCAGCTCGTGGATGTCTTTGATCTTCTCAAGTTCGAGCACACGATCAATGAGACGCGACGAAGATGTGGCTCCTATGACCGGTGTCATGAGGTCGCGCGCTTTTGCGATCACCTGCTCTCGCGTCAACGGGACCTGAAAGTAAGTAGGGACGTCGTCCTGAACCAAACGCGTGCCATCCATGAAGGTAATCTGAATTTGCGGGTCTCGCCTGCCAGGGAAGCCCGGCTCCAGCCGCACTTTCTGCCGCAGAGCCATGATCGCTGGATCCTGCATGCGCGCCTTGTCGTGGATGGACCGGAACGTGACCTTCTTGTCGATCAGCATCAATGCCAGCAAGTACTGGACGTTGAGATCCGGCCAGCCGCCATTGTCCGTGTTGTTGTCATGGCCACGGACAGCCCGGAGGATGACCTCTTGCACCTTGTTCGGATCGATGGGCTGCCGCTTCAGCAGCGCCTCCATCGCGTACAACGGCTCTTGGCTGGGTCCCCCCGAGGTCCAGCGCTTAATGCCCGCGTCCATCATATAGTAGTGCTCGCCGAGTTGATCGACGAGCAGCCCGGCATTGGCTGCCGGGTAGTTAGCCAAGAGGAAATTGTCAGGTCCCGACATGATATCGTTCACCCCATTCCAGCCGGCATGAACCAGCTCCACCGCAGTCACACCGCTTCGCGCCGGCATGCCAGCAAAGTCGAAGCCCTTTTCAATATGGTCCAAATCGCGAGGGAAGGTCGCGGAGAGGCCGGAATACTGCTGCGCGGCATACGACAGCGCCCAGCGCATCTGCTGTTCCGTCAGGCTTGCCGAGCAGGCGGCGGCCGCCGTAGCGCCGAAAACGCCGCCGAGACCGAAGGTCGACTTGTGGCTGTCCAGCCCAGGTTGGACTGTGCGTAGGACGCGCCCACCGACGTCGTAGCCGAGCACTACGGCTCGCAGGAAGTGCATGCCGCTGGTGCTGAATTGCTCTCCGACCGCCAATGCCGCAGGCACGGCGCTGTTGCCCGGATGGTAACCGATACCCATCATATGATCGTCGCTCTCATCGGCGTGCGCCATCACGGCGTTCGCCAGGGCTGCCTCAATCGGGCCGCAAAGGACCGTATCGGCAACAATCGTCGCCACCTCTTTGCCGCCATACTCACGCGCGAATCGGATAGCCGCCCGCCCTGCGGGCAACTCCGAGCCCGAAACCATCGCCCCGAAGGTGTCGAGGACGTGCAGTTTCGCTCGCTCCACCACATCGTTGGGCAGGGCCTGGTCGCGCGCTTGGCTCATGTAGGTACTGAGCCGTGTCATAACGTCGCTGATTGGATAGTCGGCGCGCGTTTGCGGCGCTACCGTCGCCGGGATTCCGAAGAGCGGGCGAGCGGCCACCTCGCTCACGGAGGGGAAAGCTGCAGCGGCGAGAACCCAGCCCGTCCGCTGCAAGACACTGCGGCGCGTCAGCAGAAGGGCGTTCTCACGTTCCGCGTCCTTCGTCTTACTACATGCCATATTACGTGCCATAGGATCACCTCGCTTTTCAGATTTGTTTTGCATCAAAATCAAACGGCAGCCGCCTCCGGATTGAGAAGGAATAAACTGCTTTCCCGACGTGGTCTCCAATTGGCTGATTTAAGCCTTGAGAAATGTGTGCACTACACTTGAAATCCGCATTATGTCTATAAATTATCCGGTTCTGTCCAGCCTTTCTGTTGAAAGTGAGTTGAGGGATGCTCCGGTCCATAAAAGCTCCTCAGTGATGGATCGATTCTGCGGCGTGCAGGAAGCAACCTAGATCCTGCTCGCTCGGCTCGACGTTGCGGCATCCGAGAAAGGGGCTCGAATGACGGCGCAAGTGTTTGAACCAGCCTTCGCCCAGATTGGTGGTGCGTAACCGACGCGACTGAAAGCTGCGCCCCTTCAAAGTTATAGCTCCCCTACCGTGAAACTGGTCGAAATGCGTTACACGGACATTTGGCTGGGCCGCAACGCCAGAGCTAGGTTGGCAGCTACGAATGAAAATAGCGAAATTTGGATCGTTTCCGCCATAGGCCAACCAGCGTGGCTGGTAATTGCGCCCATCAGATATCCGGAAACGGCCGCGGATCCGCAAAAGCTGCTTGCGAACATGCCCGAACCGCGGCTTGCCAGCGTTATGTGCATCCATGTCCAATGCGCGACCCAGGGCGATGGCAAGCGTGTTTATAGAAGCTGTAAATTTCTGCCATTTGGTCAAAGTTTGCTGTGCCGAGGGACACAGGGTTTAGTGCTCCAGGTCACATCTGAGTTCATCCAAACCTGTGACTGCCAAAAAGCCCGTTCTTATTGAAGCGGTTGAATTTGCGGGGCTGCGGTGTGTAGGCTGCTAGAGTTATGTTTACCCTCTTGGTCTCTCTGCTTTTCTCTGTGCCATCGTGCTTCCGAACTCGGGCAGCGCTGCAAGCTGAAATCCTTGCCCTGCGTTATCAGCTCTTGGTTCTACAGCGCTCCAGCCGTGGTCATAAGCTCCGCCTCGGTTCCCCAGACCGAGCCTTCTGGGTCTCGCTATCACGCCTGTGGACGGAATGGCGATCCGTATTGATTATCGTGAAGCCGGAAACCGTGATCGCGTGGCATCGGAAAGGCTTTCGGCTCTACTGGACCTGGAAGAGCCGCCATCCCTCAGGCCGCCCGGCGGTATCGAGTGAAGTCGCGGATCTCATCCGGAGAATGACTTTGGCCAACCCGCGTTGGGGCACTCCACGCATTCATGGAGAACTGTTGAAACTCGGGATTCAGGTTTCGCAAGCAACCGTCGCGAAGTACATGGTCCGGCACCGAAAGCCGCCATCGCAGAATTGGCGCAACTTTCTGAGGAACCATATGCAGAGTTTGGTCTCTGCCGATTTCTTCGTGGTGCCAACGATCACGTTCCGGCTTCTGTTCGTCTTTGTGCTTCTTTCCCATGACCGCCGACGCCCAGTTCATTTTGCTGTGACTGCGAACCCCACGGCAGAATGGACGGCCCGGCAACTTCTGGAAGCGTTCCCTTGGGACAGTGCGCCTCGCTATCTGCTGCGCGATCGTGATGGCGTCTATGGAGAGAAGTTCCACGAAACGACTGAGTGGTTGGACATTCGCGAAGTCCTCACCGCGGCGAAGTCACCCTGGCAGAATCCTTACGTTGAGAGGTTGATCGGATCGATTCGGCGCGAGTGCCTGGACCACGTTATCACTTTCAATGAAACCGGTCTGCGTCGCATTTTGAATTCGTATTTCGAATACTACGAACGAACACGCACGCACCTGGCTCTCAACAAGGATGCTCCGATCGCTCGGAGTGTGCAGCCTCCGGAACTTGGAATTGTTGTGGAGCTTCCGGAAGTTGGCGGACTCCACCACCGATACGAGCGCCGCGCGGCGTAACCTGAATGGATTTCTACTCCCTTCCATCCAAATCCAAAGAAGAACTGTGCGTTGTATTGTCGTGACCACGCAAATGCACGCTTGGTCGTGGCAATGTCGCCCACGGAAATCGCAATCAGACCCGCTGACTTTGCGGTCCCAGTAGCTTTCTCGACTCAAACGGGATTTTGGTAGGCACAAGTGACTGGCAGGGCGCGGCCTGACGCGACGAAACCTTCGCTGCGGCCACCTAAATCGAAGAAAAAAGGCCGGGAGAAGATGTCTTCTCCCGGCCTACGTATGTTCTACGCTGCTTCATTTGGTCCAGGCCGAACGAACCGGCTGGCCCACCAGCAACGCCGGGTCGGCGCCCTTCCGCGGGACGAACTTCTGCGGACGACCGCCCCACACCTCTGCCGTGTAGAGGTTGCCGTCCTGGTCCACGCTGAACTGGTGCGTTCCCCACAGTCCGCCTGGCTCGGGGGTCATCGTGCCCCACGTATGCAGCAGCTTCCCGTTCAGGTCGTACTTGTAGAACTTGAAGTTCCCATGACCGTCCGAAATCCAGAGGTGCTGGTCTGCGGACATGAAGATATGGTACGAGGCCGTCGGTCCGTCGCCGAGGTACCACTGATTGAGGAACTTGCCGTTCTCATCGAAGATCTGGATGCGCCGGTTGCTTCGGTCGTTGACGTAGACCCGGCGCTGGTTGTCGATGGCGATGCCGTGCACGGTATTGAAGTAGTTTGGCCGCATCTCCTTGCCACCGGCCTCGCCCCTCTCGCCCCACGCCATCAGGAACTTGCCGTCCTTGTCGAATTTCACGACGCGCGTTTCCTCGTAGCCGTCGGTGACGAAGAAGGTGCCGTCCGGCAGCCACGCGATGTCGGTTTGACGGCCGAAGGTCTCGTTGGCCGGACCGGTCTTCTTGGTCATCGACGGACGCCCGGTATTGCCGGTCATGGCTGCGTTCCTCTCGGTCGTCGTGTTCAACGTGCCGATCGTCTGGAGTAGTTTCTTACCGTCGTTGCTGAATATCCGGATGACCTGGTGGCCGTCGTCGATGGCCCACACGCGCTTTTCCGGGTCATACGGACTGATCAAAATCTTGTGAACGCGACCCTGGGATAACACGTTCGGGTTGTCCGGCTTGAACAGCGAATCCCACTGGGTCCACTCCTCTTTCAGATTCCCCTGGCTGTCGAATACCGTAATGACGTGTTCCCACCGGTAGTCCTTTCCTGCGACGCCCTTGTAGTCGTCGGAGGCTTCGCCCGGGCTGGCGTACGGACCCACTGACGCGTTCCGCGAGTACATCCCGCGCCCAGGGACCTCCAAGTGCACCGTCATTCCGGTCTCGGTCTGGAGCTCGACGTATTTCTTCTTGATGTTCGCTAAATCGGGCAGCTCGCCTCGCATCGCCACGAAGATGCGGTCGGGGTTCTGGGCGAACACGCCCTGGACCGCACCCCATGTCCACCCTTTGTGGCCCGGCCACTGCGACAACGGTTTGGGCCAATTCGGGTCGACTCGATACGGGCCGTCCACCAGTTCGTCACTCGGGTTTGCTGGATCGACCCACTGACCCGCCTCCCCCTGTTGCTGTGCCACGACCCCCTTCTCGGTGCTCGAGCAGCTTATCAACGTCATGACACCGATCACGGCGCAGACCATCGCTCCGACAATGATCTTTCGGCCAACCACTCTCATTGGGGTTCCTCCTCTGTTTTGCATCTCGGGCTGCTTGTCCTAGTTTCGCGATATTACCGGAACTTCTTTCAGTTTTGCAATCCGAACTATGCCGCCAGCAATAAAAAAGAAGCACCGGCCACTGGCGAGCGGACCCCGACCGGGATGGTCGGTGTGTTGAAAGTCGAGGCAGTGCCTTTACGGCTTCAACTTTCTGGACGCTGCTTCTGGAAACGAACGGTCATACACTGAACCGTTGCCCACTGCCCCCTTTGGGACCGCTTCGATGGCGAAGGTCCCAATCCCTGTATCCATCCATCATCCGCCTCTTTTTCTGCGGCTGCCAACGTTTCTACGCGAGTACGACAAGGTGGCGTGGCAGTGCTCGGCCGAGAGTGTGGATTATCCGCGTTATCTGCTGCGCATGACGGAGTTGGAACTGCTGGACCGCGAGCGGCGAGCTACCGAGCGCCGCATCCATCAGGCACGTTTCCCGGTGGTCAAGAGCTCGGACACTTTCGAGTTCTTGAGCATCCCGTCCGTGAACAAGGCTCTGGTGCTGGAACTGGCGCGGTGCGAATTTCTACAGCGTCGCGAGAACGTGCTGCTGCTGGGGAACTCGGGCACGGGCAAAACGCATCTGGCGCTGGCGCTTGGTCTGGCCGCCTGCCAGAAGGGCCATCGCGTACGCTTCACGATAGCCGCGGCAATGGTCCACGAACTGATGGAGGCACGGGACGAGAAGCGGCTACTGCGCTTCCAAAAACAGATGGCCAGCTACGAACTGTTGATCGTCGATGAGTTGGGGTTCGTACCGCTGTCGAAGAGTGGGGCGGAGTTGCTGTTCGAGGTGTTCAGCCAGCGTTACGAGCGCGGCTCGACGCTGGTGACCAGCAACCTGCCTTTTCAGGAATGGACCGAAGTGCTGGGGTTGGAACGGCTGACCGGCGCGCTGCTGGATCGGCTCACCCACCACGTCCACATCCTGGAGATGAACGGCGAGAGCTACCGCCTCAAGCAGAGCAAACACAAACGCAGTCGATAACCCGGCCGCTAAATCACCACTACATCTCTCGCGGAGGGTGGCGTCTTCCGCTCCGGCCTAAACGCGGTCCGCACGCCGGACCGCAGGCCTCCGCTCCAGACGCCACCCTCCCTGCCAAGCCCCATCTCCCACACACTCGTCTGGTCTAGTTTTCCTCCGCCTCAGTGGTCTAGTTTCACTCCGCCCTTGACAAAGCCGATCTGGCCCAGAGTGCGATTGAGGAGCGGCGTCTGAAACTCGAACAAGCGAAGGCCGAACAGCTCATTGAAGCCGAGGTGCGAGACGCACTCCAGGCGATTTCGACTGCGAGGCAAAGAATCACAGCAGCCGAGGCCAGCGTGCATGCTGCACAAGAAAAGTTGGAGAGCGAAATCCGCCTGTTTGAAAGAGGCGAATCCACGAACTTCCTGGTGCTAACGCGGCAGAACGAAAACGCCGATTCGCGCCACAGGCGGCTCGTAACCAACTTGGATATGAATAAAGCGGTCGTACGCGTGGAGCAGGCCCTCGGAACAATGCTTGCAGATCACAACATCACGCTTAAATACAATCAGCTTAATCCTAAGAGTACAACAAGCAGGCCGCAAACGATTCAACAAGAATCACTTAGAATCCACAAAGTTCTACAGACTTCAACAGGGTTTGGCATCTGGTTCGGGACCAGGAGGTCGGGCGTATGCCGTTGAATCAAGGGCGTCCGATCAATTGAGCATTTCAGCGAAGGATAGGCGCCATCAAGTCGCCAAAAAACCCCGTAACAAGGAATCGGCGTTCCCTGATCGATCCCTGTTCCGATTGGTCGCAAGCGCGCAGTTTTTCAGGCCAAGGCACTTCCTTGTCAGCACTTATCTCCAAAGCAGTGCGATGCAGAGCGCAAATTTCCCTGTATTTTCCCCTGTTAGCAGGGAATTTAGCAGAGAAGAGTTCGCGCGAGACTGCATCCTCCGCCATTTTTAGCGTACCTTGCAGCAACAAACTCCATTCTGCGTTTTCAGCTGTTAAAGCCGAGCTTTGCCGAAGCCCTGATGAGCGCCGTTCTCCGTTACTGTGGGAGGTAAGCCCGGGGCAAGATTGGGTCAGGCGCCGTTCACGACCACAAATGCAACCTAAGCGGACGGTCCAACCGGAAACGAAGCACTGTTTCCGCTGGAACGTGCACTTCTTTGCCTCGCGTGATGATCGCCGCGCCGGCTCCGGCACCCGCGCCCGCGACAGCGCCTATGGCCGCGCCTTTTCCACCGCCTGCAATTGCGCCGATGATTGCGCCGAATATGGCACCGCCACCCACATATTCGCCCGTGCGTCGATTGCCTCCGATGCCATCGCGGCGGTTCTCTAGTTCTTGATCTGACGTGCTCACGCGGTAGCGCCGCCCTGCGACCACAATGGATTCAACATCCAGTGTAATATCGCCATCACCTTCCAGCCGCCGGGTTATTAGTCTGGCGTCGGAGCCTCGGGGGATTGCGATCGAGCCGTCGGTGTCGCGAATATCTTCAGCAATCTGCGCCGAGAAGGTTTGTCCTTCCACAACGTCTCGCGAATCGATGCGCTGGTTGGTCCTCAAGGCTACTTCAGTGCCCACGGGGAGCACGACTCGCTCCATCCGGGCCTGATCGTAGCCGCGGTTGTCCTGGTTTCCGTAACCTTGGTTATTACCGCTGCCGCGGTTGTCCTGGTTTCCGTAACCTTGGTTATTACCGCTGCCGCGGTTGTCCTGGTTTCCGTAACCCTGGTTATTAGCGTTGCCGCGGTCATCGCGACGATCGGCGCTGGGTTGGCCGTATTCGCCCGGGCCTCCGCGCGCAGGATACGGAGCGTCGCCAAATTGCACGGCTTCCACATCACGCACCGAATAACGGTGCATACCGCCTCGGCGATCTCTGAACGTGATCGTGTTGCTGTTCGCTCCGGTCAAAGTTCCGGAAAACGTCGCGCCGTTCCGAAGAATCAGCGTATCGCTCCAGGCGGGCATGGCAATCGCAGAGGTCAAGAGACATGCAACCAGTGCTGATCTTGTCTTAATCATTGAAGGTCTCCTCATGTGCAATCCTCTTCTTGAAAACTATGGTAACCAAAGAGCCTTATGTAAAGCCTCCCAAGGATAAAAGGGGTGAGGGCATGTGGCTGTTCTCTATTGTACAGTGTCATACAATGCTTTTAACTACGATGTTCCGCGTCTGTTTCCCAGGACTACATGGCTGGGCGGGTGGCCGACGATTCCAGTGAAGACCCGGAACTAACCGATCCACAACCAACAAAGTCGCGATATGAATGACACATCTTTGATGAGGAGCAGTGCAGAAGTCCGTCTGCGGACTTTCATGGGCAGGATGGAGCTACGAATGGAGCCAGCTTGTTGAACAGACAGAGGCCGTAGTTGCGTCATCAGGAGTTTCGAAGCACGCTTGTGAGCATATCAGTTTACGTCCTTCGCGGGCGCGCCGCCGATCTCGAAACGGATTGATTTGCTTTCATCCATTGGAAAATTATCCGTCTGAAACTTCATTTGGAATGCGGTGTGGGCTTCTTGCGGTCCGCCATGTCCCAGTCTTCTGGTGGAAACGCAATTCCCCAAAATCGGGGTTGCGGGGTAATAAACTCAACGGCGAGTTCGACTATTCCTTTGTCCGTCTCTTTTTGACTAATGACGCGGCACTGCACTTCCATGCCGGTCTTTTTATTGACCAGGAGAATGGAGGGTTTGATTCCCGGTGTCAAAACCAATACAAGAGCCGCTCCATGCGCACTCACATTGGTGGTGCGGGTTTCCTCCCGGAACACTTTCCCGTTTGCCGCTTGGCCAAAGATCTCCACGGGCATATCAATGGCCACCCTCGAACTCCGGCGCTTGCCCAAGGAATTCGGGGATCCCTTCTGCGCTGGGCCCTTGTTTGGTGTGAGAGAAGAACCCGGCACGCGCTCGCTCACGAAACGATTCCTCCAACCGGCGATCTCTGTCATGCGGCCTAAACAGTGCCCGCCAAGCGAAGCAGGACTGTCTTGATCTCCTTTTCAAAAGCGGCAGCGGCAGCCCGCGAAAGCTCGGCCAATCGGCCTTCCTGTAACCGAACCGTGCCCTGCATGAGTTGCAGGCCGGCCGAAATCTTCTCCAGGGTCTCCTTCGCGTCTTGCAAATGCGGAGCCGGATGCTTTTCCAGATCCGTCGCGAACTGCGTCGCCTTCTCTCTCGACACTCCGTCGAGATGGTTCTTGAATTGGGCGCTCCATGAATTTAATTGCGCGGTTACATGCCCGTCGAATTTCTCGATCGTGGATCTTGCTGCTTGGTTCAAATGCTCCACACCTTTTTGAAGCCGCGCCGTCGCTTCCGTCACTTCCCTTTCCAAGGCGCGCGCCCTATCCAGCGTGGCTGTGACGCCGTCGCGCGCAGCATTAATCCTGCTTTCCGTCATTGCCATCGACTCTTCAAGAGACCGAACGATTTCGGCGGCTCGTGAATTCAGGTTTCGCTGGGCTTCGATCACGGCATTTCGGGATAGCTCGGTCTGTTCCTCAAGTATCTTTTTCGCCATGCCCTCAACTGAAGCGCGCAGTTCTTCACTATTGGCGAGTCGTCCCAGGAGTTGATAGGCAAGGTCACTATTGAGAGTCTGAATCGCGGCCTGATAGTTCACGGATATTTGCTTCTCAATCGTCTCGCGAGCCGTCTTTTCGATACTTGAGGTGACGGCTAGCTGTACCATCTGTTCCAACTCTTTGGTACGGGAGCTCTTCGGCGACCCCCATTGCTGGCTCACTTCCGGAGCGGCAGCCGATTTTACCGCTTCGAGATCTTCTCCAGCAGTCTCCGCCTGCGCTGGAGTCGAAAGTTCTCGTTTTACGGGCACAGTTACTTTGCTCGACTGGATATCCGCGCGAGGGAAAGTCTGGACATTCGCTTCCTGCTTGGCCGGTGCAAAAGGAGCTGGCGGCACTGTTTTCGGGGTGTCTTTGGACTCAATCTCGGCGGGCGGCCCCGCGGGTGGCTGCAACTTTTGAGACTTGACCGGAGGCTGCTGTGGGCTCGAGGCGACTTTCAAATCTTGAGCCGCTTCCAATTCCAATTGAATTTGAAACAGGTTGGTTGTTACGCCTTCGGGTTGCACTGATTTAACCTGCCCCTGTAGCGTGCAGGGTTTTGTGCCAGCTTTCGAAGAATTGAGTTCGACGAGCACCCAGCTGCCCAATTCGGGTTGGAATTTGGATCGGAACCTGCACTCTCGACCGTCCAGACTAAGTAGGCCTGCGGTCTCTCTGAACATCTGGCCCTTTTCGTCAACACCCGTGACGGTGAGCCGTACGGTTTCCCCGGCAACCACGTACATTCCCTCGCTCAGTTGGGGGTCCCTGTCGGAAATTGATGTGGCCACAGATTATTCTCCACCAATATATTGCGTGGGGCGAAGTGCAAGAATCCAGAGCGGAGTAACAAGGACCCATCGTAACAGCTATCAGTATTTTAAGTATGTAACTTATGGATACACAAAAAGTTACTGCCCATAATAACGAGTCATGATTCATCATAGGTTTGAAATCTCGGCAGGACGGCGAACACGGGCCCACTTCTATTTTGTTGGATAACTGATTCGGCATATCTTTACACACCTTTTCGGTTCCAGCAGGGAATCGCCCTTACAGAATTCGTTTGCGTTTCTTACACCCGGCAGAAAACCGGTGACTGACTTCCCTGTTATGCTTTCGCCATACCTGTACCTCGCCGCCCCGGCGCCTTCTGCGCGCGCACGGTAAAATGAATGATTGGTCGAACTGTGATGCGCGCTTCACGGACCACATGGTCACTCGCGACTGCCTGGCTGCTCATGCTGGGGGGTTATGCTGCCGCGGCCGTGTGGATGCCCGCCGGGGCTGGCCGCACGGTCTTCGGGGATATCTTCCAATGCATGCTGCCACTCCTCGTCAATGGCGCACTGTTGATGAACGCAATCACGCCGAACTGGCGCAAGAACGCTTTCTGGATGTTGCTGGCGCTCGGGTGTTCGCTGTGGCTCGCTGAGCAATTTATCTGGACGTACATCGAGATCTATCAGCATCGCGCTATTCCTGATCCGTTTATCGGGGACATTGTTTTCTTCCTCCATACGGTCCCCATGATCGCTGCTCTCACGATGCAACCGCACAAACGCCACGACAACCGCAAGATGCTGTACGGCTACGTAGATTTCTCTCTCCTGTTGTGCTGGTGGGTTTACCTGTATCTGTTCGTCGTCCTTCCCTGGCAGTACATCGTGGTCAACGAGGCGCAATACAACCAGAACTACAACATCATCTGCACCTTCGAGAATCTTGTCTTCGTGGTTGGCGCCACGGTGTTGTCCGTAAGAGCCACGGGCCGCTGGCGCCGCATCTATGCGCATCTGGCCGGCTCCGGTGCGGCCTACCTACTCGGCTCGTTGGTGGTCAACCTTTCGATCCACCGTGGGACGTACTCGACCGGCAGCCTATACGGCCTGCCGAGGATCGCCTCGCTGCTCTGGCTGGGAACGGCCGGAGTGGCCGCCTTTAGCGGCCGCGGCGAAGAAATGGCTGTCGAGACCAAGGAGGCAGGGGAAAAATCATCCGGAAATGGTCCACGAGATGAAGCCGTCTGGGCGTCGCGCCTTGCATGGGCTGCGTTGCTTTCGCTTCCCCTGATTGGATTGTGGTGCGTAAAGACAAGCCAGGCGCCCATGGCCGTGCACGAGTTCCGTATTCTCGTCACGCTCGGCGGCGTTCTGCCATTGGGTTTCCTCGCCTTTCTGCGCCATGAGTTTGTGGACGCGGAACGCCTCCGCTTGCTGCGGGCCTCGCAGGAATCCATCGACAACCTCAAGCGTCTTCAGAAGCAGTTTGTGCAATCCGAGAAACTGGCCTCGATTGGACAGCTCGCCGCCGGCGCCGCGCATGAAATCAACAACCCGCTCACGGCTATCCTGGGATATTCCGATCTGCTGATTGACGATCCTTCCATCGGCGAGCGGCCGCGCACCCTCGCGGAAAAAATTCGCGATCAGGCGCGCCGGACCAAGACGTTGGTGAACAACTTGCTCAGCTTCGCGCGGCAGGTGCCCAGCGAACAGCGTTCCCTGGTCGACGTCAACGCCGTCGTCATCAGTTCGGCGCAACTCCGCCGCCTCGATCTTCGCGGCAAGAACATTCGCATCGATTTGCAGACCGGGGCGGCCATCCCCGCAGTCCGCGGCGACCCGAATCAGTTGCTCCAGGTCTTTTTCAACATCATCAATAACGCGGTGGACGCAATGCAGGAAATAAGCGGCGGCACGCTCACCGTGCGCACGTTGTGCGAACGGGGCAATGTCGTCATTCTCTTCTCCGACACCGGCCCTGGCATCCGTGAACCGCGTCTGGTTTTCGACCCCTTCTACACGACGAAGCCCGTCGGCAAGGGCACGGGGCTCGGCCTGAGCATCTGCTACGGACTCATCCACGATCATGGCGGCCAAATCTCTTGTTACAACCGCCCCGAAGGCGGCGCGACGTTCCGCATTGAGCTTTCCGCCGTCCCCGCAGTTTTCCCTTCGCGTGGGATCAGCCCGGCATCAAGCGCCACGCCGGCAAAACTCGCCTGAGAATTGCACTTTCTCCGGCACGCCCATCGGACGCGCTTTCGGCTATAATTCCCGGCCATGCCGCGAACTTCTTCGCCCACTCCGCAGAAGGTCCCTCAGCCGGCTCCGGCGTTTCGGCCGCCGCGCACCGTCGCCATCGAGGGACCGATTCGCGTCGGTAAATCCACGCTGGCGCGCATCCTGGCCGACCGCCTGCACGCGCGACGCGTCTTCGACCCCGAGGACAATCCATTCCTGGCCGACTTCTACAAAGAGAAGGCCGGGGCGGCCTTCCGCGCGCAAATGTATTTCCTGATCGAGCGCCACCGCCGCCTCAGTGAAGTGCAACAGAGCGACACCGCGCCGCTGGTTTCCGATTTCCTGTTCGAGAAAGACAAGATTTTCGCGTACATCAACCTGGACAACGAAGAGTTGAAACTCTACGAGCGCTACTTTGAGATGTTCGCGGCGGGCCTCAAGCCGCCCGACCTGGTGATCTATCTGCAGGCCACGCCCGAAGTCCTGCGCGAGCGCATCGCGAAGAAGAAATCGCCGGCTGAAAAGCAGATCTCGCGCGCCTACCTCGAAGAAGTCGTCCGCGCCTACGAACATTTCTTCTTCCGCTACTCCGCGTCGGATCTGCTCGTCATCAACACGTCGGAAATCGACTTCGTCGACCGCAACGCCGACCTGCAGCAACTCCTCTGCCGCCTGCAGGAGCCGGTCAAGGGCACACAGTACTTTCTCCCGCTGGGTACGGGCTAGTACGGGTTTCGCGGTTCGAATCGTCGCGATGGCGGCTACTTGGCGGGCTTGGCGGTCTCCTGCCTTTCCAGTCCAGCACGTCTGTTGCGACACATCGGGGTGGCTGATAGAATCGCTGTGCGGAATGTCAGCGCAAGCCCCGATTCCATCGGGGCAAGCCGTGCGGAAGGGCGGACGCCGGCTGTTTTCTCACCTTATTGGGTGGGCTCCAAGTAGAGCCCACACCCGAACCCTTGCTTCAGGAGCGGCCCACCCGCCTGCCGCGGAGGACATGCTTGGCCAAATACGATCTCGCCATCATCGGTAGCGGCCCCGGAGGATATGTCACGGCGATCCGGGCCGCGCAGTGGGGCCTGAAAACTCTAGTGATCGAAAAGGATGGGTTCCTGGGCGGCACGTGCCTGCACGTCGGCTGCATCCCCACGAAAGTCCTGCTACACCACGCCGAAATTTACGACACGTTCAAAAACGCCAAGGAATTCGGCATCGACGTGAAGGAGTTCACGCTTAACTGGCAGGCGGTGCTGGCGCGCAAGGAAAAGATCGTCAACAAACACGCGAAGGGCATCGAGTTCCTGTTCCGCAAGAACAAGGTCGAAACGATGCAGGGTTGGGGCCGGTGGGCGGGGCCGGGGCGCGTGAGCGTGGAGAATGGCGGTAAGACCACCGAGGTCGAGGCCACGCACATCCTGTTCGCCACGGGCTCGTCCGCGCGGTCGCTGCCGGGCGTCGAGATTGACGGCCAGATCGTGCTCAGCAACATCGAGATTCTGCAGTTGCCTGCCGTGCCGAAATCGCTGGTGATTGTCGGCGGCGGAGCGGTGGGCGTGGAGTTTGCGTCGATTTTCAACACGTTCGGCACGCAGGTGACGCTGCTTGAAATGCTGCCGCGCGTCATGCCCGTTGAGGATGAGGATATTTCGGCCGAACTCGAGAAGGCGCTGCGAAAGAAGGGCATCCAGATTTTCACGGAAGCGAAGGTCGAGTCCGTGAAGAAAGACGCGAAGGGCGCGACCGTCTCGTTCAAGGACAAGGCCGGAAAAACGCAAACGCTGGCGGCCGAGCGCGTGCTGATGGCCGTGGGCCGCGTGCCGAAGACGGAAAACCTGGGCCTCGAAAAATCGAAGGCGAAGCTCGAGCGCGGATTCATTCACGCCGGCCCGTACATGGAAACGGCGGAGCCGCGCCTCTACGCCATCGGCGACATCGTCGCCGGAATGCCGCAACTCGCGCATGCCGCCTCCATGGAAGGCATCTCCTGCGTCGCGAAAATTGCCGGGAAGCAAATGCCTCCGGTGGAGAAAACGCGCATCCCGAATGCGACGTACTGCGAGCCGCAGGTCGCATCCATTGGCTTGACGGAACGCGCGGCGCGCGAAGCAGGCTATGCGGTGAAAATCGGAAAGTTCCCATTCCTGGGGAACAGCAAGGCGACGATCCTGGGGCATCACGACGGCTTCATCAAAGTCGTCACCGACGAGAAATTCGGCGAGATCCTCGGCGTGCACATCATCGGGCCCCTGGCGACTGAAATTATTTCGGAATCCGCCGTCGCACTGCAGCTCGAGGCCACCGTGGATGACTTGATGTCCACCGTGCACGCGCATCCGACCGTCTGGGAAGCGATGTCTGACGCAGTGGCGGCGGTCCGTGGGCTGTCGATCAACGCGTAACAATCATCGTCCATGGCCGCTGGGAACGTAAGGCTGACGAGAGGAGCGAGGTCATGAAGGAAACGCCACAGGAGTACATCCAGCGGATTCTGGGGCATGTGGCAGGGCAGGAACCCCTGAAAGTGCAGGCCGGAACAGCGAAAAAACTCGAACGTCTCATCAAGGGCGTGCCCGCGTCAAAATTGCGCAAACGGCCCGCTCCGGAGAAATGGTCGGTCGGCGAAATCCTCGCGCATCTCGCCGACACGGAAATTGTCACGGCCTGGCGGATGCGGCAGATTCTGGGCGCGCCGGGGACGCCGATTCAGGCGTTCGATCAGGACTCCTGGGCCGCAGCAGGCCATTACGGAAAGCGAGACCCGCGCAAGTCCGCCGAGCAGTTCCGCGTGGTGCGCGAAGCAAATCTTGCGCTGCTGAAGTCGCTCGCGCCGGAACAGTGGAAGCACCACGGCATGCACGCTGAGCGGGGCGAAGAAACCATCGAGCGGATCGTTCGCATGATGGCCGGGCACGACGTCAATCATACGAAGCAGGTCGAGCGGATTCTCGAGCGGAAGAAATGACGCCAGGAGTTGAAAATCGAAAGTTGAGAGTTCAAAGCTCGGGACGGAGCTGCGGCATGGGTTGCGGCGAGAGCTGGGGAAGATGAAGAGCGGTCTAGTCGTTGATCTCGGATTGGTGGAATACGGCGCCACGTGGGGGCTGCAGCGGCGCCTGGTGGCTGCGCGGAAGGCCGGCAGCGTGCCGGACGTGCTGTTGCTGTGCGAGCACCCGCACGTGATCACGCTCGGCCGTAACGGAAAGCTTGCCAATCTGCGCGCATCGGATCGCGTGTTGCGTCAGATGGGCGTTTCGTTTTTTGAAACCGATCGCGGCGGCGACATCACCTATCACGGGCCGGGACAACTCGTGGGCTATCCGATCCTGAATCTCGCCGATATCCGGCGCGACGTCGCCTGGTACATGCGCATCCTCGAGGAGACCATGATCCGAGCCACGGCCGAGTTCGGTGTCGCATCGAGGCGCGTTCCCGGGCGAACGGGCGTGTGGGTCGATGTACCCAACGGATCGGGGGGCAACCCGGCCGAGAACACGACGGCCAGCGAAGAGAAATTGGCCGCTATCGGCGTGCACTTGAGCCGCTGGGTCACCTCGCATGGTTTTGCCTACAATGTATCGACCGACCTGCGCTATTTCGATCTGATCGTGCCCTGCGGGATTGCCGGTAAGCGGGCCACTTCTCTCGAAAAGTTGCTGGGGCGGCAGACCGAAGTCAAGGAAGTCGCCCCGAGGGTTGCAGCGCACCTGGGAAATCTTTTCGGCCTTGAGTTGCGCGAAGCAGGCAGGGACGCGCTCGATGTGCTTCTGCGGGAATACGAAGACCGGGCGACATTGGCAACAGCGTAGGAGTCGTCAGTTTACTAAATCCTTGGGTTCGTATTGGATTTGTTGTAGCCCGCGTCTTCAGACGCGGGGACATTTCTAGCGCTTCGAGGAAGACCCTCGTCCCGGTCGGACCGGGACGAGCTACAACACTGGTAGTGAGCAATTTGGACTTGGGTAGTTTGAAAAAAAATGGCCTCCACTCTAACGCGAAAACAGCACCAGGAGCTTTACTACTTCATGCGGCTCAACCGGGAGCTCGAGGAACAGATGGTGCGTCTGTTCCGGCAGAACAAGATTGTCGGCGGGCTGTATTCCAGTTTTGGCCAGGAAGCGATCTCCGTAGGGACGTCCTACGCGCTGGGCCCCGGCGACTGGATCGCGCCCATGATTCGCAACATCGGCGCGCTGCTCGTGCGGGGTTTTGCGCCGCGCGACATCCTGACGCAGCACATGGCGCGCTACACGTCGCCGACGCTCGGCAAGGACGGCACCAGCCATTTCGGCGACCTAAAATCGCGGCACGTCGTCTCGCCGATCTCCATGTTGGGCGACCTGATCCCTGTCATGACGGGCATTGCCATGGCCGGACGGTACCTCGGCCAGAAGATCGTGACGATGACGTGGATCGGCGACGGCGGAACTTCCACCGGCGTGTTCCACGAAGGATTGAATCTCGCGGCAGTGCAGAAAGCCCCGCTCGTGCTGATCGTGGAAAATAACCAGTGGGCCTACTCAACCCCGGTCGAGCGCCAGACGCCGCTGCGGGACCTCGCCGACCGCGCAAAAGCGTACGGCATCGAGAGCGCCATCGTGGACGGCAATGACGTCGTGGCGGTCGAACGCACGGCGCGGCAGGCGGTCGCTCACGCGCGCGCAGGCCACGGCCCGGTGCTGATTGAAGCGAAGACGATGCGCATGCGCGGCCACGCGCAGCACGATTCGGCGGAATATGTGCCGAAGGAAATGCTTGAATCGTGGAAACAGCGCGACCCGCTTGACCTGTACGAAAAATTCCTGAACGAGAACAAGCTTTGGGACGCGAAAACAAAGAAGGAAATCGAGGCGCGCATCGCGCGTGTGATTCAGGCGGACGTGGAATTTGCCGAGAACTCGCCGTTTCCTCCGCCGGAGCTGGCCGGGCAGGGAGTGTATTGCGAGGGCTGCCACACGGTGGAGGCCGATTGGAAACGGCCGAAGGAGGAAGTCATGCCGCCGCGTTCGAGCGTGAAGGCGGAATGGCGGGTGCGGGCTCTACTTGGAGCCCGCCAGCATGAAGAGGTGAAACGCGTTGCACGGACGGAAGCGCCTGCGAAACCGGCGGCGAAAGCCGCAACCTCCCGCCATGGTTCACCCCGCCGCGGCGTGTTCTCCGTGAACGGCGGGCAAGCAGGAAACGGCTCGCGGTCCTCTGCAACGAACAAAGGAGCGCCGAAGTCGAAACCAGGGAAGAAGCCCGCGCGCGCGTCTTCCCGAGCCAAGATGGGCCGGACGAAGGTGGGGCGTTAATCATGGCCGAGACGACCTATCTCGAAGCCATACGTCAGGCGCTCGCCGAGGAAATGGACCGCGACCCGGCCGTGGTGCTGATCGGGGAAGACGTCGGCGTCTACGGCGGCGCGTTCAAAGTTTCGGAGGGGTTGCTCGAACGGTTTGGGTGGGAGCGCGTGATCGATACGCCGATCAGCGAGTCCGCGATCGTGGGCGCGGCGGTGGGCATGGGCTATGCGGGGCTGCGGCCGGTGGTGGAGATGCAATTCATCGACTTCATCGCGTGCTGCTTCAACCAGATCACGAATTTCGCGGCGAAGTCGCACTATCGCTGGGGCGCTCCGGTGCCGATGGTGCTGCGCGGGCCGTGCGGCGGCGGCGTGCACGGCGGACCGTTCCATTCGGCGAATCCAGAAATGTATTTCGTGCATACGCCCGGCCTCAAAGTGGTCTGCCCTGCGACGGCCTACGACGCGAAGGGCCTGTTGAAATCGGCGATCCGCGACAATAATCCAGTGCTGTTTTTCGAGCACAAATTCCTCTACCGGCGCATCAAGGAGGAATTACCGGAGAGCGATTTTACGGTGCCCATCGGGAAAGCCGTGGTGCGGCGCGAGGGGCGCGATCTGACGATCGTGAGCTACGCGGCCATGCTGCACACGTCGCTCGAAGCCGCAGCGGAGCTGGAAAAGGAAGGCATCGAGGCCGAGGTGATCGACTTGCGCACGCTGCTGCCGCTCGACCGTGACGCGATTCTCGCGTCGGTCGCGAAGACGAACAAGCTGCTGGTTGTCCACGAAGATACGCGCACCGGCGGCATCGCCGGCGAGATTGCGGCACTGGTGACGGAGTGCGCCTTCGAGGACCTCGACGGGCCGATCCGGCGCGTGACGTCGCTCGATACGCCGGTGCCGTACTCGCCGCCGCTCGAGGATTATTTTTTGCCCAACGCTGCGAAGGTGGTTGCCGCGGCCCGGGAACTGGCACACTATTAGAAGTCTGGAGTGAGGAAAGAGGAGAGCCATGGCCGTTGACGTCATCATGCCCCAGATGGGCGAAAGCATTTTTGAAGGCACGATTACCAAGTGGCTCAAGAAACCGGGCGACCGCATCGAACGCGATGAGCCGCTGTTCGAAATTTCCACCGATAAAGTGGACGCGGAGATTCCGGCCCCCTCGGCCGGCGTGCTGAAGGAAATCAAGGTCTCCGAAGGGCAGACCGTGCCCATCCAGACCGTGGTTGCCGTGATTGATGCGGTTGGCGCATCGGCTGCCGCACCCGCCCCGCCTCCTGTCCCGGCAACTGCTCCAGTAAAGGCCGAAGCGCCCAAGGCGGCGCCGGCGCCGCCTGCTCCCGCCGCCATTCCCGCCGCTCCTGCAAGACCGGCTGCGGCGGCGGTACCCGCGCCACCGCCCGCTCCGAGCGCCGCCCCGGCTGGGCGCGGCAACGGCCAGAAGATTCGCAGTTCTCCACTGGTCCGCCGTCTGGCGAAGGAGCACCACGTGGATCTCTCGCGCATCGAAGGCAGCGGCGCCGGCGGGCGCATCAGCAAGAAAGACATCCTTGCAGCGATGGAATCGGGTGGCGCGAGGCCTTCGGCGCCCGCAGCAGGGGCAGCACCCGCGTCTGCAGCTCCCTCCGCGACTCGTTCGGGATCTCCCTCAGTCCCTCCGGGCGCGGGTGGGGCCGTGGTGCGCCCGGCGCTTGAAAACGCCGTCCCGCGCGAACGGATTTATTTCGGCAGCTATGAAGCCCAGCCGATGAGCACGATGCGCCAGCGCATCGCCGAGCACATGGTGGCTTCGAAGCGCGTCTCGCCGCACGTCTATTCGATCGACGAGGCCGACATGACGCGCATCGCCAAGATCCGCGAGCGTTCGAAAGCCGCGTTCGAATCGAAGTACGGCACGAAGCTGACGTTCATGCCGTTTTTCGTGCGCGCCTGCGTCGAGGGGCTGCGCGCTTTCCCGACGGTCAACGCCTCGGCGGACGGAACGACGATGGTGCTGCACCACGAGATCAACGTCGGCATCGCCGTGGCGCTCGATTGGGGGCTGATCGTGCCCGTGCTCAAGAACTCCGAGGAGAAGAATTTCCTGGGCCTGGCGCGCGGCATCAACGATCTCGCCGAGCGCGCCCGCGCGAAGAAGCTCAAGCCCGAAGAGGTGCAGGAGGGAACGTTCTCGATCACCAACCCGGGAATCTACGGCGGGCTGATGGGACTTCCGGTGATCAACCAGCCGAATGTCGCGATCCTCGGCATCGGCGCCATCCAAAAGCGCCCGGTGGTGATCGACGACGCGATTTCCATCCGTTCGATGGTCTACCTGACGCTGTCCTACGACCACCGCGTCGTGGACGGCGCCATCGCGCACCAGTTTGTCGGCAGAGTGAAGTCGTATCTCGAAGCTTGGAACGAGGAGATTCTATAGCGAGTGATTGGCTTGCCCTGAGCGGAATCGAAGCGTGACTGGTGAAGAGTTGACAGTTCAACGTCGAGGGTTCGCATGGGGGAGGAATCGCGCGCTGGGGTGGATTTTGCCTCTCGACTCTTGCCTGTCAACTCTGAACTTCGCTTGGTCTCTGCAGGCTGCCCGCCGGACACGAATCACGAGTCACGAAACACCGTTGGCACGGAGCGCCGGGGCCACGTCGTGGGCCCACTTCCGCAGCTCCGGGAGCGGCACCACGCGAATGCCGTTGCCTGCAAGCACGCCCGTAACGAACTGGTCGCGCACGTTGCCGCGCGCGGGCTCGCGTTCGGTGACGGCCAGAAATTCCACGTGCTCGACCCGGCCGCGAATCGCGTCCGCGGTGAACGCGAGCAGTTTCGCCTGGCCGGGATCGCGCCCCAGCGCCACCGAATGCACGAAGCCGCGCGTGCCGTTGCGGCGGTACGAAAAGTCGATACGCATCGGATCGCCGGGATAGGTGAACTCGGCCACGCGCACGCCCCGGTCCATCAGGCGCAGGATCTTTTCGCTCCGGAAGTAGTCCGCGGCCTGCGCGCGCAGATCGCTCCGCGTGCGGATTTCCGACGCGCCCCGCCGCGTCTCGCGCGCCGGCTCGACCTGCTCGCGGAAGATCCGTTCGAGCTCGGCGTCAAGATCGCGCGCCAGCAGGCCCTTCCGGGGAGAAAGCTGCACGGCGTTCGAAAGCGTCTCGTCGAATTTTTCGACGAGCGCCGCGCCAGCGGTCCCCGGCCCGGCAAGCTGCCGGTCGAACTCCGCGGGAAGGCGCAGCAACAGCTCCTCATCCGCGGCCGGATGCAGGCGCCGCAGGCGCGCAAAATCGGCGGCCTCTTCGAGCCACCGCTGTCGCACGCGCCCCGAGGAGGGATCGAGCAGCAGGACGCCGATGTTCACCCACTCATCGCGGATGAGATTCGGCTGGTAGCGCACCACGTGATAAGCGCAGGGTTGCAAGGCTTCTTCAGGCATGTCGCACCTTCCAGTTTGGAAACGGGTCGCGGCCCGAATTCCGGGCCGCTAGAATCAGTTCACGCACGCGCTTGCGGCGCGCGTACAGGCGCTCGAGCAGGCGCGCCAGCGCGTCCCAATCGTCTTGGTACCACTCGGGCGGAATGTGCTCGGCTTCTTCGCCGAGCGCCGCCTCGGTGATGCGCTTCTCCAGGCGGTCGAGCCACGGCTCAAACGCTTCCATGCCCGCGACGCCTTGATACACGCGGTGCCGCGCGTACAGGCCGCGGAGCGGGGCGTCCGGGAAATCCCACTCACCGGCGTTGAAACAAAATCCGTGGTCGATCATCATGGCTACATAAGGGGCCATGGAGGGGGCCACGTACGGAACCTGATCAAGAACCTGACCGGAGGCTTGACCGGCGCGGTCTTCGGGTTCCCGAAAGAAAATGGCCTGGCGGCCGTTCGTGTTGCAAGTCCATTTGTCGAAGACGAAAATCCCGAGAAAGTCCGGCAGATTCTGCACACCGCAAAGCTGCTCGTCGGGCAGAAAATCATGCACCGTCATCCGGGCCGGGTGACCCGGGAACTGCGATCCGAATTGTTTTCCCGAAGAGCACGGAATCCGGCCCATCCCCAGTTGCATCACGAGTTCCGTGGTGTAGGCGACCATCTCCGGGCGGACTTCGACCACCTCCACCTGCGGCACGCAGAGTCCCAGCCGCGCCGCCAGGCGTGTTGCAAGCATTTCGTTCGCCAGAATCCTCAAATGTTGGGGATTATTTTGGAATTTGACGATGTAATACCCGTCGTCGTCACACCGCATCAGATGCGCCTGCGCACCGCCCCTCATCCGCCGGACATGCTCGACCGCCAGCCTCATGGGCGTCATGCTAGCCAGCCGAAGCCCGCGCAGCAAGCGGATTGTTCCGCTTCGGGAACCCCGCGGTGCCCGATTAGAAACGCACTCCACAGCGCAGACATCTCCCGCGCTTAAACGGCCCAGGGGAAGGCAGACGCATGTCTACTCGATTCCTCTGGGAACTCGAAGCGAAGGCCTGGTGCACCTATGCGCAGACGTCTTAGCGTATCGCTGCTCACTGCAATCTCGTCAGTTGTGTTGATCGTTCACTACTTCTACGGCGGCAAGTGGCTGAAACTAGCGGGCTCGGATTAGGTTCAGAAAATGCTCTCGCAGGAACCTCGGGCTTCGACGATTCCCTTGGAAACGTAGCAAAGGATCCAACCAGGGCCCCGGCTCCAATCCAGTGTGTGAAGCGGTGTCTGGCGAATCCCGCGCAGACCGGAACACTTCCTCACGGCAGAAGCGGCCGGTTGACCGGACAATGGACTGCCTCGCCGCCAAAATACACACCTCCACCGAACCAATCGAAGGCGGAGCGGGTCTTGGGACTACCTTTTTCCAGATTGAAACGCGGAAGTCAGCGCTTCTTGCGGCGCTTCCCGCTCTTTTTTCCGGCTTTCCTCTTTTTTGCTTTCTTCGGAGCGGCCTTGGTTTTTTTCTTAGGTCGCGGTTTCTTCCCGGCGGACTTTTTCGCGCGCTTCGCCGGCGCTTTCTTTGCCGCCGGTTTACGCGCTGCCGGAGGAGGTTGCGGGGCCGCCGCAACACCTGGGCGCTCGGAGATGACCAACTCCTCTTCGCCTTCCTCTTCGATGATCTCTTCCGGGTCACCGCCGAGTTCTTCTTCCTCGAAATGCACAAACTCGTTATCGTCGCCGGGTTCTTCTTTGTCGTAGGTCATCCCAGTTCTCCCTTCGATCTGCCTGCCGCCCATTTCACGGTTCCTATGGCTGTTGAGCCCACGGCGGGCTTATAAACGGAACCTCACACGTTTGTCAAGCATTAGCCCAGCTGCGATTCTCCACTGTCGCGGGACGTCCTGGCAATGGTCCTGACGCCAGGATACGATCCATTTGGAGAACAAAAATCAAGGTTGAATGGCAGTCTAGCGCGAGGGCAGGATCGTGAGTGTGTCGCCCACCTGCAACGGACGGCTGAACAGATAGCGATTCCCGGATTGAATGGCTTCCACCGTGGTCTGGTACGCCCGGGCAATCGACCATAGGGTCTCTCCGGGCTTGACGTGGTGGACGACCTTGCTGGAGCGCGCCTCCATAATCGGTGAACCGCTAGAACCGGTGCGCCGGGCTACGACGGGACCGGGTAACGTGTCGCGGGGCTTCGCCTGGGGTGACGGGGTCATCCCGCCCGGATAAATCTTCAGCCACATGCCCCGGGCGACGCGATCCGATTTCATGTGATTCCACTTGCGCAGTTCGGTCGTGCTCACATCGAATTCGTCGGCGATGGATCCAGCCGTGTCACTGCGCCGGACCCTGTACCGAATCAACTTGCCCACGGCAGCGTCCGAGTGCGCTGCCGCTGGAATGATCAGCTTTTGTCCCTCTTCGAGAGGCGCGCCCGCCGGCAAGTCATTCGCATCGGCAATTTCCACAGGGAGGACGTGATACCGCTTGGCAACGCCGGATAGCGTCTCGCCTTCCTCGACTTTGTGGCGGCGCCAGCTCACCCACTTTTCGGCAGGTATCGCGGCGATCTCCGCAAAGAAACGCTCGGCAGTTCCCTCCGGCAGCTGGAGGGTGAATTCCGGATCGGCCGGGGTCACGAGGCGCAACAGTTGCGGATTGAGCGTGCGCAACGTCTCCAGATCGGTGTCAATCGTTTCGGCAACCAGGCGCAGGTCAATGGGCCGGCCGGGCTTTACCGCGTCGGCCTTCATGGGAGGTTCGGGTTCGAATTCAACTCCGTACCGCGCCGGGTCCTTCGAGATCAGCGTCAGCGCCAGAATGATGGGCACGTAATTCTTCGTTTCCTTTGGCAATACGTTGCGCCGGTAGAGCTCCCAGAAATCCGCATAGCCGGTCCGCTCGATGGCATGCTGCACGGTGCCTGCCCCGGAATTGTACGCGGCCATCGCGAGGTACCAGTCGCCGAACTGCTCGTACAGGTCGCGCAAATCGCGCGCTGCGGCGTGCGTGGCCTTCTCCGGATCCTGGCGTTCGTCCACCCACCAGGTCTTGTCCAACCCATACTTCCGCCCCGCAAAGGACATGAATTGCCACATCCCCCGGGCTCCCGCTTTCGACACCGCCTGCGGCAGAAATGCGCTCTCGGCCTGAGCCAGGTAAATCAGATCCTGCGGCATGCCTTCCTTCCGCAGGACCCGCTCCACCATTCCGCGATAACGACCCGCGCGCCGGAGACCGGTCTCCACAATCGCGCTTCCCCGCGCCGTCTTAAAATAATTTAGATAGGCTAGGACAGGATCGTTGACCGTCAGAGGCAGATCGTGCGAGATGGAGCTGACTTCACCTTCCGCGCGTCCGCGCAGATTCGGATCGAATTTCTCCGGTTCGGGGATTGTGACTTCCGCGATTTCATCGATGGGCGCCGGCGTGGCTTTCTGCTCCCGGAAACCGTCGCCGTCGCGGAACGCCTCGAGTTCATCCGCATTCACGATTTCTATAATGTGATGATACAACCCGCCGAGCCGGGGATCCGCGTCGAGATCAAAACCGCTGGCGAGCAGTTGGTCGAGCGCCTGATCAAATTCCTCCCGCGCCTTCCCCAAATGACCCGCACGGAAGTCCTGTTCTCCCGCATCGAATACCGCCCGGCTTTGGGCCGCGAGCCACTGGATTCCATCCGGCGCGAAAACCACGAGCGGCGTCAGGTGTCCGCGGCGCGCATCGAGCGGCAGCGGTGGCAGGGATTCATGCTCTGCCGGCGGCGCTATCTGGATGGGATGGACTTGGACAGGGTTTCGGACCGAATCTGTACACCCAACCAAACCGGCGAGTACACCGGCAGCAAGCAGCAACCATAACGTCGATTTGTGACCTCGGTCGCTCATGGGAATCAGGCCAGAATCAGGATAGTGTACAGGTACGATCCTCCAGGCCTTTAGAGAGCAAAGCCCATGCCAAACTAGACGCAGAAACCTGCCATTAGGAAGCCTACCACCCCCATTGTAATTCAGAGACCCCGCAGCGGGTCAATAGGAAATGTGAATATCTGTTAACCTTATGAAAACACAATATACTAGGCGAGTGCCCAGCGCAAGTCAGCTATCAGATCCCGTGGGTCTTCGAGGCCTACGGAAACCCGCACCGTTCCAGGTTGAACCCCTACCGCAGCCAGCTCCTGGGTACTCATCCGGTAGTGCGATGTGTAGATAGGGAGCACAATGAGGGATTCAACTCCCCCCAGGCTCGCAGCCAGCAGGAAGATCTGGGTCCTGTCGCAAAACCGCCGCGCGGCGGCCAATCCGCCTTTCAGGTCAAAAGCCAGCATGCCGCCGAAGCCCCGCATCTGGCGCCGCGCCAGGCGATGATCAGGATGGGACGCCAGACCCGGATAGTGCACCCGGGAGACCTCAGGGTGGCGATCCAGGAAACGCGCCACCGACATCGCGGTGTCGCATTGCCGCCGGACTCGCAGCTCAAGCGTCTTCAAGCCGCGGATGAGCAGGTACGCAACCTCTGGATCCATTGAACCGCCCAGAAACACCATCATCTCCCGAACTTTTTGGATCCATTCCCGGCTGCCCACCGCAACTCCGGCGATGATGTCGGAATGCCCGCCCAAGTACTTGGTCGCGCTCTGGAGGACGATGTCGAAGCCCAAGTCCAGCGGCTTCTGCAGAACGGGGGAAGCAAACGTCGTGTCGACCAGAGAGACCAGTTTGTGCCGCCGGGCAAGGGCAACGGCTTTTTTCAAATCCACCAGTCGCAGCGTGGGGTTCGTGGGCGTCTCCACGTAGAGAGCCCGGGTGCTCGCGTTCACCAACCGGTCCGCGCCTTCGAGGTCCGCTTCCACGTGACGCACGCGAATTCCCATGCGCGGGAGAACATCGCGCAGCAGGCGGAACGCTCCGCCGTAAAGCTGCCGCGTGGCAATGACCTCGTCGCCGGACTTCAGCACCGCCAACAGTGCGCTCGAAATCGCGGCCATTCCCGAGGCGGTCACGACCGCCGCTTCGCCATTTTCGAGGTCTGCAAGCTTCTCTTCGGCCACGGCGAGCGTTGGATTGCCCAGGCGGGTGTAAATGTAGGCCTTCGACTTCCCCTCAGCCCAGCGCTTCATATCCGCCGTGCCGGCAAAGGTAAAATTCGACGTGCGCACAATCGGCGTGGTGACCGGGGCGTTCAAGCCGTGCTTCGATTCGCCGCTGTGAATCGCGCGCGTGCCGTCGGCCCATCGAGAAGCTGGTTTTCTAGGCATGGTGGGGCCATTCTTTCACGCGGCGTAAACTAGACAACCTCCAATTTGGCGCGCGTCCAATCGGGATGCCGCAATGTTCTAGCCTCCCTGCTTCCTGCCTCTAGACTTCTTCCTCCTCCACTACGGCTCCTCTCGCCGCTTTCGCCGCGGCGATCACCTTGTCCGCGATTTCGTTCGGCACGTAGTCGTAATGCGAAAACTCCATCGCGTAGGTGGCCCGCCCCTGCGTCATCGACGTCAGTCCGGTCGCATAACTCAGCATCTCGGCGAACGGCACCTGCGCCTTGACCACCACGCTCGAGCCGCGCGCCTCGCTTCCGCTGATCCTCCCCCGCCGCGAACTCAGGTCGCCCATGATGTCGCCCGAATACTGGTCCGGCGCATACACCTCCACGTGCATCACCGGTTCGAGCAGCGCGGGCTTGGCCTGCTTCATGGCTTCCTTGAACGCCAGCGACCCGGCGATCTTGAACGCCATGTCGGAGCTGTCCACATCGTGGTACTTGCCGTCGTAGAGCGTGGCCCGGAAATCCACGACCGGGAAGCCGGCCAGGTACCCGCGTTCGGCCGAGGCGCGAATGCCCTTCTCGACCGAGGGAATCCAGTTCTTCGGAATCGCGCCGCCGAAAATGTCGTCCACGAACTCGACGCCCGTGCCGCGCGCCGCCGGCTCCATGCGGATGCGGCAGACGCCGAACTGCCCGTGCCCGCCGGTCTGTTTCTTGTGTTTGCCCTCGGCGTCGGCCTTGCCGCGGATCGTCTCGCGATAGGGCACCTTGGGCGGCTTGAGCGTTAGGTCCACGTGGTAGCGCTTGTGCAGCTTCGCGACGACCACCTCGATGTGCTGCTGCCCGGAGCCCGCCAGCAAAAATTCCTTCGTCTGCGGATCGCGCGAAAAATGCAGCGAAGGGTCCTCTTCGAGAATCCGGTGAATCGCGGGGCCGATGCGGTCCTCGTCGGCGCGCGTCTTGGGCTCGACCGCGAAGGTGATCGAAGGCTCGGGAAGATGCGGCAGCGGGTAATGGATCGGCGCCGCCTTGTCGCCCAACGTATCGCCGGTAAGCGTGTCTTTCAGCTTGGCGATGGCGCCCAGATCCCCGGCGTGCAGCTCGGCCACCGCCGTCGCGGTTTTGCCTTGCATCACCTGCACGTGCTGCAGGCGCTCGCTTGTGCCGCGCGTGAAATTCTGCAGCGTCGCGTCGTTCTTCAGCACCCCGGACATCACCTTGAAATAGCTGATGCGCCCGGCGAAGGGATCGGCCAGCGTCTTATACACGAAGATGGACACAGGCTCGGCATCGCTGATTTTTCTCTGCACCTCGCCGCCCTTGCTGGCGGTCTCGCTGTGGCCGATGGCGGCGCCGCGCTTCGCCGGGTCCGGAAACACTTCGGTCAGGAAATCGAGCAGCGTGCCGCTGCCGATGTTGTGCAGCGCCGAAGCCAGCACGACCGGATAGATGCGCTTCGCTTGGAACGCATCGCGCAGTCCTTTCATCAGGTCTTCCATCGGCAGCGTGCCTTTCTCGAAGAATTCCTCCATCAGCGCGTCGTCGCCCTCGGCCACCATCTCAACCAGCGCCTCGTGCGACATCTTGGCGGCATCGGCCAGGTCAGCCGGAATCTCTTCGATTTTGGGCTTGCCGTCGCCGCCGGGAGTGTACACGTGCGCCTTCATCGTGATCAGGTCGACCACGCCGCGAAAATTTTTCTCCGCGCCGATCGGCAATTGCACTGGAACAACATTGCGGCCGAACACGCGCACGATCGACTCCATCGCGCGGTCATAGCTCGCCAGCTCGCGATCCATCCAGTTGATCGCGAACGCCCGCGGCAGGTCGTACTCGGTCGCGTAGTCCCAGACCTTCTCCGTCACCACCTGCACGCCCGCCAGCGCGTCCACCAGAATCAACGCCGCGTCCGCCGCCACCAGCGACGCGCGCGTATCGTTAATGAAGGTGCTGTAGCCGGGCGTATCCAGAAAATTGATTTTTACTTTTTCAGTCTGACCGGCAGGCGCCCATTCGGCGTAGGCCAGGCCCGTGTGAATCGTGATCTTCCGCGCGATTTCTTCTTCGTCCCAGTCGGTGACGGTGTTTCCTTCGGCGACCTTTCCCAGCCGGGTGGTCATCCCCGCGGTGAACAGTAACGACGACACCAGCTGGGTTTTCCCGGTGTCACCGTGACCGGCAATGCCGACATTACGTATGGATTGCGTTGCATAGGCTTTCATCCTGTTACCCCCTGATGAGCGCAGCGGCCACACTGAGGAGAGGGTCGCAGCGCAGTTTTCTGCGGAAGGACGGAGCGCGGTCAGAGGAGCCTGAGAGCGCCCTCCGAAACTGCGGATGCTAGCACGATGCCGCACGCCCGGCAATCGGAGTTCAGTTGTAGCTGTCGTTCAAGGTGCTTCGAATCCAAGACTTCAAATTACTGCTGAAGCAGTTCGAGAAGCCTGAGTTGGTGAGCTTGGAATGGTTCGCCAGAACGTTTGTGTGCGCTGAATTCCCGCCAAGAAATTCAGCGAGTAGGAACTACGTCATGGCCGGTGCATCGAACTTTTTCCGGCACCGCTCGATCTGCCGGCGCTAGCTTCCATCGCGAATGAACCGGCAGGACTCGATGTCGAACGTGACGTCTCCGATGGCCAGGGGGGTTTGATCCCGGAAACTCGTGACGAACTGCGCGAAGCGCCAGACATCCGGAAAATTTGTGGCCAGGCCCAGGGAAACGCGGATCGAGCCCGCGCTCTTATGGCCTCGTTTCTGCATCAGCCGCAGAAAGCTCTGCAGCGTGATGCCCGGCCCTTCCGCGAATCCCGCCCGCATGTCCTCTTCGGTCAATCCTTCGGCGATCTCGCCGGCGCCGGGATTGCAGAAGCAGCCCGTGCGCAACGAGATGCCCTCTGCGTTGGCGAGTTCCTCGACGCGCCGGTAGTCCAGAAGGCGGCCCTCGGGATCGTAGAAGTTGAGCGTCACCGTGCCGCCGCGCGCCTGCGTTGTGACCGGTCCATAGATGCGGACCATGGCGCGGCCATTGCTGTGCCGGAGCGCCAGCAACTCCTCCAGCAGCCAGCCCGTCAGGCAGCGCACGCGTTCGGTGATGGTTTCCAGGCCAATCGCCTCCAGGTGCCGCAACCCGATCTCCACGGCGGGAATGGATAGGTAATTGAGCGTGCCATCCTCGAAACCGGCTTCATTGGGGGCCAGGACGTGTGCCGTCCCCTGCACCGAGGCGAAATTTACCGTTCCGCCGGCGAACCAGGGCCGCTTCAGTTGCGCGAACGCGGAACGCTGGATGAGCAGAGCGCCAACGCCGGTTGGGTAACCGAACATTTTGTAGAACGAGACGCTGACGAAGTCCGGCCGCACCGCCGTCAGGTCCAGGTGATTGGTGGGCACGAAGGCGGCTGCGTCCAGCAAAACGCGCCATCCCTTTCTCTGCGCGCGGGCCACGAGTTCGAGCGGGTGCTTTACGCCTGAAAAATTGGACTGCGCGGGGTACGCAAACAGATTGGGTTTCGCCGGATCGGCCTGGTCGAAAAGCGTTTCCAGGGAAGCCAGATTCAGCCGCAGCTCGGGTGTGGTCAGCGGCGCGTAGGTGATGGCGGCGCCCTTGGCATGCGCGAACTCGCGAATTCCATTTACGGAGTTGTGATTATCGAAAGTGAGCAAGAAATAGCTCCCCGCGGTGAAAGGGAAGGCCTCGCCAATAAGCTTCAATGCGCCTGTGGCATTTTGCGTGAACACCACGATGTAGTCGTCCGGTGTGGCGTTGAAATACTTCAGCACGTAGCGGCGAGCTTGCTCGACGTACCCCGTCATCGCGGCCGAGGTCGGATTGGCGGAATGCGGATTACCGAAAACTCCCCCGCTCAGCATCTCGACATGTTTTTGCAACTGAGACTCGGCATAGAGAGAACCGCCCGTGTAGTCGAGGTACACCTGGCGCTGCTCGTCGAGCCGCCGGTACTCGGTTGCGCGCAGGATGTCCAGCGCGGCCGTTCCGCGGTAGCTCGGATACCGCGAGAGGAAATCCTCGTACGCGCTCTCGACTTGCAGTTCGCTTTGGCTGATATCTTCCGGCATGCGGAGATTTCACCCGGTCTGTCGATCTGCCAAATCAATGACAGTATACGCCTGAGGGCCGCGCCTCTTTCGTGTAGCTCGTCCCGGTCGAACCGGGACGAGGGTTTTGCCAGTTGTCAGAAAGGGTCCCGCGTCTGACCCTTCACTTTCGCTCAGGGCAAGAGACGCGGGCTACAGCAAACGCAACTGCGCAGAAAACGTCGGCCCGCGCCACCTGTACGAACGGCCAGCTATGTCTTTGGCGCTCCTGTACTGCGCCGCTGACCGCATCGCATTACGATTGTGTATGATGGAATCTCGGCCAAGAAATTCAGCGAGGAGGAACTACGACATGGCTACAGCGCCTACTTATATCGAGCAGCAAGCAAACCCCAGGGAAAAGAATCTGATAGAAAAGCTGATGGATTTTTCCTTTGAACGCATGCTAACGCCGCGCATGTTGAAGATGCTTTATGGCCTGCATTTGCTGATGGGTTTGGTCGCCGCAATCTGGTTCGTCTTTAGCGGATTCCATACCTCCACCTCAAACGGCTTGCTGGCGCTGATCCTCGGCTTCGCGGCAATGCTTCTCTGGATCGTGTATTGCCGCATTGTCGTGGAATTGCTGGCCGTCGTGTTCCGCGTGGGCCAGGTCATCACCAATTCCCAGAACTAAACGCGCCCGGTTGATCCGGAAGGCGCGCAAGTGACTCGTGACAGGTGACTCGTGGAACCCCCTGGTTGCACTGGTCTTCTTGTGTTGCGAGCGGTGCATCTCGAATTTCGCAATTCGCGCTCAGAATCCGTAGAGCTTCGCGGGATTCTCCACCAGGATGGTCTTGCGCAGGGCAGGGTTCGGAGCCCAGATGGCAAGCTGGTTCAATACACGCCCGTCATCGATTTGCCACAGCGGCGTGATGTCGGTGACTGGGCCGTGGGCCACTGGCGGGGCCGGGTGCGGCCAGTCACTCCCCCACAACATGCGTTGCGGGTTCGCGGCGATCAGCGCCTTGGCGAGCGGCGCAACGTCCGGATAGTCCGGCGCTTGCGTGGAACTGCGATACGGCGCCGAGATTTTGACGTAGGCTTTGCCTGTTCGAACCAGGTTCAACAGGGTATCGAAACCGGGCTGTCCGATGCCAAGCGGCGCCTGCGCACCTCCGAAGTGGTCGAAGACGACCGGCATCGGGGCGGCCATGACCTGGTCTTTGATTCCCTCAATTACGGACAGCCGCGTGTAGATCTGTATATGCCATCTGCTGCGGCGTTTGATTCGGTCAACCGCCTCCTGAAAACGCTGGCGGGCCACTGCGGGATCGCTCTGGCCAGACGTCTCGAGGTTGATCCGTATCCCGCGAATGCCGGCGCGATCCATTTCGTCGAGCGCCGCCTCCGGCGTCTTCTCATCAATCACGGCTATGCCGCGCGCGATCGAGCCGAGCTGCTTCATCCCATCGAGCGTGCAGGAATTATCCGTGCCGTAAACGCTGGGATGCACGATCACAACTCGTTCGGTGTGCAGCGCGCGGTGCAGGGCGCGCATCTCCGCAACCGAGGCCGGTTCGGGCGTGTAGTTGCGCACGGCTGCAAAGGGGAAGCGCCGCGAATCCCCGAAGACGTGTGTGTGGCAATCGCACGCGCCCGCCGGCACATGGAAATTCACCGGCGTGGACGGCTGCGAGGCGCTGGCAAAGGCGGTGGTCCCGCCGCGAACGAGCGCAGCGGCTCCGGCAGCCGCCGCTCCAATCAGAACGTCGCGTCGCGATAGCATGTGAATCCTCCTGTGGGTATAAGCCGGCGGACACTCTTCGCGCGGCAAAGCTATTTCGAAGCCATGATCCCTGGAGCGTTCAGCCAAATCCGGTAACGTTTCACCAGGTGAAGGGCAAAGTACCAGAGACGGACCCGGTAGTCCATCGTCATGCGGAGCCTTGCGGCACGCGTTGCCCCACGGGACAAACGCGCAGGTGACTGAGAAATTTTCCAGGACTACTACTCCGCGAAATTCCTATAAAAATAAAATCGGGCGTTATGCTGCTGTGTATGGACGTCTTGAGTGGCACTGACTTCAATCTGTGTGCATTTTGCAGTGACAAATCCGGACAGGCACAGCCTGTGCTACTGGACCGCGCCGGACCTGCACTGTAACTGCTTGCGGTAAAACCGGCCGGAAACTTCCACAGAGTTCATGTGAGAAATGCGGACCAGAGTCTTGGGGAGTGACTGGAATCGCGGTCTAAAATGTGAGGTCCAGCAAGAATAGAACTTGGCCTAGAAATACGAGGCCCAGGGCGCCTGCCAGGAGCAAGGCGCCGCGGGGACGCCGGGGCTTCAGACGCATATACGCCGGATCGGCCAGGAACGGATCGCGGCCGGAGATCTGGCCGCGCCAGATGTCAAAGAACTCTCGAAGCCATTCGAACGCCTGCGCACGGAATGTCCACAGGATCGCTACACCCAAAAGGGCGATGATTTCTCCGATTACTCCCATCTGGCCCACATTGTGCAACGACATTGCAAACGCTCCCGCATCGAAATCTCAAAACCTAAAAAGAATACCTACTGGTCTTCGTGAATCGTCTTCAGCCGGACGACTTCGAATTCCTTGATTCCCGCAGGCGTGTGCACCTTCACCTCATCGCCGACGTGCCGTCCGAGCAGCGCCTTCCCGATGGGCGAGGTCGTCGAGATCATGCCCAGTGCGGCGTCAACTTCCTCGGAAGTCACCAGCTTGTACTCGATTTCGACCGACCTCTTGATATCCAACAGCCAGACGCGCGAGCCGTAGCCGGCGCGATCGGCAGGAATATTCGTGAGATTCAGCATGCCGATGTCGCCCAGCCGTTTTTTCAACTGGCCCAGACGCGCGGAAACATAGCTTTGGCGTTCCTTGGCGTACTTGAACTCCGCGTTTTCCGAAAGGTCGCCGTGAGCGCGCGCCTTCATCAGCTCTTTGGGCAGTTCGATATTCATCTCATGTTCGAGCGCCGTGATTTCGTCCTGCAACTTCTTCTTAATTTTTGATAGTGCGTCCGTCATGGCTCGCCTTGGATTGCATCCATTTGAAACGAAAAATACACGCGACCTCCCAGCGAGCTGGGCCGGGCGAAAAGCCGGCCCCGCGCAGCCGCGTGTTTACACCAAACCAAAATCTGGCGGAGAGGGGGGGATTCGAACCCCCGTCACCCTTTTGGGGTGAAACTGATTAGCAGTCAGCCCTGTTCGGCCACTCCAGCACCTCTCCACGGAAAAATGGGCCGAAATTGCATTGCCACAACAGGCGCGTCGAGTAAAAGTATAGCACCGAGCGTCTGGCGGAAACTACCGCAACGCGGTCGCGGGTGTTGGGCGCGGCTCAGTCAAGAGGATCCTGAGCTGTGGCGGCCCGGTTTTCACGTGTTGCGCGCACCGCGCCGCTATTGTCCGAATAGAAGCTGCGGAAACCGTAGTTACCCGCGCGGGCCTGCAGCGCGTAGCTGCGAATCGTACCATCGCCCTCCGCTGGACCGGGCGTGTACTGTATCTGGTAGTTGACGCTCTGTGCGAGTTGCGCGGCCGTGCGCACCCGTTCACCGAGCGCCTCGAACTGCCGCGGATAGGCGCCGTTCTGCGCCGATGCGTAGTCCGCCAGCGCGGTCCGAACTTCGCGCAAGGACTCGATGGCGCGCGCCTCCGCCTGCGTGGTGGGATTTCCCTGCCGCTCCGGCACGATGAACCACAAAAAGCTCCAGATCGCGGCAAGGAGAACGCCAAGCAGCACGCCCCACCGCAGCAGAACTTTTTGAAGAGACGGCTTTGGCGCAGGCAGGTCCCCGCCAGGGATGGATACAGTCAGATCGGCGCCGCAATGCGGACAAAGCTCCGTCGCCTGATTAATTTCAGTTTCGCATTCGCGGCAGGCATACATGGCAGCAAATCGCAGGTCCGCGCCGGACGCGCAAAAACGTCTGTGCGCAGCGTGGTCAACTTCTGGCGGGCTCCACGCAGAGCCCGCACCCGAGATTCATCGTAGCGAAACGCGCATGCTCGCGTCAATTCGCAGGCGCCCCAGGCGGGAGACAAGTTTCCGAAAGAGGCTGCCAGCTCAATGGGTCGATGCAACACCATCTAATCGGTTGATCCGACAATACTTCTCCTAGAGAACCGATCTGTCAGGCTGTACTCAATCAGAACTTAAACAGGGCAGTGTTCCGTTTGAATCAACACTCGCGAACGAATTTAGCTTTTGAGACTCCCGCAAGTACACTTCGAGCTAGTGTTGCGTCGACCCATTGAGACCGCCGCGTTTATCGGGCACTATCGGCAAAGAAACACGCTGAGGCTCAGGTTAGGACACTACATAGGCCGATATTGTGCGACGCCCAGGGATCGGAGCCGGACCTCGCTCCGGCCTTGCATCCACCAGCGGCGCAGCAGTGAAACCGGCCAAATGGACCGCCAGGCCCCAAGGATTGCGCCTTTCCATGTCAGCCGGAAGTTTTCACCCGCGTCATCGAGAACCATGTAGCCGCATTCCTGCTGCCGGGGGCCATATCGCTCGAGACGCCGTTTCAGTTCAGCCAATTCCTGTCCGCGCGCTGGCAACTCCGGCTTGGAACCGCCCGTGTTTTCCTGCACCAGCATTCGATGAACACGGTACAGCGTGAAGGCATCCTTGACTTGCGGAAAGCGAAACACATGGTAGGAAGGCGAAGGAAACAGCACCGGAGCGGTGGAGTTCGTGTTCGTGTCCACTTGAACGTCGTCAGAGCAGCGAGTGATAAACTCGATGTATCCGCGCATTTTTGTGGCGGACTTGACGACGGAAACGTCCGCCCATTCAAGTGTCCTGGAATTGCTGAAGAGCGCCATGAAGCTCCCCGTGCCGGTCGCCATACTTCCCAGGCTCACATAGCCGATGGGCTCGAACCCCAGTGCTGCAATGCTCTGCGCGCGGGGCGCCATGAACTACTGGATGTCGGCCGGGAGTGTCTCTACAGGAACGAATTGAGGATTGAGCTTGGCCTTATACCGAAACTGAGCGCGCAATAAAACCGGCCCCAGGAGAAGCAGGACGCCGTACACTTTTAAGAGGAGTAGAACAATTCCGTTGTCCAATAGCCCTGTCATCGCAGTCCTCTTCTTTATTAAATGAAGTGGGTCAGGCCGATTTCCGGGCGACTTCGTCCAGCCAGGCATCGAGTATGCCGCGATGCTCAGGCGCGATCTCACCAAACAGTACGCCCATGCCGTACCCGGAGTGCGTATAGATGACCTTGCCGGGCATCTCGCATGTGCTGCAGCCATAGCGGATGCGTAAGCGCAGTTGTTCGTCCATTGGAAACGGATTAACCGTGTCTACATAGCAGCCGCGCGAACTCAACTTGGAGATGCGCCCGACGACATGCGTCCCGTCCCGCGACCCGGTCACTTCAGCCTCGGCGATAAAGGAGAATCGCGGGGTAGCGCGGACTACTGAGAACTCAGTTTCAGGCATCGTGTCGCCTCATTGCCAACCAATGTCGTTGGCCGTGCCTGACTCCATTGTATGCAAAGACTGGGCGATACGAGGGGATGTGTGTTCAGGATTGCGAAAGAGATAGCTGCCTTTCAGTACGGGTGGCGTCAGGGGCAGAGACTCCGGCCAATCTCCGAAAGATTGGTCTGCGTCTGAGCCTGCAACTCGAGGACTTGGCAGCAGGTCCCCAGAAATAGGCTTCTCGGAAACTGGCTCGCTGTTTCCCGTTACCTACTGCGCCACTTCCCGATGAGGGCGTTCTTCGCGACCTAAATTGTGATCCTGTGATAAGTCACTTTTTCGCGGCAGCTGCAGCCATGCGGGCCTGCATCTCGCGAGTTAAATGCGGCACGATGCCGACGATGCGCTCGATGAGCATCAACTGGCCTCTGTGGTGCATTTCATGTTCTTTGACCGAGAGGATCATATCGAAACGGCTCCTGGAGGATGAAGTCGCCCCCGGAGGCATCGCAACCTGCTCCGCCAGGAAATTTTCCGTAAGTCCTTCGAGCCAGCCAGCCCATTTCTCGCCGGAGGTGCGGAGCATCTCAAGCGTCTGATCCTTGGTCCGTGGCGCCTTTTCTTCCGCCGCCAACCGCTTCATCAGCGATGGGAAGTCAAATCCTGCAAGCGAAGTCCGGCGTTCCTGGCCGTGAATCTGGTACTGAAAATTGTACGCCACCGAAATATGCGCGAGCAGTTCGCCAACCGTCCGCGTGTCGGGGGCTGCACGAAAACCATATTTTTCTTCGGGGAGTTCCTGAGCAATGGTAATCGTATTCTTGCGGACGGTGCGAAAACTCCCGGCTAACTCTTTGGCTCCATAGTAGTTCAAGCGATGTCTCCTTTAGTCAAACGTTCTGTCCTCAACCAAGATAGGGACTGGCCCAGAAGTTTAGCACGCCGCCACAAGCGTAGGATTATCAGGTCGGATTCTCACGGACAGCGCCGGCATTCGATCCGTGATGGTTGGAATGTTTCACGTGAAACACTCCAGTTCGCGAAGGTGGTTTGCGCAGAGGGAAATTGCAACAGCCCAGAAGAAGAAAAAGAGGAAGCAGCGGAAGCTTCCTACATCGATTTCGCGGATGCAGTGAAGGACCACTTAGCCGATCGGCACGCTGGATGAATCCGCCGTGCCGCTCTGGGTGGCGCGGATCGTGCCGCTCGGATCGGTGAAGAACGATCGCTGACCGGTGGTGCCGGGCGTCACGGGACTAGCCGTGATGCCGTAGCTGAGCACGTTGCCAGCGGGATCGGTCGATACAACCGTGAGCGTGAATTTGTAACCGCTCTTGACCCCGGTTGCCAGAACCGAGTCAATCAGATCAGCCGCCGCGGACGAAGGGTTCGGGCTTCCTCCGCCGGGCCCCATTTCCGCGATGGTGTGTGGAAAACCGCCATAGCTCGTCGAATACATGATCGCGCTCGTGTTCAGGGTCTTGAGCGTCTCAACGGCTGCAGCCTCGTTTGCCTGGATTTTTGAACGCATCAAGTTGGGAATCGCAATCGCCGCAATAATCAAGATGATCGTCACGACGATCAGTAGCTCAATGAGGGAAAAACCTTTTTGTCGCCTGTTCATGTTTCCTCCGATCCCGTTTGCCAACCTGCCGCGCGGTACATTGCGCGGGAAAACCTGCGTTTGACTCCGGGACACAGAAGCGGGGAGCTCTGGTCTGCCTGCGGGTTGCCGGTTAAGTCGCTATTCTACACCGAGACGGCGAAAATAGGGTGTCCAGAATGTATCCGGCCAGGCCGAGCCGCGCGCGTGGGCCCCGGGTGAGCTATGATGCATCGAGACACCGAAAGGCCGTCCGCACCGCATGGCGCAAGAATCCACCTTCGCATCGCTCGACGCTTTTTCGGCGCAACATGCGCATCTGATCGAATGGCTGCATGCGGAAGCAAATTGCGCCCGGTGGGGCCTCTCCCGCAATCGCTTTGCTGAGGCCCTGCGACGCAGCGTGGAGAAGCAATATCGAGGTGTGCGCGCTAGTGCCGCAGAGGTCGAGGCCTACCTGAAATCGCTGCACCTGGAAGATCTGGCTCTGGCGTGCGCGTGCAGTGAAAGCACGGAAGCAGCCTGGGAGTTTTTCGTCGCGCATTTCCGGCAGGAGCTTCGCGCCGCTGCCCGCGCGATTCTTTGCACATCGGGCGCGGGTGATGATGCCCGCGCAGAGGAGCTGGCAGACTCGCTCTACGCTGAGCTCTACGGCGTCAGCCCCACCGGTAGCGGACAGCGGAAATCCCTGTTCGAATATTTTCACGGGCGCAGCAAGCTTTCCACCTGGCTGCGGGCTGTGCTCGCCCAGCGGCACGTCGATCTGCTGCGAACCGGCTGTCGGACGATTTCGCTTGATGCCGGGGAAGACGAGGCGCCGCGCGAATTGGCGCAGCGCACGGATTCTCCACCAGCCGATCCGGACCGCGAGAGGTATCTCAAGCGGCTCGATGGTGCGCTCAAGGCTGCAATCGCCCGGCTGGCATCGCGCGAACGCATGCTTCTGGCGTGCTACTACGTGGACCAGCTCACGCTGGCGGAGATCGGACGCACCCTGGGCGAGCATGAGTCGACGGTGTCTCGGCAGTTGGAGCGCACGAGGCGCGAGTTGCGGGAGATCGTGACGCAAACGCTGCTTCGCGGCGCACCCGCGCGGGACGGCCACGGGGCGGAACTGGGTCTCGACGAGGCGCAGGTGGACCTGGCGTTCGAATACGCGCTGGAAGACTGGCCGTTTGATTTGTCACGTGCGCTTTCGAAAGGGGAATCCGCTGTAGATCCACCGGAGAAGTGAACCGGTGAGAGCGCACCGTGCAAGATTCGAATCCTGGACCGTTCTAAGTTACGGGTGCGGGCTCTACTTGGAGCCCGCGGATATAAGGAAGAGTGGCTATGGACTCACAGAAGAGAGACGAATCACGTGACCGCCGCCGCGAAGAAGCACTCGCGCGGCGGGTGGGCGAGGCGCTGGACCGGATCGCGCCGCGCGACGCCGGGGAATGTCCCGATGCCGAGTTGCTCGCGGCGTACCACGAAAGGGCGCTCCAGCCGGGCGAAATTGCGCAGTGTGAAAGCCACTTCGCGATCTGCTCGCGTTGCAGAAAAATCCTGGCTGTGCTCGCAGCGTCGGCGGACGTGCCCCTTGCCGAAAGAGAGGTCGCGCATCTCGGAGAATTGATCGCGGCCGCGCGCGCCCCACTCGAGGCCCCCGCGCGGACTGCCGAGCCCACTCGCCCGAATCGGCTGGCCTGGCGCATGCGCTGGCTGACTCCCGCGCTGGGCCTGGCAGCCGTCCTGGCCGTGTGGTTCGCGATGCGACCTCCCTGGCGCACAGCCAATCAAGACTCTTCGGGAACCCTCATCGCGCAGGCCCCCAAGACCGAACCTCCGCCAAATACGGAGACGCGGGCTTTGGAGCAATTCTCCAAAGTCACTCCAAAAAAAACCCCGGAAACGGATGCTGTAGCGCCGAGAGACCGTTCCTTCGCGAGAGCTCAATCCTCCAATCCGGCGGCAGATGCGCTTGCGAAGAATCGCCTGGATGACGGGCGCGCTCTAGATAGGCTTACGCCGAGCGCCGGAGTTGCCGAAAGCGCTTCAGGAAACGAGAAGAAAGATAAGGCTGAATTGAACAGCGCGGTGGCAGGCGCACCGCCCCCCGCGCCTCCGCCGCTTGCGGGTCCATTTCCCAGGCCACTTTCACAAGCGCAACCTCAAGTTGTGGGCCAAGCCGCCTCCGCAACTGAAGTGCCCGGCTCAAAGACTCAATCCGTTATGGTTGCGGGGGAGGTGCCTGTGGCCGAGACGACAGGCGGCACAGTAGGCAATGCTTCTGCGAGAGACAAACAGGCCCTTGCGGGACCTAGAAGGGTTTCGGACCTGCCTGTGAATGGCCGAAATTTCCAGTCCCTTTCAAACTTGGACGCAGCAGGAGAAACCGCCGTCCAGATAAAAACACCTTCGGGAAAAGTCTTCTGGCGCGTAGGAAAAAGTGGACGCATCCAGCGCTCGACCGATGCGGGCCGCGCATGGATCTTGCAGACAAGTCCGTTGCAGGAAGAATGGCTAGCCGGAGCGGCGGTCTCCGACACGATCTGCTGGATTGTGGGCCGCAACGGCGCAATTGCACGAACGATAGACGCGGAACACTGGGAAAAGATCGCTCCCCCGTCATTGTCTGCCGCCACCTCGGGGAAATTGCCTGATTGGATCAACGTCGCGGTGAGTGGCGCACAGACAGCGACGATCGTGGCAAACGATCAGCGCCGCTACGCTACACAGGACGGCGGGAAAACCTGGCGGGCACAATAGCAAGATTTGCGTGCAAGAAATCCGGGCAGGCTCGTTCTAACCGATGAAGGATGAATTCAGATCTTCATCGGAGACTGCCCATGAGAAACGCCAAACTGTTGAGATTTCCGTATGCCGCGGGACTTGCGGCGCTGCTGCTGGCTTTGCCGCTCCTTTATCGTTCCGCTTCCGCACAATCTTCAGACCAGGCAGCCGCCCGGCCTGCTGATGGCACGGTCACGACCACGCTTGCGGACCAGAGCGATCTGGCCCTCACCGTTTACAATTCGAATCTCTCCCTCGTGCGGGATGTGCGCCAGCTCACGCTGCCGTCCGGGGAATCGCGCCTGCGGTTTATGGACATCGCGGCATCGATCAATCCGGCGACGGTGCATTTTCGCTCGATGACCGAGCCCGCGAAGCTGAGCGTGCTCGAGCAAAATTACGAGTACGATCTGCTCGACCCGAACAAGCTGCTCCAGAAGTACGTCGGACGCGAGGTCACGCTGGTGCGGGCAAAGTTGAACAGTGGGACAACACAATATGATGAAGTGAAGGCTACTCTGCTCTCCTTGAACGGCGCACCCGTTTGGAAGATCGGCAATGAAATCGTTACAGGCCTATCGTACGAGAGTATTCGCTTCCCCGAGTTGCCCGAAAATCTGTACGAGCGTCCCACGCTGCTGTGGACGCTCCAGAATTCCGGCGCGCGGCGGCACAGAGTGGAAGCATCGTATCTGACTTCCAATCTTTCCTGGAGCGCGGACTATGTACTGAACGTCGGTAAGGATGAAACAAACGGCGATCTCGACGGCTGGGTCACGCTCGTGAATCACAGCGGCACGGCGTTCAAGAATGCGCACCTGCAGCTCGTGGCGGGAGATCTTCACCGGGTCGTGGCCCAGAACGGCAGGGATGAATTCAGGGCGATGGAGGGAATGGTCAAAGCGGCAAATGCTCCCGCCCCGTTCCAGCAGGAGGCGTTCTCCGAGTATCACCTCTACAGCCTGGGCCGCCGGACATCAATTTTCGACCAGGAATCAAAGCAGATCAGCCTGCTTAACGCCTCGCGCTTCCCGCTGCAAAAAGTGTATGTCGTGAACGGGCAGTCCTACTATTACCGGACCGCCGCACAACCCGGCGCGCCGGTGAAGGACCCCGTGCAGGTCTTCTACAAATTCAAGAACGAGGACAAGGCTGGGCTCGGGATGCCTCTGCCCTCTGGCACAATCCGCGTGTATCAGGCCGACTCGCGCGGCGGCTCATTGTTTGTCGGTGAAGACCACATCGACCACACCCCTAAAGATGAAACCATCAGCCTGCACATCGGCAACGCATTCGATATCGTTGCTGAGCGCAAGCAGACCGATTACAAGAGGCTTTCCGACCGCTTGTACGAATTCGAATACGAGATCACGCTGCGGAATCACAAGGACGCGCCCATCACCGTCGAGGCGAACGAACCGATCGGCGGAGATTGGGAGATGGTCAGCTCGACGTACAAATTCACCAAGACCGCCGCGTTCGCCGCGCAATTTCAGGTGCCTGTCGACAAAGACGGCACGTCGGTGCTGCGGTATCGGGTGCGTGTGCGGTATTAGTAGATTGAGATGAATCGTAGGGGGGCACGGCGTGCCGTGCCCCTACAACTTACCGTTTGCGGCGCGATCGTGCGCGGGTCTTACTTTTTGCGGCGCGCGGCTTTGCCTGTTCGCGTGACATCACGATAGCTTCGGCTTCGATTTCGACCAGCATCTCCGGCGAAACCAGGCCACCCACCTGAACCATCGCCGTGGCGGGCCGGATCTTGCCGAAGAATTCTCCGTGGGCGCGGCCAACCTTCTCCCATTCGGCGATGTTGGCGACATACATGCGCGTGCGGACCACGTCTTCGAGACGCGCACCGGCCTTGCGCAGCGCGGATTCAATGTTGCGCAGCGTCTGCACGCTCTGTGCGTACGCGTCGCCCACACCCACCAGTTTCCCGTCGGCGCCGGTGGCCGTCGTGCCCGAAACGTGAACCGTATCGCCTACGCGCACCGCGCGGGAATACCCGATAATGGGTTCCCAAGCCGTTCCGGTTGAAATATTCGTCCTTTTCACTTTCATCGTGTCTCCTCGCTTTGGAGCGTGCCATTTTGCCACGAACAGGGCCGCGCGGCGAAACTGGACATTCCCCAACGGTACGCCTTAAGCTTGGTTCGCATGGGAGAAAAGGCCTAACACTGAGGTCGCAGAGAACACAAAGACCACTGAGAACGATATCCAAATATTCTTCGTGATCTCTGTGTCCTCCGTGTAGATGGGCTTTCGGAGGTCGCGCTTGCTCTGTAAGAACATTCTCGAGGCCATCGGACACACGCCGCTGGTGCGGCTGAACCGGCTTACGACCGGATTCGACGCCGAAGTGTACGTCAAGGCCGACTACATGAATCCGGGCGGGTCGGTGAAGGACCGCATCGGCTTCTGGATGATCAATGAGGCTGAGCGGCGGGGTCTGCTCAAACCGGGCGGCACGATCATCGAAGGAACATCGGGCAATACCGGGATTGGCCTGGCGTTGGTGGGCGCCGTGCGCGGTTATAAGCTGGTATTCACCATCACGGACAAGCAATCGAAGGAAAAAGTGGACCTGCTGAAGGCGCTCGGCGCGGAAGTCATCGTGTGCCCGACGGCGGTCGAGCCCGACGACCCGCGCAGCTACTATTCGGTGGCGAAAAAACTCGCCAAGGAAATCCCGAATTCGTTTTACCCGAATCAGTACGAGAATCCGATGAACCCCGAGGCGCATTACCAGACGACCGGTCCGGAAATCTGGGAGGATTCGGGAGGAAAGATCACGCATTTCGTCTGCGGCCTGGGCACGGGCGGAACGATCAGCGGCGTGGGCCGCTACCTGAAGGAGAAAAATCCTAAGGTCAGAGTGATCGGCGTGGATCCGATCGGATCGCTGTACTACGAATTCGCTAAGACAGGAAAAATCGGCAAGGCGAAAACGTATGTCGTCGAGGGCATCGGAGAGGACATTTTTCCGGCGACGATGGATTTCAAAATCCTCGATGACATCGTGCAGGTCAACGACCAGGAATGCTTCATCTGGGCGCGGCGGCTGGTGAAGCAGGAAGGAGTCTTCACCGGAGGCTCGGGCGGCGGCTGCGTTTCTGGCGCCTTGCGCGTGGCGAAAACGCTGCCGAAGGGATCCTTCGTCGTGGCGTTCCTGCCCGATACCGGCATGCGCTATCTGAGCAAAGTGTACAGCGACGAATGGATGCGCGAGCGCGGGTACGTGGATTCGGAAGTGCCGCTCACGGCCGAAGACGTCGTCAACGCGAAGCACAAGACCGGCAAGGTCCGCGAGTTGATCGTGGCGGGGCCCGACCAGACCGTGTTCCACGCGCTGCACACGATGCAGACGCAGGATATTTCGCAGTTGCCCGTGTTTGAAGGGCAGACGCCGATTGGCGCGATTCACGAAGATCAGATCCTGAACCTGGCGCTGCAAGGCAAAGACCTGCGCAAGATGGTGATTCGCGAAGTGATGAGCAAGCCGCTGCCGCAAGTCCCCTGCGAAGCGCCCGTCGAGCGTCTCACATATCTCCTGAGCCACGAGGAACCCGCCGTCTTCGTCCAGATGGGTAACGGCCGCTTCGAAATCATCACCAAGTACGACTTGATGGGCACCATCGCAGGATTGATGGAGCAGAAGCGGTAGGCGGCTTGGGAGAAATGCCTCCGCCGCGTCTTTCCGAGCCCCGGCAGGGGCCGGGATAAACTCCGCGAAGAATCCCTCTCGGGTCTTGTCATTGGTACAAGAAGGCGGAGGGATTCCTCGTCGCTTCGCTCCTCGGAATGACTCCACGCTGTTCGTTGCTGAATCCTCAGAAAAAAATAAATCGTTTGCGGCGGCGGTATTGAGGGGGCTTGGCGGAAGGGTCGGCTTGTTCCGGCTCGTAGGGGAGGCTGCGGCCTTCGAATGCGGCGAGAGGATTGTCGTGGAACAAAGCCTGCGCGACGTCTGCGCCGCGGCGTTTGGCGACCGCGTCATACGCCGCGCGAAGCTGCAGCGGACGGCCCGTCAGGTTGTGCGCGTCGCTGGCGACAAAATGAACGCGGTCGGCGTCGAGCCACTCTTCCGCGCGGTGCTGCGCTCCGGTTCCGAAACGCCCGAGGATGGATTGCGCCGTGACCTGCACGTAGCAGCCCTGGTGCAGCCAGCGATACATCCGCTCGGGTTGCGCGCGCAGCAGGCCGTTACGCTCCGGATGCGTGATGATGGGAGACAACCCCGCGAGCTGCAACTGGTGCAGCGTTTCATCCATCGACGGCGGAATCGCAAAATCGGCGAACTCCACCAGCAGGTAGTTCTTCTGGTTGATCGTGTATTTCTTCGGGTTCTTCTGGACGTCCTGCAGGTTTTCGTAGCTCAAGTGGAAATCGCAGCCCGTTGCCAGGGTCAGGCGGCCGCCCACAGCGGATTGCAGCTCGTCGCGGCGCCGGCGGATCAGTTCAGGATCGAATTTATACGTTGAATTTGCATGCGGAGTGCCGACGACGTGCGTAATTCCGTCGGCGATGGCCATTTCAGCCATTTGGATCGACGTTTCGAGCGTGTCCGCACCGTCGTCCAGGCCCGGAAGGATGTGGCAATGGATATCCACCATAACTTCTAACAGGCAAGATACCCGAATGAGGGTACCGCGAACAATGGGTAAAGCCGTGATTCGTGACTGGTGACTTGTGAATAGTGACTGATGGAAACCCCGCTTCCTCGGCACAGCATGGAGGCGGAGTCGAAGGCTTGCTTTGCTATAATCTGCGCTGCACTACCGAGCGGGAGCGGTTTGGAACGGACGAAACAGGCTTGGGCATGGCCACCTTTTTCATCGAACAGTTCGGATGCCGGGCAACGCAGGCCGATGCGGCGGCGATCGAGCGGCAGCTGCGCGAGCGCGGATATGCTGCCTCGCCGGAGGCAAATTCCGCCGATGTCGTGGTGGTGAATACTTGCACGGTGACCGCAGCCGCGGACCTGCAGGCGCGCCAAGCGATTCGTACGATTCACCGGGAGAATCCTGCTGCGCGGATCGTCGTGACAGGCTGCTACGCCCAGCGTGCACCGGAAGAACTTGCCGGGCTCAATGGCGTCGCGTGGGTCGTCGGAAATTCGCACAAGCCGGAAATTCCGCGTCTCGTCCAGGAAATGACGCCAGTTTCGCCAGCGGGCCAGAGGAGAGGATTCGTGCCACTCGCGACGATGACTCGCGGTGAACCGATTGCAGCAGTCGGAGGGGAATCTCTTTCGCTCGAGCGCGGTCCGGCCAAGATCCTGACCGGGAATATTCTGGAACAAAGAGAACTCCTTTTCGTGCCTGTCGAAGGCGGCGAAGCGGGCCACACGCGGCCCGTACTGAAAATTCAGGATGGATGCAACAGCCGGTGCTCCTACTGCGTGATTCCGCAGGTGCGCGGACGCAGCCGGAGCCTCGCGCCGGATCGCGTCATCGAAGAAATTTGTAAATTGGCTGAGGGCGGCGCGCGCGAAGTCGTGCTGAGCGGAATCGATCTGGGCAGCTACGGGCGCGACCTTGCGCCGCGTGCCGTTCACCGCGAGCATTCACTGCGAGCGGAGCTGGGCGAGTTGCTCCGGCGCATTCTCGACGAGACGCCGATCGAGCGGCTTCGCGTGAGTTCCATCGAGCCGATGGACGTCACCGAAGATTTGCTTGCGTTGTTTGCGGCGAGCGACCGGCTGGCGCGGCACTTCCACATGCCGTTGCAGTCGGGCTCGGACCGCATCCTCGCGGCGATGCACCGGTGGTATCGCGCCGAGCACTACGCGCGGCGGGCAGAGCTGGTGCGAGAATGGCTTCCCGACGCGGCGATTGGCGCGGACGTAATCGCCGGATTCCCGGGCGAGACCGAGGAAGATCATCGCGCAACGCTCTCACTGATCGGCCGGCTGCCGCTCACGCACCTGCACGTATTTTCATTCTCACCGCGGCCGGGAACGCCAGCAGCGGAAATGCAGGACAACGTGCCCGCCGCAGTGATTGCGATGCGCGCGAAGGAACTTCGCGATCTGGGCGAGGAAAAGAAATCGGTGTTCTGCGCCGCGCAGGCGGGACGTACTCTGCGTGCGCTGACTTTGCTGCGCAGCGGCGAAGACGGCTCTGGGCCGTGGACCCGTGCGCTTTCCAGCAATTATGTCGACGTGCGCGTCGCTGGACGTCGTCCGGCAAACGAGTTCGTGGACGTGAAAATTACCGGCGTGAGGGCCGGACACCTTGCGGGCATCGCACTGTAGTCCTGCGCAGGTCCGCTGCAAAAGAAGATTCCACCATCGCGAGGCGAAGCCGCAACCAAAGTTAGCTTCAGCGGCTAAAGCCGGCTTGAAGCAGCCTCCCTCCGGCTGGGCTGAAGCCCAGCCCTCCTGGGGCAACCAAAATTCATCGCGCGACGCAGAGAATCTACGGATTAGTAGTACAGAGAGCACGGAGAAACTCATTCAACGATTTGCTTTCTTAGATTGTGTGGTTTTTCATGCCTCTTGATTTGTTCTCTGTGTTCTCTGTGTTGAATCTTCCTGCGGACTTCATCCCTCGAAAATGACCAGCGCGAGAGCCGTATTGCCGGTATGCGTGATGGTGAGGGCGATGTTCTTGACGCCGAGGTGGTCGGCAATCGCGCGCGACGCGCCCGACAATTTCAGCGTGGGCTTGCCGCTTGGCTCGCGCGCGACTTCGATTTCCACCCAGCGCACGCCGCGCGCCCAGCCGGTCCCGAGCGCCTTCATCGCGGCTTCCTTGGCGGCGAAGCGTCCCGCGAACCGCTCGGCGCGGTCGCGATGCTTTTCGCAGTAGGCAATCTCCGATGGCGTGAAAACGCGATTCAGGAACGCGCGGCCGTGGCGCTCGATGGCCGCTGCGATGCGGTCCACTTCCGCGATGTCCACGCCCAAGCCAACAATCATCTGCCCTCCGAGCCGCACGCTGCAAGCCGCTAACGCGATGCCAGAATTATACCGTTCACGGTGAACCGTGCGCGCCAGATACAGACAGGAACTGACGCGTTAAGTTAAAGTGGCCAGTAGGGCACACGAATTCCATGGCTCGGGCAATGAAAACTCGTTCCTCAAGACGCGGCTCCGCGCACCGCGAAGAGAACTCGACGCTGCGGCGTGGCAGCGACGCCTGGGCCATACGCCGCGCGCACGGTTTGCAGATCGTGGAATCATGCGCGCTCGAAAAGCTTGGCTGGCTCGCGCACGGATTCAGCACGCGGCCGGGAGGCGAAAGTCTGCTGGACGGCAAGCGCGTGTTGAATCTGGGGTTCACGGATTGGGATGAACGCGAACGCGTCGTGGAGAACCGCGCCAAATTCGCGGCGGCTATCGCGGCAAAGCAAATGCCTCTTGTCACCTTGCGGCAGATTCACTCGGACGTGATTCACATCGCTGCCGTGCCCGCAGCGGACGCGCCCAAAGCCGACGCACTGGCAACGCGCACGCCAGGACTTCTGCTCGGCGTCCAAACGGCAGATTGCGTGCCGATTCTGCTGGCGGACACGCGGCAACGCGCAGTCGCGGCGATTCACTCGGGATGGCGCGGGACCCTCGCGCGTATCGTGGTGAAGGCGCTCGGGAGGATGCGCATGGAATTCGGAACGCGCCCTCGCGACGTCGTCGCGGCGCTCGGACCGGCGATTGGCCGCTGCTGCTATGAGGTCGGGCCGGAAGTGGCGCAGGCATTCGCGGCGCAGTTCCCGGGTGCGGCGGAGTGGTTCGACGGGCCGTTTGATCAGTTGGCGCACGGAGAGGAACCGCTCTGGCTGCCGTGGCTGACGATGATGCCGCCGGGACATGTTCCGCCGCCGCCACGCGTGCAGCTCGATCTGCGGGCTGCAAACCGCTGGCAGTTGGTCGATGCAGGCGTGCCGGAAGCGCAAATCGCAGTGAACGATCTCTGCACCGCCTGCCGGACGGATCTTCTGTTCAGTTATCGCCGCGAAGGTGCAAAGACAGGCCGAATGATCGCTGTGATCGGCATTCGTCCTTGAAATGAAATACGGGAATCAGGCGCTAAAGCGCCAGTTTTTTCTGCCCTTCTAAGTCGCGGCTGAAGCCGCGACCCACAAACACCAGGCCAAGCAGTTCACGGACAAAACTAGAAGTCTTGTGGGTCGTGCCTTTAGGCACGACATGAAGACCGCGATCTCTGCAGGGGTTTTAACCCCTGAAGGTTTGAAAATACATTTTCTCCCGAATTGCCAGGACACACTGAGCAAGTTCAACTGAGAGGTATGGATGTAGCAGAAGTAGAGCCTGCCGTTTCAATCAGAGCGAGCTGGCCGCAGGCGGCGAAGACATCCTGCCCGCGAGAGTAGCGCACGAACGCGGGGACGCCTTTTTCCATGAGGATGCGCTTGAACTCCTCGATCCGGTCCGCGGCCGGGGCGCGGTACGGCAAATTGCCGGGATTCCAGGGAATCAGATTCACCTTCGCGCGGATGTGCGCGAGCAGGCGCACCACTCGGCGGGCGTCTTCGGGTGAATCGTTCACGCCGCCGATCAAAACGTATTCGATTGTGAAATGCTCGCGGGGGCGCAAAGGATAGCGGCGGCACGCGTCGAGCAATAGAGCAAGCGGATACTTGCGATTGATGGGCATCAGCGCATCGCGCTGCTCGTCGGAGGAAGCATTGAGCGAAATAGCCAGGTTGGGCCGAATTTTCTCCTGCCCGAGCCGCTCGATTCCCGGAACGATGCCGCTGGTCGACAGCGTGACGTGTCTGGGAGCAAGCGCGACGCCCTTGGGATCGAGCATAATCCGGACCGCGGCCATTGTCGCGTCGTAGTTGAGCAGCGGTTCGCCCTGGCCCATCAGAACCACGTTCGTCTGCGGCGTGAGCTGTTCGCGATTTTCTTCGAGCACGACCAGAACTTGCCCGATGATTTCCCCGGCCGTAAGGTTGCGGATCAGACCTAACTGTGCCGTCAGGCAAAAATGGCAATCGACGGCGCAACCTGCCTGCGTCGAGATGCAGATGGTCTGGCGGCCTTCTTTCGGCATGAAGACGGCCTCGATCTGCGCGGGCTTCGCGTCTTCGCCACCAATCGAGAACAGATACCGCACGGACCCATCTACGGATTGAAATCTACGCACGATGCGAGGAAGCGTGATGCGCGCTTCCTCCGTCAAGCGCGAACGGAGGGCCCCGGGCACATTCGTCATGGCGGCGAAGTCGAAACGCCGCTCCACGTAGAGTGCGCGATACATTTGCGCGCCGCGGTAGGCAGGCTCGCCGAGCGATGCGAAAAACGCCCGCAATTCCTCCGCCGATTTTCCAAGCAGTTCCACAGGCACGTGCGGTCTCCCTGCAGCGATATCATCATCTTAACACGCGGCTACGCACTGATTGGGAACACCGCAGGGCCTCAAGTCGCGTTCCCGCCGTGCGTGTGCCACAATAGTCATATGAGCCAGCCGGCGCGCGATATCGAACGGGCGGAGCTGCCCAACGGCCTCGTGGTGGTCACGGAGAAGATGCCGCACGTGCGTTCTGTGTCGGTGGGCATCTGGCTGGGCACCGGATCGCGCGGCGAATCGCCCGAGAGCAACGGGATCGCGCACTTCATCGAGCACATGGTCTTCAAAGGCACAGAGCGGCGCACGGCCGAAGAAATCGCGCAGTCGGTGGATTCGATAGGCGGCATGCTCGATGCATTTACGGCGAAGGAGATGACCTGCTTCAACGCCAAGGTGCTCGACGAGCACCTGCCTATCGCATTGGACGTGATCTCCGACCTGGTGCTGCGCCCTCGATTCGACGACGCGGACATCGTCAAGGAAAAGCAGGTCGTCCTCGAGGAAATCAAGATGGACGAGGACAACCCCGAAAACCTGATCCATGAGATGTTCACGCAGAATTTCTGGCGCGGGCACCCGCTGGGGCTGCCGATCCTGGGCACTCCGGAAACGGTGCCGCAATTTTCGCGCGACGCGCTGCTCGACTGCTTTCGCTCGTGGTACGCGCCGAACAACACCGTCATCACGGCGGCTGGGAACCTCGAGCATGCGCGGCTGGTGGATCTGGTGGCGCGCGAGTTCGGCGGAGCGGCGCGGGCTGGGGGCTTGGCGGCACGCACAGCGCCCCGGACACACGCCGGCATCGAACAGCGGAACAAGCGAGAACTCGAGCAGGTGCACATCGTGGTCGGCGTGCCCTCGTACCCGCTGGCGCACGAGCGGCGCTACGCGGCGTCGCTGCTGAACATTATTCTCGGCGGCGGGATGTCCTCGCGGCTGTTTCAGAATATCCGCGAGCGGCAGGGGCTGGCCTACGCGATCTTCAGCGACCTTTCTCCGTACACCGATTCGGGCGTGCTTTCGGTGTATGCCGCGACGTCACGCGAATCGGCGGCGCGGTTGATCCGCTCCGTCGTCGAAGAGTTTCGCCACATCAAGCAGGAGGCCGTAAGCGCCGAAGAGTTGCGCCGCGCCAAAGATCACTTGAAAGGCTCGATGATGCTTTCGCTCGAATCGACCAGCGCGCGGATGTCCAACCTGGCGCGCCAGGCCATGTATTTCAACCGATTCCTCTCGCTCGATGAAATGCTCGCGTCCATCGAAGTCGTGACGCGCGAGGAGGTGCTCGCCATCGCTCAGGATTTCTTCGAACCCGGCCGGCTCGCCCTCACCGTGCTCGGCAATCTGAAAGGTTTTCAGGTGACGTCCGAGCTGCTTGCCTGGTAAGACGCGCCATCGTCCCCCTTCGTGTTGAGAAAACGTCAGTAAATTCCCGGCGATGTCATTGACGCCGGCCCCGTACTTTGTCATCATCCGATGGGCTTGAGCGTCCTGCGGGCCGGTTCGCTGGGGGAATCTATCAGTCTACGCGTTTCGATATTGGCGTCGGGGAGTTCGGGCAACTGCACGTTGCTCGAAACGGAGCGGACGCGCCTGCTGGTGGACGCGGGGCTCGGCAAGAAAGAAACGCTGCGGCGTCTCGCCGCGGTCGAGCGCTTGGTGGATCGCCTCGACGGCATCGTCATTTCCCACGAACATAGCGATCACATCGGCGGGCTGGCGCAGGTGCTCGGCCAGTGGCGCACGACGGTGTATCTCACCGAAGCGACACACTCCGAGGTGAAGCGCTTTCTGCCGGAAAGCTCGCAGAAGCGCCTGGACCGTGTGGAGCACATCCGCGCGGGACACCGATTCATTGTGGGCGACATCGAGGTTACTCCGTTTTCCATCCCCCACGACGCCGCTGACCCGCTGGGATTCACGTTCCGCGCAAATGGAACGAAGGTCGCAATCGTCACCGATCTCGGCTATTTGCCCGAGCTGGTGAAGCATCACTTGCGGGAATCCGATTGCCTGATGCTCGAATCGAACCACGACCTCGAAATGCTGAAGGTCGGGCCGTATCCGTGGCACGTCAAGCAGCGCGTGATGAGCCGCACGGGCCACCTCTCAAATCACACGGTCAGCGAGTTCCTCGCCGATGCCGAAGGCTTCGACGCGCACGCGCGGTACGTTGTTCTCGCGCATCTCTCCGAGAACAACAATAATCCCGACGTGGCGCGCATCTCAGCCGAAGAAGCGCTTGGCCGGCGGCCGGGCGCGGCGGCTTTTTCGGGCGAACTGATCGTCGCCTCGCAGGACACTCCGCTTCGCACACTCGATTTGTAAGTCACAATACGATCCACAGGAGCTGGCATGAGCGAACCACTGACAATCATTGCGCGCGTTCGGGCAAAGGCAGGCCAGGAATCACGCCTCCGCCAGGAATTGCAGCGCCTGCTGGCGCCAACGCGCGCGGAAGCAGGCTGCATCAGCTATGATTTACACCAATCGCAGAGCGATCCCGCACTCTTCGTGTTCTATGAGAACTGGGCGAGCCAGGCGGCCCTGGACGCGCACTTTCAAACCCCGCACCTGCAAGCCGTTCTGAAGCTGGTTCCGGACCTTGTGGATGGGCCGCTCGACATCACAAAGTGGACAAGACTGAAGTAACGCTATTCCGGTGAAGCGCGCCGCGCGCTATTTGGCTGCCTGCTACTTGGGCGCCAGGTACTTAGAAGAATTGGGGTTCGACAATCTAAACGCCTTATCGTGCGTTGCATACGGGCGAAAGTTATTCTGAAACCTGTCCTCAGTTGGGCTACATGGGCTACAGTGGGAACAAGGGAACTCTTATCCGAGTATCGGTGTCTAATTTGGCGGCGGCTCGCGATGGCACTACAGTCCAAGCGTCCTTTGCAGGTTCTCGGGGCTGCGGCGGCAATCACTCTGATTGCTGTTACCTCAATCTATCTTTACGCTCGCCCAAATCCCGGTCGTGCGGATTCCGAGATGTACAACGTTCTCTCCGATTACATAGCATCTGGACTTACCGGCTACTCCCACGATCTTGGCAGCCGCGATGGCCTTGTGGTGATTTTAAGTCGCACAACAGTGACAGACATGCTCCTCAGAAAGAATTGGCTCAATGAGTACGTTGTACTTGTCGGCAGTTTGGCTCACGCCCGGCGCAATCTTCACCTCACTTCTCAATGGCCAATTCTCAACCTTCTCGTGGCAAACCTTCGGCCCGAACAACTGAAGGAGCATTTTACGATTCCTGCTCAGTACGTAGTGGCAACGGAGGATGAAGTTCGAAGGTCTGGACAGGACCCCTCACTCAAGCAACGATTTGCTCATAGTTACGGCTATCTGACCTTCACTCGCGTAGGGTTCAATCGTCAGTTGAGAGAGGCCGTCTTTTACACTGAGCACGTTTGTGGAATGTGTGGCGAGGGCAAATATGTACATATGCGGAAGCTCAATGGGAAGTGGTTCGTACAAGCAGAGTCTGGAACTTGGATTTCGTAGATGGAGATTGAAAAATCTAGGTACCTTATTGTCCGTTGCCTGCGAGCAAAACCATTCTGAAATCTATCCTCAGTTGGGCTATGGGTGGGTGACACGCCGGATGCCCCGGCCTTTGCGTGAGCAAAGGCTGGGTCTCTTCTTTGATTTCATTTTGTGTTAAGTCAATCAGTCGTTCGAGATATGGCGCGCCCGGAGGGATTCGAACCCTCGACCCTCTACTTAAAAGGAAGATAACTGAGGCTCTTGCGCGAGTAATCGAGCATGACTTCGGCGAGATCAAGCGTGTAGCGAAGGCGCGCGTCGGCCAGCTTCCCGCTCGAATCGCGGACAGGCTCGACGATCGGCGAAAGAAACGCGCCGCGGGTGGGCAATCCGATTCGCGTAGCGCGCTCCTGCACCTGGTCGCGCCACTGGGTGTTGAGTTTCACGCCGTACGTGCCGACCAGATTTCGGATTGCGCCGTAATCGCCTTCCGCCTTGATCCTCATCAGTTCGGCCAGGAGATTGCCCACGCCAGCGCGCATTTTCGCGTAGTCGGTGACGCGGAGATAAACCTTGCCGTCCTTGGTGACTGGCTCGATACAGCCGAACTTTTCCATGAGGTAATGAACGATCATCTGCGTGCCGCGGTCGTGGTCTTCCTCGATCTGATCGCCGCGCGGGTAGCGGAAGAGAAGCACCAGCCCGTTGCGTGCTTCGGCATCATACGCCGCGCGCATCAATTCTTCTCGATCGTCGACGCCCAACTCGGCAAGTTTCGGATCGGCGAAATCCCACAGCGCGACCAGATCGGCGCGCGCTTCCTCGAGCGTCGAGTAGTATTCCTTGAGATAGGTGTGCGGGTCGGCCGTCAGCTTGTCGCTCACCTTGCCGGACCCGTGGCCCAGCACTTCATGCATCGCGACCATCAGTTTGCGCGATTCGGAATAGTATTTTCGGCCCCGTTCAATTTCTTCTTGCGTGGCGGAAAATTCGCGCATCGATTTTTCACCCGTGGCCTGGGCAAACGCCGCCGACACGTTGAACAGCAAGACGCTCTTGGTGCCGTATTGCTGGCGGATGTCCTGCTCGTTGGGCAAGTTGATTCCCGCAGCGGAGATGGGTCCGGCGTCTCCGGCTTCAGAGATCACGGTGATGACATTCGCGACCGGTGGGCGGACGTTCTGCTTCTTGTAGGCGTCGATCCAGGGTGCGCGGTTTTCAAAATATTGCGCATTGTCCGCGAGCGCGCGCATCAGCTTCGTCTGATCGGTGTCCACAAAGCTCACGACGGATTCGTACGCGCCCTTGACGCCGAGCGGATCAAGATAGACCTCGATGAATCCATTGATGGCGTCCACCGTCGTCGCCGACTTCACCCAGGCAATGCAGTAGGCGTACCAATCGGATTTCTCGCCGGTCTGGTAATAGCGGATCAGCTTGTGAAGCTCATCGGCCTGCGCCGGCTCAGCGACCGCCGCAGCCTCCTCGAGATGCGAGATTACGCGGCGGAGATACACGGCGTACCGGCCCGGGGGAACTTTGCCGTCGGGTGTGCCCGCGCGCCAGACTTCTTCGAAGACGCGGCCGCCGCGCTTGACCAGCCGCGAATTCAGCGCGTAGTGTCCGGTGAATTTCTCAGCGTCTTCACGCGCGACGTTCTCATACAGATTGTTTCCGCTCGCGGTCAGGACGTCCTGCCCGGGAGGCGGAGTCTTTGCGGTCAGGAATGTTTTGTAATTCACGTCGAAGACCGGTTTCTCGAGGCGGGCCAGCAGCGCGTCGAGTTGTTCGTCCGACTTCACGCCTGCATTCACATCAAAGTTGGCGCCGTTTTTGAGCGCGCCATGAGCAGCGGCGCGCAACTCGGCGGAGGTGAATTCAGGGAGAAATTTCCTCGCGCTGTCCAGGTTGTAGTTGCCGTGCTGGATCCAGACTTGCTTCGTGTAGCGGCGAATTTTCTCGAGCGCCCCGGCGTCGATTCCCGCGGGATGCGCCCAAATGCCTTCGAGCAACCGCTTCAGCTCGATGCCGTACGGCGCGATTTGATCGTAGTAGATCGGGTCGCCGGCGATGCCGGCTTCAGCCAGATGATAGGCGAGCAGCCGCTCGCGCGGCGTCAGGCGGTCAAACCCATCGGCATAGACTTGCGTGACGGCAAAGGAACCCGCCTGCTCGATCAAATAGCGCCGTTCCGCTTGGGGCGCAGCCTGCGAGACACGCTGCGGTTGCGCCGAAATATCGGATGGAGGAAATAAAGCCATAATGAAAAGCGCCGCTCCTATCGGCCTGAGCGCCCAACTCCCAAGACTTCGCCATGGGCGAGGCCGCCCGAACCATTTGCGTATTTGCAAAATGCGATTCATTCTCATGTAGGCCCGGCAAACCCTCGAACAGAGCCTCAGAATAGCACACGGGAACAACGCCGGGGCCATGCGAGTGCGCCACGAGACGGGCAGCCGCTCAATGCGGGACCGACGTCGTATAGACGCGGTACCAATCTCCCGTAATTTCTTTTTGCGCCTGTTCGAGCGTGAGGCTGCCCGCGCAAACCTCCGCGTGCAGATAATTTTCCACTTTGTCCTTGGAATGCGCACCCCCATCGGGAATGGAAGTCTCGAACGGTTCGGGCCACAGATTTCTCGGGTCAGTCGGATTGCCGCCCAGCTCGAGAGGAATGAAATGGTCTTCCTCATAATCCTTCAAAGTGGAATCGGAGTAACCGTACTCGCGGATTTGCCCGACTTTCAGATGATTCGTATAGCTGGCAGGCGGACGGATGGATTTCGTGCTCCACCTCGGGTTGCAGATCGTTTCCCGGATGTTGTCCTGCGTGATATCCGGATTCGTCGCTCCGGGAGTGCGCACCGGATCGGGATAAATATCCGCGGGCCCGACGCGCGCCTCCCCCGATTCTGCGAACCCCGACGATTTCTTTGAAGGATATTGCGTGCGCATCAGCCAAAGCACGATGATTACAGCAACGACGGCGATGAGAACAGGGAAAACACTTTTTCGATTCCGCATCGCCTCCAGTCTACCTTAGGACAAAGGGGAGATGCTCAGGGTCAAGGTAGCCTGAGCCATGCGGCTGTTAAGCGATGTGTTGTAGTCCGGAATAAGCACACTCTTGTCGATCTAGCTGACCTTCAGGGTGATTACTTGCACAAGGGCGGCCCTCGCCGTCCTTCCAGCGTTCGTCCGTTTTTGCTAACGTTGATGGGTAGGTAGACATATTCCCATGCACCAAAACGCCGACCGCTGACACGATCTGCGCCTGATGGATCCTGAGCGGCAGCATTGCTAAAGATGGAGAAAAGGGAGTTCGACGTGAAAATTGCATCTATTTGTCTTGCAATCACTGGATTTCTCGGCATCCTGGCGGCGCCGGCGATGGGCCAAACGCCTGCGCCAGCGGACACGCAGAAGCAGCAGGAATCGAGCCCGCTCTATCGCGTCACCGTGGTCGCACGAACCACCAAAGCCATTAACTACCGGCATCTGAGCGGGCCGACCACAATCGACTTCCGCGGCACAGTACTGATGCCATTTTCCAAGGGCCAGGCCCGAGTGGAAAGCAAGCGGGGAGCCATACGCATCCAGGCGCAATTTGACAAGCTCGAGCCGGCCACGCGTTTCGGCCCCGAATTTTTGACCTACGTACTTTGGGCCGTCTCGCCGGAAGGCCGCGCGGACAATCTCGGCGAAGTTCTGCTCGAGGGGGCAAAGAGCAAGCTGGACGTTACCGCTCAATTGCAGGCGTTCGCGCTGATCGTTACCGCCGAACCTTATTTTGCCGTAACGCAGCCGAGTGAAGTCGTGGTGCTCGAGAATATCGTTCGCCCGGACACGATGGGAAACATTGAGGAGATGGATGCCAAGTTCGATTTGCTCCAGCGCAGCCAGTATACCTACGTGCAGGGCAACTCCCGGCCGGTGGCGATGGACTCGCATACCCCAATGGGACTCCATGAAGCCCGAAACGCCGTGCAAATCGCCAAAGCGGCGGGCGCCGAGCGATACGCCTCCGACAGTTTCCAGAAGGCTGCGCAACTTCTCCAACAGGCGGAGAGCTCTCAAGCGCGCAAGGGAGACAAGAAGCAGGTCGAGATGAGCGCCCGCGAAGCCGTGCAGACCGCTGAGGACGCGCGCGCGATTACCGTCAAGCGCCGCGAAGAGGAGAGACTCGCGCAGGAACGTGCGGCGGCAGCAGAACGGGAGGAGCGCGCCAAAGCCCAGGCAGAGGCGGCGGAACGCGCCAAACTCGAAGCTCAATTGGCTGCCGAGCGCGCCGCTCGGGAAAGAGCTGAGGCGGAAGCGGCACGCGCAGCAGCTCTAGTGCAGCAGCAAGCGGCCCAGGCCGCAGCCGAGAGGTCGCGCCTGGCTGCTGAGCAGGCATCTCGGGAAACGGCCGCAGCAGAAGCCGCCCGCGCGGCAGCTCAGGCGCAGCAGCAGTCCGCCCAGGCTGCCGCCGAGACGTCGCGCCTCGCCGCTGACCAGGCATCTCGTGAAAAGGCCCAAGCAGAAGCCGCCCGCGCGGCAGCCCAGGCCGAAGCGGAAAAGGCGCGCAAGGCCGCCGAGCAGTCCGAGGCAGAAAAGGCGGACCTCCGAGCGCGCCTGCTGACTCAATTGAACACAATTTTGCAGACGCGGGACTCGGCCCGCGGCCTCATCGTGAATATGTCGGACGTCCTTTTCGATACTGGCAGCTCCACGCTCAAACCCGGCGCGCGGGAAAAGTTGGCCAAGATCTCCGGGATCCTCCTGGCTCACCCGGGGCTGACCCTGCAGATTGAGGGTCACACCGACAGCGTCGGCAGCGATCAATTCAACCAGCAGCTCTCTGAACGGCGTGCTGGTTCGGTTCAGGATTTCCTGGTCCAGCAGGGCGTTCCTGCGGGCTCAGTCACCGCGATCGGCTTCGGCAAAACCGAGCCGGTCGCCTCAAACGACACCGCCGAAGGCAGGCAGCTCAACCGCCGGGTCGAGCTTGTGGTCAGCGGCGCGGACATCGGCTCCGCTAAAGTCACCCCCGTATCTACACCACGATAGAAGCGAGGAAGTTGTTGGAGGCGGACGATTCGAACGACAGGGAGTAGTCTGTCGGGCGCTGCTCTCCGCGATCGCTTGCGATAAGTGGGCTTCCCGTTCCCGATTCTCAGTCAATGGAACAGTCGTGTGGGCGCATTGCCCCAGATGTTGCAAGACTTAATGCGGACTTAGCGATGGCGAAGAGGTAGAATCGGGGCACGTATTTGGAACGGCAATGTTTGGGGGGCTCGCCATGATGCTACGTGTGGGTCGAGTGAAATTCGCAGTTGTCGGAGCCTTAATCATCGTGATGATCGGTGCGTCTGGACGCGTGGCGTTCGCGCAAGGCGACGCTGTGCCCAATTCCCAACCCAATCCGTATCGCACCATCGAGAACTGGGCGAAGCTCCCTGAGGGGAGATCATGGGGATCGAGCGCTGGGGTATCTGTCGATCGTCACGGGAACATATGGGTGGCTGAGAGATGCGGCGCAAACACCTGCGCGGGTTCAAGCCTTGCGCCCATCCTCGAGTTTGATCCGTCCGGCAAGCTTCTGAAAGGCTTTGGCGCGGGCATGTTTCTGTTTCCTCACGGGATCACCGTGGACAAGGACGGAAACGTTTGGGTGACCGATGGGCAAGGAAGCAACGGGAAAGGCCACCAGGTCTTTAAGTTCAGCCCGGATGGAAAGGTCCTGATGACTCTCGGCAAGGCGGGAGTCGCCGGAGATGGTCCGGACACGTTCAATCAGCCATCCGCTGTAGCCATCGCTCCGAATGGCGACATTTTCGTCGCGGACGGACATGGCGGGAACAGCAACGCGCGCATCGTGAAGTTCACCAAGGACGGGAAGTTCGTCAAGACTTGGGGAAAGAAAGGAATGGGCCCGGGGGAGTTCGACATACCGCACTGCCTGGCCTTCGATTCCAAAGGGCGGCTGTTCGTCGGGGACCGCAATAACAATCGGATCCAGATCTTCGACCAGGACGGAAACTATATCGCGGAGTGGAAGCAATTCAGCCGGCCCAGCGGGATTTTCATCGATAAGCACGACATCATTTATGTGGCCGACTCTGAATCGGGCTCCGTTTCCCGGAACCATCCCGGCTGGAAGAGGGGGATCCGGGTCGGAAAAGTGAAAGACGGCTCGGTGACGGCGCTCATTCCGGACCCTGTTGAAGTCGCCACCGGGACGAGCGCGGCAGAAGGAGTTGCGGCGGATTCGAAAGGCACGATATATGGCGCGGAAGTCGGCCCGAAGGATTTGAAGAAATACGTGAAGAAATAGAGACCGGGATGCGTATTGCAGTCACATCGGCCCGGTTTCCATAAGCTTCCTGGCGCATGCCTCACCTTCATCGCGGAGTTGAAACCGCGACACAACAAAAAAGCCCCCGTCAATCGTCCCCGCGTCTTCCAACAAAGCGATAACCAAGTCCGGAACCTTGAGATCCTTCACGAGGTGCGTGCGAACTTGGTAACCCGCAAACGCGCTGGCAATGCCGCGAGCCACACCCAAGACAGCGCCGAGCGCGATGGATTGCGCCCCCGACACCGCAACGCCCGCGCCGGATAGGCCACCAAGAACGATGCGGGCAATTAGACCCGGAGGTTTTGTGCGGCTGGGGGTTGAAGGAAGCTGATCGGCTACTAATTCGACTACAGCAAGCAGAGTGAAGATAACGACTGCACCATCGATGCGGCGCCAGGGCAGCCAGCCGGTATGGTTGCCATGGCGCGCGCAACGTCTGCTGCTTGAACGCTTCGGTTAGGCTTCTGTGGCGATTGATTTTCTCTGCCCGAGAAAGTTCACCAGCTCGCGGTTGACTTCCTCGGCGTGTGTCCAGGTCAAGCCGTGCGGCCCGCCTTCCACCACCACTAGGCGGGCTCCCTTAACGGCCTTGTGCGTACGGATTCCCGTGGCAGCGATTGGAAGGATGCGGTCGGCATCGCCGTGAATGACTAGCGTGGGCACGTTGACCCGCGGAAGGTCGTTGCGGAAATCGGTCACCCACGCCGAGACACAGTCGAGAGTGCCCTTGGCGGAAGCGCCGGCTCCGACGTTCCAGTTGTACTGGACGACCTGGTCGCTGATGCGTTTGCCCCCCAGGACGTCGACGTTGTAGAAATTCGCGAGAAAAGCGGAGAGAAACGCCGGCCGGTCTGCGGCGATGGCTTTCTTGATCCCCTCGAAGACACTGCCGTCCACGCCCTCCGGGTTGTCAGGCGTCTTCAGCAGGAACGGCGGGACCGAAGCGATGAACACCGCCTTGCTCACGCGCTCCGATCCGTAGGCGCCCAGGTAGCGGGCCACCTCGCCGCCACCCATCGAGAAGCCGACCAGCGCGGAATCACGCAGGTCGAGCTTCGTCACGAGCTTGTGCAAGTCCTCGGCGAAGGTGTCGTAGTCGTAGCCTGCCGACGGCTGGCTGGACCGGCCGAATCCCCTGCGGTCGTACGTGATGACCCGGTGACCCGCAGCCAGCAGGGCCGCGACCTGCTTCTCCCAGGAAGCACCACTCAGTGGCCATCCGTGGATCAACACAACGGGCTTACCCGTGCCGTGGTCTTCGTAGTAGAGATCGATGTTGCCGGAGTTTTCCTGACCGACAGTAATGTTTGGCATTGAGACTCTCCATTTCTGTGAACTGGTTTGTTGCGTAGTTCGTCCGTACTGAGGGAACTGCCAACCTTGCCAATACCACGACTAGCTGATTTCTGCAACTGGCGTCACCCATTATCGCGCACCCTTCCTTGACAGTTTTGCAGAGCAAGCCTAGAATCACCCATTTGTAATATGGGTCAGGGAGTCGGCCGTGGGGCCAGGACTATGGACAAGAAGCGTCTCGAATACTACAAGAAAAAGCTCCTCATCCGGCGCGAGGAACTGTTGAAGACCATCACCCGGACCGAAGAGGAAGGCCGGACGGCTGACGATGATCCGACCGTAGATCTCGCCGACAAGGCTGCCAACTCGTACACGAAAGAATTCTTGTTTGGCCAGACCAACACCGACCGGTCCATGCTGCAGTTGATTGACGAAGCGCTCGTGCGCATCAGGGAAGGCACGTTCGGGGCGTGTACAAGCTGCGAAACTGAACTGCAGCAAAAACGTCTCGAAGCAGTGCCGTGGGCGCGGCACTGTGTCACCTGCCAGGAGAAGCACGAACAGGGCCTGCTTTAGGAGAAATTCCGCATCCGCGGAAACGGGCGTCCCGGTTCGGCCGGGGTGCCCGTTTCATTCCGTGTCCAGTATTCCCCGGGAGGGTTTCCTGGCATCGTCTTGCGCCAATCGACAAGCCCAATCCCTCTCAAAAAGGCGAGCCGATAACTAGTATGGTTATTTACCTGTTTAAACCATTGCGTTACAGGAGTAGGCTTGGCGCAAGGTGGACAGGCTTTCGGCTTTGATGCGCTCCCAGTTGCGCGGAATGTGCGAGGCCTTCACCTCGCTGGTGTTTCCCGCGCCCTGCCGGATTTGTGCGCAGATACTGGACACAGGGAATCGCGTCCCATTCTGTCACTCGTGTGTCGCGGCACTGGCGCAAACACTTCCAGAGCCGCTGTGCGCACGGTGCGGCCGTCCGATCGTCTCGAGCGCCGTGACGGGAGGCGTTTCGTCGCCGCAATGCCACCTCTGCCGCCTGGGTGCATATGACTTTGATTTCGTGCGAAGCTTCGGCGCCTACACGCCGTCCATGGCCCGAGCCATCCTGATGCTGAAGTACGGCGAGATCACTCCCTTGGGAGGCTGGTTTGCGAACCATCTTGCACGGGTAGTGAAGGACGCTCCGGGGGCATTTGCCGCGGACGCTGTGGTACCGGTACCCCTGCATCCGAGCCGCCTGCGTGAGCGTGGCTATAACCAAGCCGAGCTGATCGCCCGCCCCTTGGCGCGGATTCTCGGTATCCCGTTTCGGTCCTATCTCCTGGTCCGCACGCGGCCACGGCCAGACAAGGTGAGGCTGACGCGCCGGGAACGCTGGGAGACGGTACGTGGCGCTTATGCCATGCATCAAGGAGCTAAAGTTGACAAGTTGCGGGTTTTGCTGGTAGATGATGTATTCACCACTGGGGCGACGCTTGACGCCTGCTCTCGAGCCCTTCGCGAGGCCGGTGCTGCCCGGGTGGTGGGTGTGACAGTCGCTCGAGCGCTGATTTCTTCGAGCGTGCCGGACGCGGCGCAGTGGTACCAGGATCTAGTCGAATGAACTCATTTGGCCATGGCGGTAGGACTCCCCGGCTGAAAGCCCAGCCGGAAGCGCGGGGTGAGAACCGCCCGCCGGGCGCTGTGCCCCCTTCTGCGCGCAAACCGGCCATTATGCAGGAGCCGGTCCTGGTGCTGAACGCGACGTTTGAACCGATCAATGTCACCGCGGTGCGGCGCGCGATGGTCCTGATGATCAAGGGCGTGGCGCAGGCCGAGGAGATCCATCACACCCAGGTGCACTCGGCTTCGAGAACGCTTCCTGTACCCTCGGTGATTCGCCTCATCGCTTATCGCCATATCCCACAGCAGACCCGCGCCCTTTCGCGAAAGAATATCCTGCTGCGCGACCGTAACACCTGCCAGTTTTGCAGCCGGATGCTGCCTGCCTCGGAGCTGACCCTGGATCACGTCGTGCCGCGATCTCGCGGCGGACGGTCGTCCTGGGAAAATCTAGTGGCCTGCTGCTATCAGTGCAACAACAGCAAGGGCGACCGCACCCCGGAGGAAGCCGGGATTGCGCTGGCGCGGCGGCCACGCCCGTTCACGCTGCATACCTCCCGGCAACTGATGCGCCTGATCGGCAACAAAGACGAGAAGTGGCGCAAGTATTTGTTCTACTGAGCTTTACCTTCCCGCCCACGTCTTTATAGTTCGCTGGAAAATGGCCGGAATGGGTCTTTCCTAAAATTTTTCTCATTCATGCAACCTTTTTAGGTTTCCGGCGTCTATATATTTAAAACCACTTCAAGGACACACCCCGGGAAGCAGCGATGGCTCTGCCAAAGCTGCTTCTCTTTTTTTATGCCGTATTTGCTGCGAATCCCCCGAGTTGCACGCCGGCACATTATTGCCTGAAGATCACCCGCAATCCCCGGCGCCAGTTTTCTCCCAACCCAATGCGTGCGACTTCGATTTCTCGCGATAAATAGCGGAGCACGATATCACTCGAGGGATGAAATCGGAATCCGGGCGCAACCAGGAATAGCAGCGGCGGCCTGGGCTGCAAAGCAACGTCCGGAAAATATCCATACCTGCGAAAGTCGTCTTGTCCGTGATGCCAGCGAACCCGCAGCCAGTAGTCCACGGCCTGCATGACCAGTTGAATGTCCTCGGAGGCTTTCAGTTCCAGCACCGCGAGGCGGCCGTCTCGCGTCAGCCCGAGCAGGTCGATGATCCCCCGGTCGCCTGCGGAAGACGCGGGAACCTGCCGGTAGATGTGCCGGGAATCAAGGCGTGCGTCGATGCGTGCCGGATCGGTGGCGACCATCGTCTCAAGCCACCTCTCCGGCTGCACGCGGTAAAGGCGGTGTTTGGTATCCGTGGCCAGTGGGTGACGGTACGTTTCCAGCTCATGGACTAGTTTTTCGAGGGCGGGCCATCTCTCGGGAGTCAGCATTTCCTGGTGGTCGCCCAGGCCGAACCACATCATCCCCTGCCGCCAGCGCGCGAACTCCAACCCGCGGAAGCGCAGGGCCACGTCCTGTGTTGGGGCGGCAACCGCCACGTGGATGGCCTCTGGAGCCAGACGCCGGATGCGTTCCGCCTCCGGCAACGCCGTGGCGAGCGCCTGGTCCATCTCGCGGCGCGGCACGAGCCACGTTGCCAGATTTCCGGCGTCCGAAATTGCGATGCGGCGCACGCGCCAGTGCAGCGGGTCGTATTCGTACAACTCGATTTCATGCGGGGAGGCGAGCGCGGTCAAACGGTGCGCCGTAATGACGGAGGTGCCGCTCGGCAGGAAGAGACGCAGTCCGCGAACTGACTGACGCCTGGCGCGATCGCGCGTCCGGTCGAGCCAGATCAACCCGAACGTCAAGATGCCGTCGATCGTCGCGGCATCTTCTTCCGGAGCGGCACTCAACACGGCATAGGCTTCCGCACCGTGATGCATCAGGCCCCGCGTGTACGAACCCGAAATGGAATGATGCAAATCCGCGCCGGTGGCCAGAGAATCCACGATTTCGTCAGGGAATCGATCGGTCAGGAGCTGACGCAGCCGGCTGCGGAATTGTTCCCGGGCGCAACGCTTGCCCTCGCGGCCCGCGCCTGCCGCCAGGAACTCGAGCTTCGCGTAGCGCGGGCGACCGAACCGCGAGACTTCGAGCACGACGCGCTTGGGCGATTGCTCGGCGACGCGCACGACGCGCCGCACCAGACTTTGCTGCGCGCCCCAAAGATGCAGCAGCGCCGCATCGCCCTGGGAGCGCACTTTGTATTGCAGGCCGTCCAGGGCCGCGACCCACTCGCCGTTTTCATGAACCTCGGCCGGGCCCGCGGCGCATACCCCAGCTAGAGCGCGTTCGAGTTCGGCAGCCAGTTCCATAAATCCCGACTATATAACGATTCGAGGGTGGTAATTGGAAGGAGGCGATGTAATTTTTGCCTGCTGGGGTTCAGCGGGGCGTCACGCGCTTAATCGAGATTGAGCCCGGTGATCCGGATCGAAGGATACACGTTGTTCCATTGCGCGGAGATGTGTTCGTAGCCGACCTGAAAATCGCGCTGCTGTCCCCGAGCGAGAGGCGCCTGGCCGGGCAAGAACAATCGTTGCTTGTCGCGCAGGACCACCTGGTTGAAGGGATCGTGAAATTCAAGCGTGATTTCAATCTGCTTGATGCGCCGGTTGCCCCCGTTCTCGAGCGTCCCGAACACAAATGTCACTTCCTGGTTCAGGAAGTTGGCCGCGCGGCTCATCTTCGGTTCGAGAAAATGAATTTGCGGGGCGTAGGCCTGCTCGGACGGCCCCATGGGCAGCGGCTTCACGACTTCGGGTCCAGACGGTGTCGAGTAACGGCTGAATAACACGGCACCGCCGGTCAGTAACGTCACGATAACCAATCCGGCCAGGAAGGCTATGGGAAGCCGGCTGCGTTCTTCTGAAGGGATCACGTGGTCGATCCTCCCATTACATGTCTGGCCCGTTCGTCATCACTTCATCCGGCGTTAACGGCCTGCCGCGAGCCGCTCAATCAGCGGGTAGGGAAGTCCGGCGGTCTGCATGCGGTCTTGCACTGCTGCAATATCATAGGGGACGCGCCAAAATTCGATCACCTGATGGCCCAGATCGGCGATGGCAAACGCAGAGCGCGGATCGCCATCCCGAGGCTGGCCGATCGATCCGGGATTAAGCAGATAGCGCGTCCCCGGCTCGAGGCGCAGGGCGGCAAACTTCGGTCCCGGCTCAGGTCTCAAATGAATGACACCGATTTGGCCGGCGCGGTAGGAAAACCCGCCCTGGTAATGCGTGTGCCCGAAAAAGGTCACAGCACTGGGGGATTCGAGCAGTCCACCCATCGCTTGCACCGGGGCAAATACGTATCCATCCTCATCATGATATGCGCCGTGAACCACCGTTAGACCATCGGCGTGGGCGGGACCGGCAGGCAATTGAGCAATGTATGTTAAGTTCTCGGGTCTGAGCCGCTCGCGGGTCCATCGGGCGGCAATCTGCGCCACAGGGTTAAAGTCGTCAAGATCCGTGAGTCCCGTCACAGCCTTGTCGTGATTGCCTCGGATGATGAATGGATCAAGCGCCTTCACCCGCTCGGTCACTTCATTGGGATCCGGTCCGTAATCGACCACATCACCGAGGCATATCACGCGCTCCCAGCGGCCCTCGGCAGCCTCGAGAGAGGCTTCGAGCGCCGTGGAATTGGCGTGAATATCGCTCAGCACAAGGAATCGCATCGGTGAGGCACAGTTGCAGACCGCATGTAAGTATAATCGAAATCCAAGGCGCCGCGCGCCCGATCCGATCAGGGCACGCGCAGGTTCGGATGTTCAGCGAATCCACATGCAATCCCCATAGCTGTAGAAGCGGTAACCTGCTTCCACCGCGTGACGGTACGAACGGAGAATCAACTCGCGCCCCGCGAAGGCACTGACCAGGACAAGCAACGTGGATTGGGATAAGTGAAAATTCGTCAGCAACTGGTCGACCATGCGGAACGGGTGGCCTGGCTTAATAAAAATATCGGCCTCTGCCCGTCCGGGTTCGACGAGGAACTCCGAGCGCTGATCGCTGGTGTTCATGCGGCGTTTGGCGGCAAACTTTGCGGCGGCATCTTCCAGGGCTCGCACCACCGTTGTTCCCACTGCAAGGATGGGCCGGGAGTCGCGCCGCGCGTTGCAGATGGCATTTGCCGCCTGCTCCGGAATTTCATACAGCTCGGAATGCATGTGATGTTGCTCGATCTCTTCCGCGTGAATGGGCTGGAAGGTTCCCAGACCGACCTCCAGCGTGATTGCCGTGATCTGAACACCACGCCGCTTGATCTGATCGAGCACCGCGGGTGAGAAATGCAAACCAGCGGTGGGCGCCGCGACAGCACCGGGCCGCTCGGCGAAGATCGTCTGGTAGCGCTCGCGGTCCGCTGGTTCATCGCCGCGCGCGATGTACGGCGGCAAAGGAATGTGGCCGAGCCGTTCAATCGCTTGGTGCACGTCGCCTTGGGCCGTGAGCCGAAGACGGCGCAATCCGTAGTCGCCGCGGCCGATCACTTCGGCGATAAGTTCCCCCGCTCCGAACTCGACGCGCTCACCCAACCGCATCTTTTTGCCCGGCCGAACCAAGGCTTCCCATTCTTGCGGTGACACCTGCCGCGTCAGCAAGATTTCAATCTCGGAGGACAGGAACTCGCGCGCGACGCGGCTGTGGCGGCCCAGTTTCTCCGCCCGGACACCAACACGCCGTCCAAGCAATCTCGCTGGAATTACTCGCGCGTTGTTCACCACGATGAGCTCGTCGCCTCGAAGGCACTCAGGCAGGCAACAAAAGTGGGAATCCTCCCAGTCCTGTCTCCCGCGGTCCAGAATGAGCATGCGAGACGCATCACGCTGATCAAGCGGGTGCTGCGCGATGCGCTCGGGGGGTAACTCGTAGCTGAAGTCGGCGAGTCTCATAATCGGGTGACATGACTATAGATCAAAAGGCGTGATATGCGCAAATACAGGTGTTAATAGTAGACTAAGTCTTTTAAATACAAATCATTAATGGAATGAATCTGGTCTGTGAAAAGTCCATCAAAAGACTTGACATACATACGCGCAGATTATATGATTTGCATGCAGTAAGTAAATCGTGATTTAAAAGGAGCGCACACAATGACCACAATCACCCGATGGGAGCCCTTCGGCGGGCTTTCCACGCTTCATGACCAAGTCAATCGTCTTTTTAATGAAACCATGTTCCGCGGCCAAGGAGAAGGGTCAGCCCTGACGACTTGGGCGCCGGCCGTGGATATCTACGAAACGCCAAATGAGCTGGTGGTGAAGGCAGATTTGCCGGATGTGGACGATAAGGACATCGACGTCCGTGTTGAAAACAATCTGCTCACCATCGACGGAGAGCGCAAATTCGAGAAGAACATCTCGGAGGACAATTACCTGCGCGTCGAGCGAAGCTATGGATCGTTCAGCCGGAGCTTCTCGCTGCCGAACACGGTAAACGCCGAGGCCATTCAGGCTGAGTACAAGAATGGCGTGCTCACCGTGAGACTTCCGAAGCGCGAGGAGTCCAAGCCGCGCCAGGTCAAGGTGAACGTGAACGTTTCAGGCAACGGGAAGTAAACTTTCGGCAGAACATCAATGCCTGTTGAGTCGCCCTGGGGCCGGTGGCGAACCGGTCTCAGGGTTTCTAAAAAGGGAAGGTAACAACAAATGTTCCGCTTCGACAAACTCACGCTGAAAGCGCAGGAAGCAGTCCAATCTGCGCAGGAAATCGCCGCCCGGCACGATCATCAACAGATCGAGCCGCTGCACCTCCTGGGTGCGCTTGTGGCGCAGCACGACGGGATTGTGCCGCCGCTGCTGGCGCGTCTGGGTGTTCGTCCGGAAACTCTTGCCGGTGAGATTGAGACCGGCCTCGCGCGTCTGCCGAAAGTAACGGGAGTCGCGCAGCAGCAGTTGAGCCAGGCATCGAACAAAGTTCTTGAGGGCGCGTTCGTCGAAGCCGGGCAGTTCAAGGATGAATATGTTTCCGCCGAGCACATCCTGCTCGCCATCGCCACGATCCGCAAGGATGACGCCGCCGAATTGCTGGCTAAACACGGCGCGTCTCGCGAAGCAATTTTGCAGGCGCTCACTACTGTGCGCGGCAGCCACCGCGTGACTTCGCAGAATCCCGAGGCGACATTTCGTGCGCTGGAACAGTACGGCCGTGACCTCATCGAGTTGGCCCGGCGCGGAAAACTTGATCCTGTCATCGGCCGGGACGATGAAATCCGGCGCGTCATGCAGATCCTGGCGCGGCGTACGAAAAATAACCCTGTCTTGATCGGCGAGCCCGGCGTCGGTAAGACCGCCGTTGTTGAAGGGTTGGCGCAGCGGATCGTCGCGGGCGACGTACCCGAGGTGTTGCGCCCGAAGCGTGTTATCGCTCTTGATCTCGCGGCGCTGGTAGCCGGGGCGAAGTATCGCGGCGAATTCGAAGACCGCCTGAAAGCGGTACTCAAGGAGATTACTGAGTCCGACGGACAAATCATCTTGTTCATCGACGAGTTGCACACGATCGTGGGCGCGGGCGCGGCCGAAGGCGCGATGGACGCTTCAAACATGTTGAAACCGGCGCTGGCCCGCGGAGAGCTGCGCGCGATCGGCGCCACCACGCTCAACGAATACCGCAAGTACATTGAGAAGGACCCCGCGCTCGAGCGGCGCTTCCAGCCGGTCTTGATTGCCGAGCCTTCGGTCGAAGACACGATCGCAATTCTGCGCGGTTTGAGGGAGCGGTATGAACTGCACCACGGCGTCCGCATTAAAGATGCCGCCATCCTGGCGGCGGCGACTCTTTCGCATCGCTACATCACCGACCGGTTCCTTCCGGACAAGGCCATCGATCTGATCGACGAATCCGCAGCGAGCCTGCGCATGCAGATGGATTCGCTTCCGATCGAAATTGATGAAATTGAGCGGCGCATCCTGCACCTTGAAATCGAGCGCCAGGCGTTGCTGCGCGAATCCGACGCGCATTCGAAGGAACGCTTGAAACAGCTCGAAGGCGAACTGGCCGGGCTGCGTGAGGAATCAACCACGCGCAAGGCGCAGTGGCAGGTCGAGAAGGACGCGGTCGCCCAGATTCGCAAGATGAAGGAGCAGATCGACCAGCTTAAGGCCGAAGAACAGCGCCTGGAGCGCGCCGGGGACCTCGCGCGTGTCGCGGAAATCCGCTACGGAAAGCTCGGGACCGCCGAACGGGATCTGGCCGCTGCGCAGAAGAACCTCGCGGATGTGCAGAAGAACGGCGGCATGCTGAAGGAAGAAGTGGGCGAGGAGGACATTGCCAAGCTCGTGAGCAAGTGGACAGGCATTCCGGTTGGACGTTTGCTCGAAGGAGAGGCTCAGAAGCTGGTGACGATGGAATCGCGCCTGCGCCAGCGCGTGATCGGGCAAGACACGGCGCTCGAGCGCGTGGCGAACTCGATCCGGCGCAATCGCGCGGGACTCTCGGATCCGAACCGGCCGATCGGGTCGTTCATTTTTCTTGGCCCCACCGGCGTCGGGAAGACCGAGCTGGCTCGGGCGCTCGCGGAGTTTTTGTTCGATGACGAACGATCCATGGTTCGGCTCGACATGTCCGAATACATGGAAAAGCACTCGGTCTCGCGCATGATCGGCGCGCCTCCGGGATACGTGGGCTACGAAGAAGGCGGGCAACTCACCGAGCAGGTGCGCCGCCATCCGTATTCGGTTGTGCTCTTCGATGAAATCGAAAAGGCCCATCCGGACGTGTTCAATGTGCTGCTGCAAATTCTGGAGGACGGCCGCCTGACCGACGGGAAAGGCCGCACGGTGGATTTCCGTAACGCCGTGGTCGTCATGACGTCGAACGTCGGCTCGACGGCGCTGTTTGAGCTGGCGGGGCGCGACGCGGAACGCGCGCGCAAGGAAGCGCTTGAAGCGTTGCGGCAGGCGTTCCGCCCGGAGTTCATCAACCGGATTGACGACATTGTGCTGTTCAACCCGCTGGGACACGAACAGCTCGACAAGATTGTGGACCTGGAACTGGCGAAGGTGATGCGCCTGCTTGCGGAACGCAATGTCCGCATCGAACTGACGCCCGCTGCGCGCGGGCGTCTGGTCCGCGAGGGCTACGACCCGGCCTACGGCGCGCGGCCGCTGCGCCGCACGGTGCAACGATTGGTGCAGGACCCGCTCGCGATGCGCATTCTCGACGGCAGCGTCTTGCCGGGCGATCTGGTGCGCGTTGACGTTGAACCAAAGTCCGATTCCATGCGATTCGAGCGGGTGGAAGAGAAGGGGGCGCGTGCCCCCGAAGCGCAAGCAGAAACGGCCGGCACGGCTGTGTCTGCGGCGAAATCCAGCCGTCGGCGCTAAGACGATTTGCGCAGGGCGGGTCGAGGGTTGACGCACCCGTCACAAGCTTTTAGACTGAATAGCGAGGTCCATAGGGAAAGTTATGCGAGCCATTAAGACATTATTCTTGCTGACGGCATTGACGCTGTTGCTTGTTATGGGCGGGCAAGCCATCGCGGGGCAGAGGGGGATGACATTCGGCCTCATGATGGCCGTCGTGATGAACGGGGTCGCCTACTTCTTCTCCGACAAGATTGCTTTGATGTCGAGCGGCGCGCAGCCGGTTTCGCGCGAGCAGCTTCCGCGGTTCTATGCCGTGATGGAGCGGCTAACTGGCAAAGCCGGTTTGCCGATGCCGAAGCTCTATGTGATTCCTCAGCCGGCGCCGAATGCATTTGCCACGGGCCGCAATCCGTCGCACGCGTCGGTTGCAGTCACCGCAGGCCTGATGGAATTGTTGAATGATGACGAGCTCGAAGGCGTGATCGCCCACGAGCTTTCGCACGTTCGCAATTACGACATCCTGATCACATCGATTGCCGCCACCCTGGCGGGCGCAATTACCTGGATCGCTTCCATGGGACGCTGGGCCATGATCTTTGGCGGTTTCGGCGGTTCGCGCGACGACAATCGCGGCGGCGGAGGCCTTGCCGCGCTTCTAATGCTGATTGTCGCGCCGATTGCCGCGATGTTGATCCAGCTTGGGATTTCGCGCCAGCGTGAGTTTGCCGCCGACGCGTCAGGCGCACGCATGGTCGGGCATCCATTCGGGCTGATCAGCGCGCTCGAAAAACTGGGTGCGTATAACAAGCGAATCCCTATGGACGTTCCGCCTGCGACTGCCTCGTTGTTCATCGTCGCACCGTTAAGCGCTGGCCAGGTCTTCACCGCCTTGTTCAGCACGCACCCACCGCTTTCCGAGCGGATCGCCGTTCTCCGCAACATGACCGTCAGCCGGTAAATCCTTTTCCATCATTGTCTTGGAGGCTAAGGGGAGGCAATCGGGAGATTCCCCTGGACCTGCCCATCACAATGTCATTCGGATGCCGGCGGTAAGAATGATTCCGAGAAGGAAAAAATTCCCATTTTCGTACAGCGCCCAACGGAAAAGATAATTCCCGCATTTTAATTAAGACATTCTGAATCTGTAGGATACATGGATTCACGCACATTTAATGCTTTGGTTGATCGCGTGCTCTAATTCAGCGCCAGGAAGCCCCAGTTCTCAGGGGACTGAGTCATGAGCATGACATGTAAAGCCACAATTCGATTGATCTGCGAATATCTGGAAGGACGCCTCACTCCTCAGGTGGGAAGCGAAGTTCAGCGTCATTTAGGCCAATGTGGTAACTGCCGCACCGTTTTTGACGCAGCAGCGCTCACCCTCGAAATCTACTTTGACCGCGAAGTGGAAGTTCACGCAACGCATCAATCCCGCGTAGCCTAGCTGGATCCTAATTAGGAATTCGCCCCTTTCGCGCTTCTTCTGTGATATTTCAGCCACAAACTGTGTCAGTGAACAAAACTCTGTGTATCCAAACAAGTTAACAAGTCCGAGTTGCAGCGGATATGTAAAAGTTACACGTCAAGGCGAGTGCTTGGAACAGCTTATCGACATGACAAGAAAGAATAAGTTATGTATTTAGTTTATGTTACGCCGATTTCCTCGCGTAGACCTACTTTGGTTGGCAGCGTGCACTTCTCAAAGCTGCAAGGGCAATTGCAAAGGAGACTACGATGACCGAAGAACGCGAGAATTTCCAATCGGCGACAGAGGGTGCGCCTCGATGGATGGGGCTAGCCGTGGTTGGGCTGGCGGTACTTTCTCTTATTGGAGTGGGAATGGCGTGGAACGCAACGAGCCACGCGCGAGGCGCCGAACAAGCGTTTGCCGCCCAATCAAAGACATTTCAGCAGAATCAGGACGGAATTACCCAGCGACTGGCACAGGCAGAGCAGACGAACGCTCAGATGCAGGGCGAGTTGAATCTGGTAGGACAAAAGCTGAAGCTGACGGAAGGTCAAGTGGCCACAGCGCGCAATCAAGTAAAGCAGACCCGCGCTGACTACACAAAGAAACTCACTGACATACAGACGGCCGTCAACGGCGAACTGGCAACGAAGGCCAGCGCCGATGATGTGAAGGCGCTCGGCACCGATGTCACCGGCGTCAAGACCGATCTTGATGCCACCAAGGGCAACCTACAGGCGTTGCGCGGCGAACACGGAGAATTGATCGCCCGCAACCACGAGGAACTCGAACAGCTTCGCCGCATGGGTGAGCGGGATTTCTACGAGTTCACACTGACCAACAAGGGCCAGAAGCAGCACGTGGGGAACATGCAGGTCGAGCTCCGCGGCGCCAACGCGAAGAAACATCAGTTCACCGTTGCGCTCTATGTGGACGACATGCGGCTCGAGAAGAAGAACAAATCGGTAAACGAACCCATCTACTTCTACACCGGTGGATCGCGACAGGTGCTCGAACTGGTTGTCAACCAGGTCAGCAACAAGAAAGTCACCGGTTATTTGAGTGTTCCCAAGGCCGCGGCAACCTCCGCGAAGGTCAACGGAAACTAACCCATTCCGCATCGCAGAGTACCGCGACCAATGAGAGGGCCCCTCCGTGGGCCCTCTTTCTTTTCTTCCCGTGTTTCCAGTCTCCTTCAGGGAATTAGTGGATCAGGTTCAAGCGCTGCAGCTCCGAATTGTCCGGGAACATGCGTAGGCCGAAGCGCACCGCGTCCGCAGCAGCGCGCGGGTCGCCGAGCGCATTATCGATTTCGAAGAGGAGGGTATATGTTCCCGCGTCGCCGTCCGGGAAATAACGCGTCACGAATTCCAGGTGCTGCCGCGCTTCGGTCCACTTCTTCTGGCGGCACAACAATGCCCCAAGATTGAGGCGCGTCTGGAAATTGTACGGATCGCGCGCCAGGCAATCCTGCATGGCGCTGTAGGCGTGGTCCAAATCACCGGCCCGCAGGAGCGTGTCCGCGAGTTGCGCATAGGCAGCGGCCCCTGCGCGTGGATCCGCGGCAATCAGGCGCCGCTCCAGATCCTCCGCTTCAGACCAACGGGAAAAGTCTGTGGCGAGCTGCTTCAGAGACTCGAGGGCCGGCAAATTCTTGGGATCCCGCTCGAGAATGCACTGCAATTCTTTCCGTGCTTTCTCATTGTTTCCGAAGCGGCGATCCGTCTCGGCGCGGCCCCAGGCGGCCTGGATGGAATTCGGATCGAGGACCAGCGCTGCGTCAAATGCGTAATAGGCGCTCTGGAAATTGGAGTGGGCGAGCGCCGTACGTCCGCGAACGATTGCAATGCTCGCGGTGACGGGACGGTCTTCAAGCGCCCGCAGGAAATGGTCAGATCCTTCCGTGTCTTGCAAGTTGAGAGAAGTTGCGGCGGCGGCCGCAAGCGCCGCATCGCGCAGGTCCGGCGGGAAATCCCCCGGCAAGGCGTCGGTTTGAGCGAGAAGGATTGCGCTGCGGTTTTTGTCTTGCAGGCCGTGGACCAGCAGGGAACGGGGCGCGTGGTATTCGAGCAGCGTAAGATCATCCGTATTGATCCGCGCGCCCGAGGAGAAATCCCGCAAGCCCGCGTCGTCGAGCATGTAAAACCCGAACAATCCGGCGGGTTCATCCATTCCGAGCTGTCTGAAATCGTCGTGCAGGCGGGGATGGGGATATAGAATCTGCGCGCGATTCAGAATTTCTGCCGCAGGAGTGCTCGGCGCCATCAGGATGAGGTCAGGAGCGTCGCCGTGCCAGAGCGTGGCGCCGTGAAACTCCGACAGAAACGTTGCCAGGACCATCCGCAGGTCCTCGGGATACAGCGAATAGGCCTGCACCCATTGAACAAATGCGCCGCCGGGCGCCAGACGCGCCTGCGCGGCACGATAAAACTCACGGGTGAATAGCGTGGCGACCCCGGCAATCCATGGATTCGATGGTTCGGAGACGATCAGATCGTAGCGTTCGCGCGTGGTGAAGAGAAAATTGCGGGCGTCGTCGAGGGTGACGTGTACGCGCGGATCGTGGAGCACGTTGCGATTGAGCTGTGTGAGCAATGGCGCGGCGTCAATAACGGCCGGTTCGATTTCGACGACATCCAGCCGCTCGAGTTCCGGATAACTCGCCACGGCGGAAGCGGTCATGCCGCTGCCGAATCCGATGAGAAGCACGCGGCGCGGCGGGTGCGCCAGCGCGCCAAGATGGCCCAGCAGGCGCTGCGTGGTGACGTCGTGGTTTGAGGCGTCCACTTTTCCGTTGGTGCGCAGCGAAATATAGTCGTCGGTTCGCGCCACGGAAATCGTGGAATTCAGTCCGTCCGCGAAATACACGATGTCCACCAGATGCGCGTTTTCGCGCAGCGTTAGAGGCCGGTCATACAGATTCCAATACATGACGGTGTTGAATGCGACCACGGCGGGATCGTAGAAATAGTTTGAGAACCCGATGATGGCAACGGCGATCAACAAGACGGCGTTGCCGGCAAACGCGATCAATCGCCGTGGAGTGGAGACCGCCGAAAGCACCGCGGCGAGGACAAGATTCGCCGCCGCGGTGGCCGAAAGCAGATGAAAACTTCCCAGTCGCGGCAGCAGCCAGAAACCGGTAGCCGTAGCGCCCACGATCGCGCCGAGCGTATTCCATGCATAGGCGCGGCCTACGGCATTCTGGCGGGCTCCAAGCGGAGCCCGCACCCCGGGGCCGTTGCCGGAACCGGGGAACGATGGCCGTCCCGCAATCAGCAGCGTCACGGTGGGGAAGTTGAATCCGAAGACGACTGCGGCGGGGAGCATCGCGAGCGCGCTCGTGGCGAATTGCGCTAGCACCAGGCCGCGAAATGATTCATGCGTCGCGCGCAGAATCGGCGGCAGCACCTCGATCAGGCGCGGGAAGAAAATCAGGAAAGCCATCGCGGCCATTGCCGTGAATGTTTGCGTGAGGGCAAAAGTCATCTGGCTCACTTCATGGCGGAGGTTCCAACGCTCGAAGATTGCGCTGCCCAGCACGATTCCAGTGAGGAACGTCGCGAGCATCAACGTGAATGCATACGTGGAGCTGCCGAGCTGCGTCGAGAGCAGCCGGGTCCAGCCGATTTCATAAGCCATGGCCGTAGCGCCGACGATCCCAAAGCAGATGCAGAGGAAGAGCGAAGGCAGGGAGGACGGCGCCGCTTCGTTTTTCGCCGCAAATGCTGAGGCCGCTGGCATGGCGGCTGGCTCATGACGCGAGAGCCGGAGCGCGAGCGCCCCAGCGAGCAGATTGAGCCCGACGGCGACGCCGAGTGTTTGCCGCAGCCCCAGCGTAGGCAAGAACAAGAAACCTGCGGCGAATGTTCCGACAACGGCCCCCGCTGTGTTGATCCAGTAGAGGCGCGCGAGTCGCGTTCCAAGTTCGCCTGAATTTCGCGCGAGCCCGCGCACAAGCACCGGGAGCGTGCCGCCCATCAGAAATGTTGGAACGAGGAGGACAATGGCCGCTCCCACAAACCGCAGTGCCAGGAGAGCCGCGCCATGCCCCGAGGCGTAGGGATACGCGGCAACATAGACAGCGCGCACCACGCCAAGGCCAGCGAGCGACACCGCGCCCGTCGCTGCCACGCCAAGTTCAATCCAGCCGTACAACGCGACGGGCCGGTCTCGGTGCTCGCTCCACTGGCCGAGCCAGGCGCTGCCGGCGGCGAGCCCGCCCATGAATACGGCGAGCACGGTGGCCACGGCATACGCCGCATGCCCAAAAATCAGCCCGAGCGCCTTGCTCCACGCGACCTGATAAATCAGGCCGGCGGCACCTGAAAAGAAGAAGCATAGGAGCAAACCCGCACGGGCAAAACGGCGGGACGATGGGTCCGGCATGGCAGGCGGCATGGTAGTCTGGCCACCCGGCTTCGTCAAATCTGCGGGCCTTCTTGCGATTCGCGTTCCATTTGCGTTCCAGGGTTGACAGTGGCTGGGCCACCGATTATCGTGGCCATACGGTGAAAATTCTTGTGATCGGAAGTGGCGGGCGCGAGCACGCGCTGGTCTGGCGGTTGCGCCAATCGCGACAGGTCGAAAAAATCTGGTGCGCGCCGGGCAATGGGGGCATCGCGGGCGCAAGGGAAAGCGCTGCGGAGAACGTCGCGGAATGCGTGTCCGTGAACGCCGACGACGTGGATGCCCTGGTGGCGCTGGCAGAGCGCCTGAAACCCGATCTGACCGTGGTGGGGCCAGAGGGCCCGCTGGTTGCAGGCATCCGCGACAAGTTCGAATGTCGCGGCATGCGCCTGGTTGGGCCCTCGCGGCGGGATGCGCGGCTGGAAGGGAGCAAGATCTTCGCCAAGGAATTCATGGAGCGGTATCGCATCCCTACGGCGACGCTTTATGGCACGTTTGATTCGCCCAGCGAGGCGGTTCGGGCGCTCGATTCGGTGGATTGGCCCGTTGTCGTGAAGGCGGACGGGCTGTGCGGAGGGAAAGGCGTCCTGGTCGCCGAAACGCGCGAGGAAGCCGAAGATTTCATTCGGCGGCTCATGGCAAAACACGAGCTCGGCCAGGGCGGCTCGCGGGTGTTGCTTGAGACGGCGCTCAAGGGCGAGGAGCTTTCCTTCATCGTGCTGACGGACGGCCGGTCCTTCCTGCAGATGGCGCCCACACGCGACCACAAGCGAGTTTTCGATGGCGACCGCGGCCCGAATACTGGCGGAATGGGCGCCTACACGGTGGATGGAATGATTCCGGCGCAACTGGAATCAATTATCCTGGACAAGATCGTGCGTCCTACGATCGCCGGGCTTTCGGAGGAAGAACTGCCCTACACGGGCTTTCTGTATTTTGGATTGATGCTCACCGCCAACGGTCCTCTGGTGCTCGAATACAATTGCCGGATGGGCGACCCGGAAACGCAGCCGCTGATGATGCGGATGGATTTCGATCTCGCTGCGGCATTGGACGCGGTTGCTTCAAGAAAGCTCGCGGCATTCAAGCCCGCGTGGAAATCCGGCGCGAGCGCGTGCGTCGTGATGACTTCGGGTGGTTACCCGGGACAATATGAGACCGGAAAAAGGATCGAGGGATTGGCCGAAGCGAATGCCTTGCCGGATGTCGCCATTTTCCACGCGGGAACGAAACGGGACGGCGATTCCGTCGTGACCAGCGGCGGACGAGTGCTGGGCGTTACCGCAACGGCCGTCAATCTCGAACAGGCGATCCGCAAGGCTTACAACGCCGTGGATAAAATTCATTTTGCAGGCGCGTACTACCGCACCGACATCGGCGCGAAGGGAATCGCCAAATTGCGCGCTGCAGTGGAGGCGCCCCGTGGCTGAAGTCTTGCACTTGTTTCAGGCGCTGGCGCACGGCCAGCCGGTCCGTGAATTCGACGACGTCTTCGCTGTCGAAAACAAAGGATTCAAGGACTGCGTCCACGGACGGCCCGGCAGCGCCAGGCAATTGTTGCTGGTGGACCTTGAGACGCTCGAGGAATTCGGCATTGTCCCGGGACGGGTCAAGGAAAACATCACGACGCGCGGGATCAACCTCGGCGGATTGTCCCTGGGGCAGCGAATGCGCGTGGGCGAAGCGCTGCTCGAAGTCACGAAGGAATGCGAAGTGTGCCACCTAATGGACGCGATCCGGCAGGGACTTCAGGAAGCGATACGCGGGCGCCGGGGCATCCTCTGCCGCGTGGTGGAGGCTGGAAGAATTCGCCGCAGTGACAAGATTGAAATCGTAGAGAAGACGGGCGCGGGAAAAGAGAAGACACAGGTCGAAGCCAACGCGCCTGTCGAGGGAGCGATCGAGTGAGCACGCCAGACGGATCGAAGCGGGGCAGCAAGCCATTAGTGGGCATCATCATGGGCTCGGACACGGATTTGCCCGTGATGAGCGAGTCGGCGAAGATGCTTGAAAAATTCCGCGTGCCGTACGAAATCGAAGTGACGTCTGCGCACCGGTCGCCGGCGCGCACGCACGAATACGCCTCGACAGCGGTCTCACGCGGCCTCAAAGTGGTGATCGTCGCGGCGGGCGGCGCGGCGGCCCTGGCGGGCGTGGTCGCGGCGATGACGACGCTGCCGGTCATCGCCGTGCCGATGGCGACCACGGTGCTCTCCGGAATTGACGCCCTGCTTTCGAGCGTGCAGATGCCCGCCGGCGTCCCGGTGGCGGCCATGGCCATCGACAAGCCTGGCGCGATCAATGCCGCGATTTTCGCAGCGGAGATCCTGGCCACGTCAGACCCGGAAGTGGCGCAACGGCTCACCGCGTACAAGGAAGAGCTGGCGAAGTCAGTCGCCGAAAAAAGCGCGCGTGTGAAGCAACAATACGCCGGGAAGACCAGCTAGGCAGCGCCGAGACAAGCCTCGACCGAGGATCTGGGATCGCGGCGCTCCCATCACCAGAAGGATAGACGAGCCGTAGACCGAAACAGATTTCGGTGCCGAGCGAGACTGGAGAAGGAAAAGTGTCCGAGAAATAAGTTGGATAACCGCCAGTTTTTGGCTTTGGGATTTTCCCACAACCGCCGAAAAGGCTATGCAGTCAAGAACCTGGCTGGAGCGTTGCACACTGAGGCGGTTAGGTATAAATTATTGGTCGGCCGGGAGGTCAAAACGGACATTCGGGATTGAAAGTTTAATCGCAAAAAAGGAGTCGACGATGAAAGCTATGCTGGGCCTTCTTGCATTTCTGTTCGCGCTTTCTGCGGCAGCCCCCGACGTGGCCACCGCCCAACGGGCGGCTTCGTCGGCGAAGCCTCTTCCCGCCACCTATGTCAGCGCAGCGGACATCCAAGCCAATCTGAACGGAGCGCCCGACGCAGCGACTAATCCTCAGCCGAACATTCGTGTGGTTGACGCCGGAGGGTACAACGTTGCCGTCGGCGCAATCCACCGGCCACAGACGCCGCCCGGCGTCGCCGCCGTGCACTTCAAGGTGGCGGAAATTTATCACGTGATGGATGGCGCGGGGACCCTGGTGACCGGGGGCACCATGGTCAATGCGAAGACGAGACCGCCTGACAGCACATCCGTCAAGCTGGAAGACGGCCCCGGCGCAAGCGGCACCGGTATCCAAGGCGGTGTGAGCCGCCGGATAAAAGCGGGCGACGTGGTCGTTATTCCCGCGGGTGTGCCGCATTGGTTTAGCGAGATCGAAGGATCGATTACGTATGTTGTCGTGCGGGTCGACCCCAGCCGGTTACTGGCCGCCAAGTAAATCGGAATTCAGCGATAAGAACTCTGGAATTCCAGGTTAAGAGTTGGAACAAGGTGGCCAAGGAATACAATCGGTTTTACCCTCGCAGCCAAGTCTATCCTCCGGCGCTTAATTGTGCCTTCGTTGCATTGATTCTCGCGCTCGTAATTTTCATCATCAGATTCTGGCAGTACTTCTCCGGAAAATAAATCTGTGAGTAAACTGATCATCGCAATTAAGATCGCTTCGTCAGTTTGAGGATTTACGCCGCAGCGTGGGAGCGTCCGGCTCGCGCGGCGTCGTATCTGCAGGCGGGCGCTCCGCTTCCGGCGGCTCGATCAGCCATCGAAAGCCCCTGTCGAAATCGATGAGTGCCATGGTCAGCTTTGTGTCTGGCGGGGTGACGGCCGGGAGCGCGGCGCGCAGGAATTCAGCGTCGGAAGCAGCCAGGGACTTCTGACTTTCTCCGCTGACGACAAACGCCACGGATTTTGCCAGGATCTCGTTTGCTGTGCGCATCCGCGCCAGACGCGGATCATTTTGCCGCAGCAGGTCGAGCAGCTCGGGGGCCGCCGTGGCGCGGTTTGCAGGCGGGTAGCGGACCTCGACGAGAGTGTGCGGCTGGCCCTTCTCCGGAGGATAAAGCTGGTTATAACTCGGGCGCAGGACGCGCGTCCGCCAGTAGTCATTTCCGAGCGCGTCCTGGCGAATATGGTAATCGACGGTCCAGGCTTCCGGGCCGTAGTTGGGGACGTAATTGACCAGCACGAGGCGGATCAGAGGCTCGTCCTCACCGATGTTGATCTTATGATGTAACTGGCCGGCCAGCTCGCGGATGCGTTCGAGCAATGCAACGCCAACGGCTTCGATGTCGCTCGCGGCATCGTCATATTTGGACCGGTCTTTACTGTTGAGGACCGCACCGGCCAAGCGCGAGAGTTCGCTGTCAAGGCGGACGGGTTTGTCGCTGGATTCGGGCTGAACCCACTCGACCGCTCCGAGCAACACTCCTGCGCGAAGCGCCGAGAGCGATGCCACGACCGGCTGACGCGAGCCGGGTTCGCTGTGCGCATCGACCGCCGCCACGATGATTCCGTCCTGCGCGGCGCAAACCACGACGCGGCCTTCGGCCAGATTTACGGCGACTTCCTGCGCCGCGTCTTCCTGTGCGGATGCGGGGGAGGGTAGAAACCACAGATGCACACAGATGAACACCGATAAAACCTGAAGAAATGGAGAGAAGGAAAAACCTTGACTGTGTTTTCTGCTTGCCATAACTGTCGTCCAAGAAATAAGAAACTTCTCTTTCTTTATCAGTGTTTATCTGCGTGCATCTGTGATTGCAAGGATTTTTCCTGCCTCGCAAGGGCCTGCAACGCCGTGATCGCGGCGACATTGGCGACATCTTCGGCAGAGCAGCCGCGCGAGAGATCGTTGGCTGGGCGATCGAGCCCCTGCAAGATCGGGCCGACCGCTTGAGCGCCGGCCAGACGCTCCACTAGTTTGTAGGCAATGTTGCCGGAGTCAAGGTCCGGAAAGATGAGCACGTTGGCGCGCCCAGCCACAGGCGAGCCCGGCGCCTTCGAATGGGCCACCTGCGGCACGAGCGCCGCGTCGGCCTGAAGTTCTCCATCGGCGGCAAGCTCAGGCGCGCGAGCCTTCAGGATACGCAACGCCTCACGAATTTTTTCTACGCGCGCGTGGCTGGCCGAACCCTTGGTGGAAAACGACAGCATTGCGACGCGCGGTTCGGCATCGAGCAACGCGCGCGCGTTCTCCGCTGTCGCCCGCGCAATTTCGGCGAGCTCCTCCGGGTTCGGGTCCGGGACAATTCCGCAATCGGCGAAGAGCAGCGCTCCGGCGGGGCCAAGGTCGAATCCGTCACGCTGCGGGATGATCATGACGAAAAAACTGGAGACGAGCTTAACATTTGGCGCAAGACCGATCGCGTCCAGCGCCGCGCGCACGGTTTCCGGAGTTGTGTTGGCCGCGCCGCCCACTGTTCCGTCAGCATCGCCGGCAGCCACGGCCAAAGCAGCAAAGCACAAGGGGAGCTGCGCAGCTTCTCGCGCATCCTCCAGGGACACACCGCGCTCTCTGCGGCGTTCATAGTAAATCTGAGCGTAGGCTTCGAGCCGCGGACTCGCCGCGGGATCGGCGATGGCAATGCCGTCCAGTGGCACCCGCGAATCCGATGCAACTGATTCGATGATTGATTTCCGTCCGAGCAGCGTGATCTTCGCGAAGCCTTCACGCGTGACGGCAGCCGCCGCCGCAACGATGCGAGGGTCTTCGCCTTCGGGCAGCACGATGCGCTGGGGGCGCGTGCGCGCGCGAGCCTTCAGCTTTTCCATCAAAGTCATTGCACGCTCAAGTTATCACAGGTTTGTGCGCCGACGGTACCGACGGGTTCCAACCACGACGGCAGCTCATGCTATTGGTTTGCTCGTCCTCCTGATTTCTGTAGAATAGGTGCTCATAACAACCATTTCGGGGCAGAACGATGGGGCTACTCGATCTGTTGCCGGGCGGCGCTAGCGGATTAAGAAAGGCGGCGAACATTCGACACAACGGTAAGAAGCTAAGCGACATCCTGGATGCGCACGCGAAATTCCACAAGGGACATCCGGGCGGTGAGCGCGCCGATCTGTCCGGCGCCGATTTATCTCGCGCAGATTTTAAGAAACGCGATTTGACCGGCGCGATTCTAGTGGGATGCCGCTTGAAGGGAGCTGATTTCCGCGGAGCCAAACTCAGCTTCGCGGACCTGAGCCAGTCAGATCTTCGGAAGGCGGATCTCCGGAATTGCGATTTTACGGAAACCAAGCTTGAAGGCGCGGATTTGAGCGAGGCCGATTTGAGCGGGACAGAGCTGTTTCGCGGAGATCTGCGCTCGGCGAAATTGCACAAGACGATTCTGCGCGGAACGGTACTGAGGCAAGCCAATCTTCGCGGCGCGGATTTTTCCGGTTCGGATCTGACGCTCGCCAGCTTCCGCGAAATCGACTTGACGGACGTGAAGCTGGATGGCGCTGACCTGAGCAACGCAGTTGTTCGCGACAATCACGCCAAACAAACGAAGTAGAGACCCTGCCACATCGACGTCTGAGGTTCTTGAGCTGTGGGAATTATTTCCCGGCAGCGGACACGATGGGCTCATCGCCGCCCGTGCGGCCCGAGCCGCGGCGGCGCGCGTCGATGCCCAGGCGCTTGATTTTCTGGTTCAGCGTGGAAAGCGGAATCTGAAACAGTTCCGCTGCTTCGGTTTGATTCCATCCCGTGCGTTCGAGCATGTTGCAGATCATGCGGCGCTCGATCTCATCCATGATTTGAAATAAGGAGGGGTTCGAGCTGTCGGCGCCGGTGCGCGCACCCGGTTCACCCGGGAGAGGTGGAACGAATTCGGAGAGTTGCAAGCGTATGCCGCTCAGAATTTCCTTTGTGCGCACACTTTCCGGCAGCAGATCGGCATCCATCAGCTCCTGCGAGGAGAGAACCACCGCTCGTTCGACCACGTTTTCGAGCTCGCGCACGTTTCCGGGCCAGTTGTAATCAACCAGCAGCTTGAGCGCCGCCGGTGTGAACCGCGTGAGCGGGCGGCCATTTTCCTCGGAGAACTTGCGAAGAAAATGGTCGAGCAGGCGCGGAACGTCTTCCCTACGTTCGCGGAGCGGAGGCAGCGGAATCGCAATCACGTTCAGGCGGTGATAGAGGTCTTCGCGGAAGCGGCCTTCGCGCACCAGGTTGAGCAATTGCACGTTGCAGGCAGCGATGATGCGGACGTCCACTTTGATCGTCTCGGTGCCGCCCAGACGCATGAACTCGCGCTCCTGAATGACGCGCAGGAGTTTCGCCTGCGTTTCCAAGCCAATCGTGGAAATTTCATCAAAGAAAATCGTGCCCTGATCGGCCACTTCGAAAAGCCCTTTTTTCGAGGCCACCGCGCTGGTAAACGCGCCCTTGACGTGGCCGAACAACTGCGACTCGAGCAGGTCCACGGGAATCGAGCCCGTGTTGATGGGCACAAACGCCTTGTCCGCGCGCGTGGACGCGGAGTGAATCGCCTTGGCGATGAGTTCCTTGCCCGTTCCGCTTTCTCCGTGGATCAGCACGGTCGAACGCGACGGCGCTACCTGGCTGACCAGATCGAGCACGGCGAGCATCTCGTCGCTCTTGCCGATGATGTTGGGGAAGTTGTAGCGTTGTTTCAGCGCGCGCTTGAGCTGGACGTTTTCCTCGCGCAGGCGGCGGCCCTCGACGGCCTGCGCGACCTGGACGAGCAATTCGTCGTTGGACCAGGGCTTGGTGATGTAATCCTGCGCGCCGCTCTTGAACGCGGCCCGCGCCATATCGATCGAACCGTAGGCCGTGATCAACACGATAGAGAGATGCGGGTCGCGACGGCGGATTTCGCGCAGCAGATCGAGCCCGTTGCGGTCGGGCAGGCTGACGTCGAGCAGGAGCAGATCGAACGGCTTTTCTTCGAGCAGAGTGAGTGCCGCTTCTCCGGTTTCCGCACTCGCAGTGGAGTACCCCTCCGTCGTGAGCAGCAGCTCTAACCCTTCTCGAATTTCGGATTCGTCGTCAACAACAAGAATGGCGCCCTTAGACATGAACCGCTTTCCGCGCGACCGGGAATTCGAGCCGGAAGGACGTGCCTTTGTCCGGTGTCGAACGCACGTCGACCTTTCCGGCGTGCTCCTTGATGATGCCGTAGCTTACCGAAAGCCCCAGGCCCGTGCCGCGGCCGGAAGACTTCGTGGTGAAGAAGGGATCGAAGATGCGGTGCAGATTTTCGCGGGGAATTCCGGACCCTGTATCGGTGATTTCGATTTCGACCGTGCCGTTGCTCGATGCCGTGCGCACCTCGACCATGCCGCCTGAGGGCATGGCATCGCGCGCATTCATGAAAAGATTCAGGAAGACCTGCTGCAGCTTGTTGTTCGAACCCAGCACCGGGGGTAATTCCTGTTGCAGGTTCCTCATCACCTGCACATGCGCGGTCTTGAATGGATGCGCCACGAGCGAAAGCGTTTCTTCCACCACGGAGTTCAGGTTCACTTCCGTGAACTCGACCGCGCCGGTGCGCGAGAAATTCAGCAGGTTATTGACGATTTCGCTCGCGCGGAAGGTCTGCTTGACGACCTTGTCGATCAACTGGTGACGCGGGTCGCCGCTCGGCAGTTGTTTCGCGAGCATCTGGATGTAGTTTGAGATGACGGCGAGCGGTGTATTCACCTCATGCGCGACGCCGGCGGCGAGCAGGCCGAGCGACGTGAGCTTCTCGGTCTGGACCAGCTGCTCTTCGAGGCGAATCCGTTGCGTAATGTCATCCATCAGGATCAGCCGCCCGATTCGGTCTCCGGATTTTCCAACCAGTGGCGCGATTGAAACATTGACGACCAGGTTCCGTCCGCCGCGATTCCGCATCGGGAACTTGTACAGGCTGGAGACGCGCTCATCACTCGATCTGGCCGAAATTTCCGCCGATAGATCGGAGGGAAGGACCTCGTCCAGCTTGCGGCCGACGGCTTCGCGCCGCGTCACGCCGATCAAGCGCTCGAGTTGCGTATTCCACGATTCGATCGCGCCGTCGAGATCGACGGCGAGCACGCCGACGTTGAGCGATTCGACGATGTTTTCCGAGAAGTCTTTCAGCCGTTCGATTTGCACTGCTTTTTGCTCGAGCGAGGTGTAGAGCTGGGCATTGTCGAGAGCGATGGCCAGATAGCCGGCGATTGTCAACAAGAGTTCGACGTCTTCGCTCGACAGGAAGTCGCCGTCTACGGTTTTTCCCAGACCGAGCACGGCGACAGCGTGGTCGCGAATCTGGCAGGGAATGAAGTAGTTCAGGTCGAGTTGTTCGAGCGTCTGGCGGACCGACGGCGTGGATTCGCGCGCGGCACGAGCCGATTCGTTGAACAAAACACGGCGCGCGAAGGGGTTTTTCTCCGCGTCAAGAAAACTCAGGTCGAGCGGCCCTGCATAGCGGACACCGATGGACCGCGCCAGCCGATATGTGCCGGGATGGGTTTCCTCTTCGATGAAAATCGCCAGGCGGTCCACCAGCAGAGCCTGTGAAATACGATCCATCACCGATGCGAGCATCGGATCGAGCCGCACTTCGGAAGTGAGTGTGCGCCCGAACTCAATGAGCGTCCGGCGGTAATCGAGACGGTCCCGGTAGAAAAAACGGTCCAGGCGCGCCTGAATCCAATCGCGAAACGGCTGGAACAAAAACGCGGCGACGACAATGGCGATAACTTCACCCAGTTTGCCGGAAGGCCAGGCCGTATGGAATAGGGCGCCGACTAGCGCGACGAAAGCAATGTATACGGCGACCACGCCTCCAGTCGCGGCCGTATAGGCAAGGCCCCGCTTGAAGATGATGTCCACGTCCATCAGCCGGTACCGGATGATGGCGTATCCGAAACAAAGCGGGATCAGCACCAGGGATACGGCGGAGAAGTTCATCCAGGGCCGCGGCACGATGCCCAGGAAATAGGGCACGACGTACAGAAGCAAGAAGGGGAGAATCCCCGCGAGCGCCCCTCCGGTGACCCACTTGAGCTGTTGCCGGAGGATCCCCGAAGATGCGCGGCGGTAACTATTCACGAAGGCGGCCGCGGCGAGCAAGAAGTAGATGCCCAGACAGGCAAGGTCGAGCTGATCGAGCAGAATCCTCGCCCCAATCGAAGGCATGAAGCCGAGTTGTTGAAGCCCAACGAGCACGCGCACCAGGAGGAGGGCTCCCGGCAGTCCGTAGATCGCGGCGAGTCTCGCGCCCTGCCATTTGGTGGCGGGACGGCGCTCCGGAAACACCAGCGCAAAGTGAAGTAACAGGGCCGGTTGCAACAGCCTGGCCACGATGCCCGACCAATAGATCTCCCAGTCGAAAGTGCTCAGCTTGCCCGTGTATTGGAAGGAGTAAAGAACGAAGGAAACCAAACAAAAAATGTAGAAGTGCACGGCGCGCGTGGCGTTCCAACGGCGCGCGAAGATGAATAATCCGATGAAAAGGTAGAGCAGGCCCACAATGCGGAGATAGTTTTCAATAGAAGAGGGCTTCTCGGCCGGCTGGGTTACCAGTTGGGTCTCGAACTGCCGGCCGCCGCGGTCGATCCGGTAGTGAGCCTGCGACCACAATCCAACTCGCCACAGGCGTTTGGTTACGTCGATGGCGCCGTGGATTTCTGCCCCATTGATTGCAAGCACATGGTCACCAGTTCGAATGCCTGCGTTGGCGGCGGGAGAGTTTGGTGTGATGTGCCAAGCGAGGACCCCGCCCGGCGTATCGAGCCATGACGCGCCGTCGTCCGGGGCGCTGAATATGGTGCGCTGCTGAAAATTAATGATGCCAAAGACAATTGCGGACAGGGTTGCGAGGGCGAGAACGGCTGCGCCCAACCGAATTCTCAGGCTGTCATTGATCGGCGCACTCACAAGATTCCCCGGCTACACTTCGATAACTATACGCTGGTGCAAGTCTACTTCCAAAATATATAAGTTTTTATAAACCATAAGTACCTGAAACATAAGATAGATTTCCCGAAGGGGTGCGGGGAGGATTTCCAGCCTCCCATTTATGGAAGGCGCATTCCTGATTTCAGTAAGCCCTGCGGAGACTAGAACTGGAAACTCACCCCACCCCGAAACGATCGCAAAACAGGAACAAGCATGATCCGAGAATCCTGGCCATTTACCGGCATATATCCCTGCGCCAGGAGATTGCCGAAATCGGCTAATGCCTCCCACCGGCCCGCCGACCCGAATCCTGGAAGAGACTGACGGATTGAAAGATGCAGGTTCGGATCCATCTGGTATGCGGCCTCGCCGAATGCATCGAGGCGCGAAAGCGTCGCACCGGATATCCACATGTAGCTCGTGGCAAACTGAGTGCCCGTACGCGAGAGTTTCCCGGAAACGCGGGCGGCAAGACTATGGTGGTTGCGCGTCGTAAAACTTTCGCGAAGGTCGGCCGCCGTCGTATTCAATTCTCCCCGGGGGGAGAGAGCGCCGGCCCACGTATAGACGGCCGCAAGCTCCAGGTTGGATGATAGCTTCTGGCGGTACGCAGAGCGCGCCCCCCAGGAACTCGTTCCACCACCGTCGTAGAGGAAAGCGCTTGAAAAGCCATCCTGGAAGAAATCAGGACTTGTTGTCGGTCCAGACCCGAAAATAGCCTGGTGGCGCGCGGAATCGTGAAATGCCGCAGTTTCGAAACTGGCGCGCCTCCCCAAATTGTGCTTTGCAGAGACCTCTTGATGCCAGCGACCTTCCATGACCGGCCGGCCGTCGCGGAAGAGCACCGCGGGGAGACTGTCGAGCTCCTCAACAGCCGATTGCAGCGCTTCGGATTGTCCCAAGTGAACGTCCGACGGGCTCGCGGCGACGAGAAAAGACGCACTCCACCCAGACGCGAGATTCGCGTCGAGCTGGGCGTGCGGATGCACTGCGGAAACCGAAGACATGATCCCAAAACGCAGGAACTCAGCACCGGCACGCAATGCGAGGCGATCGCCCAGCGCAAACCGTTCGGAGTGATCTACGCGCATCTCTTGGAACGCCAGGTCGTTGAGGCCGATCTTTGCCTGGCGCATAACAAATATGGTTTCCGGTCCGCTGCCCAATGAGCCGGAAGGCAGCCAGACGCTTGCGAATGCACGAGAAGCGCCGTGCTCATAACTCACCTGGCCTGCGAGCAACACACGCCCGATAGCGCCGAGACCCTGGTCGTAAGAGACCGCGGTGGCGGGGGAGTCGGAAAGATTCGAGGGCGATCCAGGCCGCAACGCCCCGCTCGTCAATTGCAGCAATCCGCGCGGGCGCTGGGCCCGCGGGGAATCCGCGCCCCGCGTGTTATCGGCGAGGTCCACATCGCCGTCCCGCAATTGCAAGATGGTGCGCGTCGCGCCCGAAGAGCGCAGCACCCATTTCCAGTCGTCAGGCTCCGCCGGCACATCCGGCTGGCGCCGCAAAGTGTCGAGTGAAGCGAAGAGCGAATCCACCTGCACACGCAGCAGCGTGGTGAGGTTGGCCACCACGCCAATGTGCCGCTCCATCGCCGGCAGAAATCCCGGAAGCGATACACGAAGTGAGTATTTTCCAGGTTTGAGTTGATCCGTGAAAAAGGCGCCGTGCTGATTGGAAAGTAGCTGCGACACGGTCCGGCCGCCCGCATCTTCCGAGATGAGCCATACGGTCGCGCCCATCTGCGGCGTGCCCGAGGGGTCCAACACAACGCCGGAGATCGTGCCGTAACCCGGTTTGGCCGCTGTCGAGCCGGCCAGCACCAGAGTGATGACCATCACCCAGCCCAGGGCCTTGCTGGTCTGTTTCATAAGGACTGGTTACCTCCCAGTGGCGCTGCTCGCCGCCGCATTATTCACGGACGAAGGCGTCACAGTAAAATCCGCCGAACGGGAAACAGTCTGCTTGGTCAGAAGATCAGTCGCTTGGATTTCCAGCTTGTACTTGCCCGGCGGCAAAGCTTTGGGCGCGATCACCTGCTCGTACGTTACCTGCTCGCCGCTCTGCTTAAGCTGCTCACCTGTTTTGACGTCATGGGTGACCGTTTGCTGTCCTTGACTCACCTTGACATCCAGAGACAGGTCGTTCTTGTGCGTCTTTTCATCCACCTTCAGATTGTAGAATTGCAGATAGATGCCCATCGGCTGGTCGGCCTGGAATTCCGCATTGAGCTTGGGGCGGACCTTCGTCGAGCCGAGCACGAACTGCCCGACGCCCACATCCTTGGAGGAAACCGGCTCGATTTGGTCAGCAAGAATCAACGAGCTGGCATCGAATTTGTCATCCGGAATCGGTGAGACCGCCAGACGCGTATTCAGCACACCCACGTTCCCGCTGTTCACGTCCTTGATCACAACGTCAATCTTATACAAGCCGGGGCGCAGAGGCACGGCCTTCTGGTAAATCGAAAATCCCTTGAGCGAAGACTCGAGAAGCGAATCCGGGAAGTCGCGCTGAATGACGTCCTCGAACGTCTGGACGATGCGTCCTGTCAGAGTGGTGATTCGCGCGAAAAGATTAAGAGTCCCGGAATGTACGCCATCGCGATTGCGGAATGTCAATTGTTTGTTCTGAATCTGGATGGTGATGGGCACCAGGATCGTATCACCCGTAATACGCAAGAAGTCCGTGCGGTAGTCGAACGAAATCTGATTGCGGACGATTCGCGAGCTAACGACTTCCTCAAGATCCGGGAATTTGACCGGAGGCGCCTGTTGTACCTTCACGAATTGCTCCAGTCGACTGAACTCATCATCGCTTTCGTGTCCGCCACCGCTCATAGTCCTCGGTGCGGTGGAAGCGTCGGTGCGGTTGAAGCGCTGGGCCTTGCTGGACATGCCCATCTGTTCCATCGTGCTCAACCCGGCTCCAGGGATCTTCGCCAGGGCATCCTTTTCACCCGGGTCCATAGTAATGTGGTACTCACTCGTGCCGGTCGGATCCACGAATTCGATGATGATGTTGTTTCCGATCCCTTCCATGTAGCGATAGCGCCACTGTTCAAATGCATAGGTTGAGGTTTGGCCGCCGCCTTCCGACTCTGGACGATTGTAATTGCCGCCGGTCGGGTGGGACTCGATCTCGTCCGGCTTTCCCCAGATGATGTAGATACGCCCGCGATCGGTCCTCCAGCCGGGAATTCCCGAAGCGAACCGCTCGTTGGCGTAGGCGATACGGCGATAGTGCTCTTCCTTCAACTCGTTCTCCACCGTGTCCGGCGTGGGGTCGCGACGCTGCCAGAACGCCTCGATGAATTGCTCGCGCTCTTCGTTGGTCTGGAGTTGCAGGAACGCGGCGCGCTCTTCATCGCTGATGATGTAGGGGACTTCTTCTTGCAGCCACTTCTTATAGGGGGTATCAAGCTCCTTTTGGAGCTTCTTCAGATTTTTCGCTTTGTCCGGCGGCTTATCGCCTTTTCTCTTTCCGGAATCCTGCTGCTTGTCAGCGGGAGTATCTTGCTTCTCTTTGTCCTGGGCGCGCAGCCCGGAAGGCAGGAGCAAAGCTCCGCCAACCAAAATGAAGAACAGGATACGGCCCAAACGGTTCATAAACACCTCGTCCCTGATTTGGAAGTCTGATTCTATCCCCCGGTAATCCACCCGTCAATCAAGGAATACTCGCAATTCTCGTTCTGGCCGGCAATTCGTCAGCACGAATGTCCAGGACGGATGCGGTGTAGCGGGGATCCGCCAACCTCGATCCCAGGCCGTGAACGATTCCCGGCGTGAGTGAGAGTTCAGCTTTTTGCATGTCGACATTGCCGCCACCCAATTCCTACACACAGAGCGCTTCACGCACACCGCTGCATACTAAGAATGGAGCCTGCCTTGCCGGGTTGCCCGTGAAGGTTGACGAGTTTCCTCTGTCGCCCCGAGTCTCCGCGAATTACAAGCTTTCCGAGCAGAGCCTGGCAGGTGTATATTCTCCGCCTAGGAATTCAAACTGATCATAGCAAGCTGAGAACTCTGGCTTACGTGGAGGGCTTTCAGTGAGACTTCGGTGGCTATCTCTCGGCGTACTGTTGCAGTGCGCAATCGTGTGCGCCGTCTTGGTACTTCGAGGGCCCGCCGCGTGCGCCCAGGGGCAGGACCGCGCCCCGCAGTATTTTCAGGCCGACATTCAGTACGGCGCGCAGATCTTCACTTCGCAGTGCACCTCATGTCACGGTGAGAACGGCGACATGATCCCCGGCGTCAATTTCCGCGCCGGCCAGTTTAAGCGCGTTATCTCTGACAATGACCTGCGCCTCACCATCACCAACGGCGTCCCTGGCACTGCCATGCAGCCCTTCACATTTGGAGCGTCGGAGCTTACTGGCATCGTCTCATATCTTCGCAACATGAGCAGTTTCAACGCCCGCGGTCTCATGGTTGGCAACGCCGCTCGCGGCCAGGTCCTGTTCGAGGGTGCGGGTAACTGCGTGAGCTGCCATGCGGTCAACGGCAAAGGTCCGCGCGTCGCTCCGGATCTAGGCGACATCGGCACGCTCCGAACTGCCGACCTCATTCACAGGACCCTGCTCGATCCGGTCGGCACGATGCTACCGGCCATTCGCCCGGTGCGTGCGGTAACCCGCGACGGCAAAGTCATCAATGGCCGCCGCCTCAACGAGGACACTTACACTGTCCAGCTTATCGACGAGCAAGAGCGCCTGCTCTCTCTCACGAAAGCCGACCTGCGCGAATACACCGTCCTCAAGAGCACTTCCATGCCATCCTATAAAGACAAATTCAGCGCCCAGGAGCTTGCCGACTTGGAAGCCTACCTTCTTTCTTTGAGAGGTGTGAAATGAATCACTCGCGGCGCGCGTCCTATCTGCTACTTCTAGTTTTGTTAATTCCGTGTTCGCTCTGCGCCCAGGTCACCTCCGAGCGGCTGCTCCACGCGACCGACGAGCCGCAGAATTGGCTGACTTATTCAGGCAGCTATGCAAGCCAGCGCTATAGCACGCTCCAACAAGCCAACCCCGCAAACGTCAAGAATCTTGAGCTCAAGTGGGTCTTCCAGGCCCAATCGCTGCAGAAATTTGAAACCACCCCGCTGGTCGTCGACGGCGTCATGTATCTTACCCAGTCACCCAACGACGTGGTGGCGCTCGACGCCAAGACGGGCCGCGTCTTCTGGATCTACCACTACACTACTTCCCCCGCCGCCCGGCCCTGCTGCGGGATCGTGAATCGCGGCGTTGCTATACTCGGTGACTCGCTCTTTATGGCCACCGTCGACGCGCACCTGGTTGCCATCGACGCCAAGAACGGCCACGCTCTCTGGGACGTGAAGCTAGCTGAGGCTGCCGCCGGCTATGCCATGACCATGGCACCCCTTGTGGTCAAGGACAAAGTGATCGTCGGTGTCGCTGGAGGTGAGTTTGGGGTTCGCGGCTTCATCGCCGCTTTCGAAGCTCGCACCGGCAAGCAAGCCTGGCGCTTTGATACGATCCCCAAACCAGGTGAGCCCGGCCACGAAAGTTGGCGCGGTGGCGATTGGGAACATGGTAGCGCGGCCGTCTGGGTCACCGGTTCCTACGATCCCGATCTCAACTTGACCTACTGGGGTACCGGCAATCCAGGTCCGGACTGGAACCCGGAACAGCGACCCGGCGATAACCTCTACTCTGATTCGGCCGTCGCCCTCGACCCTGACACCGGAAAGCTCAAGTGGTATTTCCAATTCACGCCGGGCGACCCCTACGACTACGACTCAGTGCAAATTCCCGTCTTAGTGAATGCGAATTGGAACGGCAGTCCGCGCAAATTGATGCTCTGGGGCAATCGCAATGGCTTCTTCTATGTTTTGGACCGCGTGACCGGCAAATTTCTCGCCGGCCGCCCATTCATCAAGGTTAACTGGGCAAGCGGTCTCGACGCCAACGGCCGGCCGATCCTCACGCCGCAGCCTCCCGATACCCCGACCTATCCGGGCATTCAAGGCGGAACAAACTGGTATTCGCCTTCTTACAGTCCGAGCACCGGACTCTTCTACCTCTCCGTCTGGGAAGATTACGCGACGATTTTCTCCGGCGTGAATGCGGAATATAGAGAAGGCCAGAGGTACACCGGCGGCGCAAACACCAGCCCGATTCCCGGGGCTGAAAACCCCTTGGGCACACGCCAGGGCCCCATCAATACCTACACCGAGGCGCTCGCCCACGGTGCCGTCGCTGCCCTCGATCCGGAGACCGGAAAGGCAAAGTGGAAGTTCGAAATGCACGACGTCAACACCAGCGGGATTTTGACTACCGCTTCAGACCTGCTCTTCGTCGGCGGAAGGGAAGGTTATTTCCAGGCGCTCAACGCCCGCACAGGCGCTCTGCTGTGGAAGGCCAGTCTTGGAGGAGAGATAATTGCTGGTCCGATGACCTATCAGGTGGATGGCAAGCAGTACATCGCGATCGCTTCAGGTAACGGCCTCTTTGCGTTCGCTCTGCGCGACTGATCGAACCGGCAGGCCCGGGCCGCGCACCTGAAAGATGCGGGCGCAAAACTTAATCAACAATTCCGTAATTTGTTAACTAGCCGACTTTACACCGAATTTCCCAACTCCTAGCGCCGGCGGAATCTCCAAGCCGCGATGTCCTGACATTGATAACCCATGTAACTCCCTTGTTGACCAGACCAAATTAGACACCTTCGGTAAATCGCTTTGTTCTGTTTGGAAATGACGGTAACATTCAATGCGGGGTGGGGCGCGGACCGGGTGCCTGCCTGGACCGGAAGCGTATTGGCCTCACACATAAACACACTTCGCAGCGCGCGCTCGCTTGCTGGACCCGCCGGTTGACTGCTGGGAAATGGCGTGTGCCGCCGGGAAACTTTTGAAGGACTTCCTACGTAACACCATTGCTGGGTGGAGGGAGTCACTCAGACAAGAGGACTAAGGCGCCAATACATGAATACCTGGCAAAAAATCGGGATTGGTGCCGGCGGGGCCGCCGTTTTGGGTGGCGCGGTTTGGTTCACCATCTGGCAGGTCAATAAGGACGTCCTGACGGTCCAGACCGCAGCAGTGACGCGGCAGGATCTGACCTCGATTGTCAACGCGTCAGGCGAAATCAAGCCGCTGACGTACACGAATGTGCTGGGCGAGGGGATCGGCAAGATTACTGACATTATTGTGAAGGAAGGCGATCACGTCAAAAAGGGCGCCGTCCTGCTGCGCCTAGAAAGCATACAACCGTCGGCGGATGTAGATGCGCAGCGCGCCGGCATTCAGTCGGCGGAAGCCGGTGTGAAATCGGCCGAAGCGAACAACGTCTCCGCACAGGCTGACATCAAGTCGCGCGCAGCGGATCTGGAACACGCAAAGCTAGAGTGGGAGCGCGGCCAGCAATTATTCAAAGAGGGCCTGATTCCCAAACAGGATTACGATTCGAGGAAGGCCGCCTACGATAGCGCCGTGGCGGCGCTGGCTTCGGCGCAAGCGCGCGCCGAGCAGTCCCGCGCGCAGCTCGGCCAGGCGCATTCCGCGTTGTCACAGAGCCAGGCGATGCTGAACCGCCTGCGCGATGTGCTGCGCAAGACCACATATACTGCTCCGATCGACGGAATGGTGACGTACATTGCAGTGCGCGTCGGTGAAAATGTGGTCCCCGGAATCCAGAATGCCACCGGCAGTTATTTAATGACCATTTCCGATATGTCCGTGGTGACCGCGGAAGTCATGGTGGACGAAACCGATATCACGAATGTGAAATTTGGCGAGACCGCGGACGTGACCATTGACGCGCTGCCGGGCAAGTACTTCAAGGGCAAGGTGACCGAAGTCGGCACGCAAGCCGTGCTGCGCAGTTCGGGCCTGGCTTCCACGCAATCCACCACCGGCAACCAGGAAGCGAAAGACTTCAAAGTCGTGGTGACTCTCGAAAATCCGCCCGACGGGCTGCGCCCCGGACTTTCCTCGACGGCCAAGATCACGACGGCGCAAAAGAAGAGCGTAATGACGATTCCCATCCAGGCGCTCGCTGTGCGGACGAAGAAGGACCTGGAGGAAGCCGCGAAGCAGTCCGGACGCAAGCTGGGCGATTCCATTACTCTGGCAGCGAGCCGCCCCGCACCGGATGCTGCCTCGGCGGGTTCCTCCGCATCGAAGAACACGGAGATTCAGGGCATCTTCGTCATCCGCCGCGGCCGGGCCGAGTTCGTGGCCGTGACGACCGGCATCATGGGCGTCACGGACATCGAAGTCATGAGCGGCGTCAATGAGGGGGACGAGATTATTACCGGGAGCTATAAGGCGCTGCGGACGTTGAAGCCGGATGCCCGCGTGAAGATTGACAACTCCCCACCAAAAGTGACGGATGACAATCGGAGTTGAGGCGCATCTAAGTTCGAGGAGTTGAGTGATGCCCGTGGAAGCTGTTTCGCCGGATTCGTTTCGCCAGGATCTCGTAGACCAGGGATTTGCCATCAAGACGGAAGACCTCTGGAAAACCTATGAAATGGGCTCGGAACAGGTGCAGGCCCTTCGCGGCGTCAGCGTGGATATCCGCCGAGGAGAGTATGTAGCCATCATGGGGCCTTCGGGTTCCGGCAAATCCACACTGATGAATCTGATCGGATGCCTGGACACGCCGACGTCCGGTAAATACTGGCTGGCCGGGCGGCTGGTAAGCGCGCTCGACGACGATGAACTCGCCTACATCCGGAACAAAGAAATTGGATTCGTTTTCCAGACGTTCAACTTGCTGCCCCGCGCCACCGCGCTGCACAATGTTGAGCTGCCGTTGATCTACAATGGCACGGCAGCCGAGGAACGGCTCGTCAGGGCGAAACGCGCACTTGCGGCGGTGGACCTTACCGAGAGAATGCTCCACAGGCCGAATGAGCTCTCCGGCGGCCAGCGGCAGCGCGTCGCGGTTGCGCGCGCTCTGGTGAACTCACCTTCGATCGTGCTCGCGGATGAGCCTACCGGGAACCTCGACACGAAGACGGGTGATGAAATCATGGCTTTGTTCGCGCGCTTGCACAAAGAGGGCCATACGATCATCCTGATCACCCACGAGAACGACGTCGCGCAGCGAGCCGACCGCATCATCCACGTCCGCGACGGCAAAGTCGAATCCGACGAGCCGGTGAAGCACTAGCCTCACGGCGAAGTCTCCGTCTTGGTTCGCTGACCCAATAACATGTTTGCATCGCGCACAAAATGGCGGCTGGATCCGAACCGGTTTACCCAGGCGCTCGAAGAGCACCGGCGCAGCGGCAAAGAACTATTGGACCTGACGGTGTCGAATCCCACGGTTTGCGGTCTCGCGTATCCAGCGGAAGAAATCGTTGCGGCGCTCGCCGACCGGCGTGCGCTCGAGTACCGTCCAGAAAGCAAGGGGTTGCTTGAAGCGCGCGAGGCCATCGCCGGTTATTACCGCGGGCGCATGGGGTTTGCGGGGTCGGGAGAGCGCGTCGATCCTGATCGCATCCTGCTTGCCTCAGGAACCAGTGAAGGGTATAGCCACATTTTCCGCCTGTTGTGCGAAGCAGGCGACGAGATTTTCGTTCCCGCGCCCGGCTATCCGCTGTTCGAATTTCTCGCGGACCTCGCCGACATCCGGCTGGTTCCGTATCCACTGCTCTACGACCATGGCTGGCAAATCGATTTCGCCTCGTTGCGCGCGGCGCTCACCCCTCGTGCTCGCGCGGTGCTGGTCGTGCATCCCAACAATCCGACAGGCTCGTTCGTAAAGCCGCGCGAGGCCGCCGAGTTGGCGAAGATTTGCGCTGCGCGCGAGATGGCCATTATCGCCGATGAAGTCTTCCTTGATTACACCGGCGGGCCCAAGCCGGCGCAGACTTTCGCACTTCACGATGCGGCGCTCACGTTCACGCTGAGCGGGCTTTCCAAGATTTCCCTGCTGCCTCAAATGAAGCTGGCCTGGATGGTTGTGAGCGGTCGGCAAGCGCTCGTTCAAACCGCTGTTGAACGCCTCGAAATCATCGCCGACACCTATCTTTCGCCCAGCACGCCGGTGCAGCTCGCGCTGCCGAAGTTTCTCGCCTTGCGGCACAGCCTCCAGGCGCAATTGCTGCAGAGAATTACCGCGAATCTTGCCGTGCTGGATGGTGTGCTGCGCGAATCAAAACTCCTCACGCGTCTCGAAAGAGAAGGCGGCTGGTATGCGGTCCTGCGCGTCCCGGCCACCGGTCCCGATGAAGCCCTGGCCGTCGCTCTGCTCGAACGCTGCTCAGTCCTGGTGCATCCCGGGCACTTCTTCAATTTTTCCCGGGACGGTTTCCTGGTGCTCAGCCTGATTACGCCCGAAGGACAATTTCAAGAAGGCGTACGGCGGCTGCGGCAGTTCTTTGAGGGATGACTACTTGTGCGCGCGCGAGTCAGGCTTCGGCTTCGAGGACAACGACGGGCTGGTAGGTGCGCGGCACGACCGCTTCGGCGATCGCAATCAAGCGTTCCTGCTGGCTGAAGACCCGGAGGCGCGCGGGCTTCCATTCGCCGGAATTGAGCTCCGCGGTTGCGCCCTGCGCGGCGCTGACGCGGCCGGGCTGGATCTGCGCAATCTGTACGTTGAATTTTGAGCCGTGGCGGACGCGCCGTTCGAGAAGAGGCAGCACCGTGACGCTCGGCAATTCGGGCAGCAAGCGCTCGAGCGGAATCACGTAACGCGCCAAGTTCCCTTTCGCGGCGGCTCGCTCGAGATCTTCGAGTTTTGCAGCCTGGTCGAGAGTAAATTCGCCGACCGCCGTGCGGACGATTTCCGCCAAGTGCGCGCCGCAGCCCAATGCTGCGCCCATATCATGCGCCAGCGAGCGAATGTACGTGCCTGCGGCGCATTCGATGGAAAACTTGGCCAGTGACCCCGCAACTTCGTTGACGCGGAAATCGTACACTTCGATCTCGACCGGTTTCAGTTCGACAGGTTTCTTCTTCCGCGCCAGTTCGTGCGCCGGACGCCCATGGATCTTTTTCGCCGAATAGGGCGGCGGTATCTGCGGAAAGCGCCCGACGCGTGCCGCTGCCAAGCGCTCGATTTCGGCGCGGTCGAGCACGGGAGCGGTGTCCCGACCAAGCGGTGCACCGTCGGCATCGTAGGTGTCGGTGGCAAATCCAAACCGGAATGTGGAGGTGTAGCGCTTGCGGCGTCCTGCGTAAAACTGCGCGAGCCGCGTGGCGCGGCCCAGGAGCAGCACCAGCACGCCGGTCGCGAGCGGATCGAGGGTGCCAAGATGCCCGATCTGGCGGAATCCGAGGATGCGGCGAGCAGCATCCACGATGTCGTGCGACGTCCTGCCCTGCGGTTTGTCTATGACCAGGGCGCCGTCGAGCGGCGCGGGCTGAGGTTTTCGTGGCATGAACGGGTGCGGGCTCCGCTTGGAACCCGCCAGAATACTGTTTTTCGCAAGCCGCCGCGGATCAGGATGCCGACTTCTTGGTCTGGCGCAGAAGCTCTTCGATCCGCTGGCTGTATTCCTCGGAGTGGTCGAGGATGAAATGGACTTCCGGGGCGCGGCGAAGCTGGATGCGCACGGTCAGCTCATAGCGAATGAAGCCGACGGCTGCCGCGAGGCCCCTGATCGTGCTCTTCTGCTCGGCCTCGTTTCCCATCACGCTGACGAACACGCGCGCGTGCTTGAGGTCGGGCGTGACACGGACTTCGGTAATGGTGACCAGCCCGGCAATGCGCGGGTCTTTCAACTCACCAGCGACCATAATGCCCAGCTCGTGGCGAATCTCCTCGGCGACGCGTTCGTGCCGGTGTCCCGGGATCGTCATCGTTGTCTCACTGAATGCGGAAATTCTAACAGGTAGCGGAAGAAGGTCCCTGGCTCTTTCATTCCGTGGTCGCCGCGGCGGACGACGAGGAATGACACGCAAAGTAGGTTTTTCCGCAGCCTGCCACTGATTCCGACTTCCTTCAATTTCTACAAAACTTCCAGTTCATGGCCAACCAAATCGCGGCCCAGATGCCGCTCGGACTCTTCGAGCACGGTGCGCAGTGATTGTTCGAGGTGCGCGTTGTTGTTGGACAGGCTCACCACGCCGACCACCGAACGCTGCCAGGAATCCTGCCCATCGAGCTCAGCCACAGCCACGTTGAACTTTCCCCGCAGCCGGTCTTTCAGGCTGCGCAGCACCTGCCGCTTGTCTTTGAGCGAGTGCGCCTCGGGGATATAAATTTCCAGGGTGAGTAAACCGATTGGCATTGTCATCCCTGCGAATGGGCCCCGCGTCCGGGGCCAGGCGGAGATCAGGCCGAAGCTTCCGCGAGCACGAGTCTCTGCATATGGAAGCACTCGAGAACGTCCCCAACCTTGATGTCGTTGAAGTTGGATACGCTCGCACCGCACTCAAAGCCGGAGCGCACTTCGTTGGCGTCGTCCTTAAACCGGCGCAGCGAACTGATTCGCCCGGTGTAAATCACGATGCCATCGCGCAGTACGCGGACCTCCGCGTCGCGTTTGAGCACGCCATCCAGCACGTAGCAGCCCGCGATCGTGCCGACACCCTTGACACGGAATGTATTGCGCACTTCGGCGCGGCCCAGATGCATTTCCTTGAAGACCGGCTCGAGCAGCCCGGTCATGGCTTTCTTGATTTCGTCGGAGACTTCGTAGATGACCGAGTGCGGACGAACTTCGACGCCTTCGCGCTGCGCCAGGTCGGAGGCCTTGCGGTCGGGGCGGACGTTGAAGGCCACGATGATCGCGCCCGACGCCGATGCCAGGAGGACGTCGTTTTCGGTGACGGCGCCGATGCTGGCATGAATAATCTTGAGCTTTACCCGGTCGTCGGAAAGCTTCGGCAGCATCTCGCTCAATACCTCGACCGAGCCCTGCACGTCGGCCTTGATGACGAGCGGTAGCTCCTTGACGTCGCCTGCCTTGAGCTGCTCGTGCAACTGGTCGAGGGTGATGCGCGCGCCCGCAGACCGCGCGAGTGTAGCCTCGCGGAGTTTACCCTGGCGGAATTCGACGATGTGGCGCGCTCGCGCCTCGTCCGCTACCTGGAACTGGTCTCCTGCTTCAGGAGCGCCTTGCAAACCCAGGACCTCGACAGGGGTCGATGGGCCCGCGCTTTTGACCGGCCGGCCGTGGTCGTCGAACAAGGCGCGAACTTTGCCATAGACGGCGCCGCAGATGAAGACGTCGCCAGTGTGAAGCGTTCCCGTCTGGACCATGACCGTCGCGACCGCGCCACGGCCTTTATCCATTCGGGACTCGAGCACAGTGCCGGCGGCGGGAGATTTCGGATTTGATTTCAGTTCGCGGAGGTCGGCAACCAGCAAAATCATTTCGAGGAGCTTGTTGAGGTTTGTTTTCTGCTTCGCCGAGACCTCGACCATCACGGTGTCGCCGCCCCATTCCTCGGGCATCAAGCCGCGTTCGGAAAGCTGGCGTTTGACGCGCTCGGGCTGCGCTTCCGGTTTATCAATCTTATTGATGGCCACAACAATCGGCACACCGGCGGCTTTGGCATGGTCGATGGCTTCTTGCGTCTGTGGCATTACGCCGTCATCGGCTGCGACGACCAGAACAACGATATCGGTTACTTTTGCGCCGCGCGCCCGCATGCGCGTGAACGCTTCGTGGCCCGGCGTGTCCACGAAGACAACTTTGCGGCCGTCGATGTGAACGACAGAGGCGCCGATATGCTGGGTGATGCCTCCAGCCTCTCCCGCGGCGACTTCGGTTTCGCGGATCGCATCGAGCAGGCTGGTCTTGCCGTGATCGACGTGGCCCATCACGGTCACCACGGGCGGGCGCGGCTCGAGATTTTCCGGTTTTTCTTCCCTGGCGACTTCCCGGACGACGTCTTCTTCGAACGTAAGCACCTTGACGGTGCCATTGAATGCTTCCGCAAGGCTGGTAGCCGTCGCCGTGTCGAGTGCCTGGTTGATGCTGGCGAAGATGCCGCGATCCAGTAAAATCTTCAGCACTTCCTTGGCGCGGACATCGAGTTTTTCCGCAAGATCGCGGACTGTTACCCCTTCGGTGATCGTAATTTCACGGGGCTCGCGCGGAGGCGGCGCGGGTGCGCGCTCAATATGCGCGGTGCGTCTCTCGCCAGGACCCACTCGGGCGCGGACTGGATGCAGCTTGCGTTCGCCTTCCTCGAAGCGCTTCTCCATCGTGGGCCGGGCGCGCGCTGCAGGTTTGCGCTCATAGATTGGTTTGCCGGGCTCCGCCTTTGAAGGCATCTTGTCCGAAGGCAACGAGGGAGCGGGCCGTCCCCCCGGACGCGGACCACCGGGGCGTGCTGGCATCGGCTGTCCGGGACGCACCGGAACTGGTTGTCCCGTGCGGCGTGGAGCGCCGGGTCGCGCGGTGGCCGTGGGACGTATGGGCGCGGGAGGATTCACACGCGCGCCGGGCGGCAGAGGATTCCAATTCGGTTTGGGAGCAGACTTCGCCGGAGGAGCTGGGCGCGCAGTTGCGCCTGGTTTTGCTGTCACCGCAGGGGAAGTCGCGTGCCGCGCAGATGTAGCTGGCGGCGCTGTAGCCGGCTTCATCACCGCGGGCCGGGCGGCCGGTTTGGCCGGCGCTGCATGTGGCGCTGATGCCGGTTTTACGGGAACAGGCGGTGGAGTAGAAACGGGCTTTGCAGCAACGACTGCGGGCGCAGCAGGTTTCACCGCGACTGCGACTGGGGCGGGCGCCGCCGGAGGAGCGGACTCGGATACGGCAGGAGCGTGAGGAGCAGCGACAACATGAGGCGCTGGCGGACCCGCCACCGCGGCAGGCTTCATGCGAGCTGCTTTGGCGGCGGCTTCTTTCGCTGTCTTTTCCGCTGCGGCCTTTTCCTCGGCTGCGGCTTCCGCCTCGGCTGCATCGCGAAAGTGCTTGCGCACCTTTTCAGCTGCGGCGACTTCAATCGAACTCGAATGCGTCTTTTTCTCTGTAACGCCGGCCTCGGGCAAAAAGTCGATGATCGCTTTCGCCTTCACCTCGAGTTCGCGCGCCAATTCGTTGATGCGGATTTGATTCGGCTCGGTCATTGCCCTCCGGGACTACTCCTTGCCACTCTCTTCCGGCGTTCCCGCAGAATCGGGGGAATTACCGGATTCGGCGTTCCCGGTTTCGCCTTCCGCCGCTGCGGCAGCAGCAACGATTTCTTCCGCTTCCGTCGGGGTTTCGATCTCTTCGGCGGCGACGTCCGCGGCCTCGACGGCTTCTTCGGCAGCCTGCGTTTCTTCCACAACGCCTTCCGCGGTCTCTTGCTCCGCAAGCGTCTCGAGAGATTCCGTTTCTGCCGGGAGATTCTCAAGCGATTGGAAATAGGCGGCCACTGCCAACTGGATTTTCTCGACCATTTTTTCGCCAATTCCCGGAATTTCCGTGAGCTGCTCGGGAGTCATGTCGGCGAGTTTTTCGATGGTGCTCACTCCGTGGGTTTCGATGCGCTCGATCGTCTTTGGCCCGACGCCCTTGAGCTCGGAGAGCGGCGTGCCGGGCGCGGTCAGAGCAGCCATCTGCGCTTCGATCTCCTGACGCTTCTCTTCCTCGCTCTTGATGTCCACATTCCAGCCGATCAGCTTGCTGGCCAGACGCACGTTCTGGCCCTTTTTGCCGATGGCCAGAGAGAGCTGTGTGTCCTCGACGATAATTTCGAGATGATGCGTTTCGGGGTCAATGATCTGGACGCGCGTGACTTTGGCCGGGGAAAGCGCCTTCTGCGCGAAAGTGACGGTATCTTCGGAGTACGGGATAATGTCAATCTTCTCGCCACGCAGCTCGCGAATGATCGATTGCACACGCATACCCTTCATGCCCACGCACGCGCCCACCGGATCCACGTCCTTGTCGCGGCTCTGTACCGCGATCTTGGGGCGCTCGCCGGCTTCTCGCGCGGCCGCACGGATCTGCACGGTGCCGTCGTAAATCTCCGGGACTTCCATCTCAAAGAGGCGTTGCACGAGGATGGGATCGGCGCGGGAGACGATCACCTGCGGGCCCTTGGCCGAGCGATCCACCGCGCGGATGACCACGCGGAGACGGTCGCCGATATTGTATGTTTCCAGGCGCGATTGCTCACGCTTGGGCATGCGCGCTTCGGCGCGTCCCAAATCGACGATCACGTCCGGACCTTCGGTGCGCTTGACGACGCAGTTCACTAATTCGCCAACGCGGCCGTTGTATTCGTTGTAGATGGTGTCGCGTTCCGCCTCGCGCACCTTCTGCATGATGACCTGCTTGGCTGTTTGTGCCGCGATGCGGCCGAGCACGTCGGTCGGCTTCGGAATTACGACCTCGCTGCCCACTTCTGCGTTGGGGTCGATCCTCTTCGCTTCTGCCAGCGTGAATTCCTTTTTGGGGTCGGTGACTTCCTCGACCACTGGACGGACTGCGTACACGTCGACCTGGCCGGATTCTGGATTGAACTTGGCGCGGAGGTCTTCCTCGGTCTTGTAGAACTTCCGCGCGGCAACGACCATCGCGTCTTCGATCGCCGCAATGATCACTTCCGGTTCAATGTGCTTTTCCCGGCTGATCTGCTCAATCGTCTGGTACAGCAGATTGGCCATAGTTTCTCACCTTAAAATTCCACAACCAGGTTCGCCTTGCGAATTCCTTCCATCGGCACGGCAATCACCCGGCCCTTCACTTCGATCTGCACCTTGCCGTCGGCGACTCCCGCCAAACGGCCCTCGAAAAATTTCTGATTCTCTACCGGTTCGGTCGTCGAGATTCGCGCCAGCCGCCCGGCGAACCGCTCAAACTCAGCCGGTTTGGTCAGCTTGCGGTCAAGCCCGGGCGAGCTGACCTCAAGAATATAATGCGGTCCGGGAACCAGATCTTCCACGTCCAGGATCACGCTGAACTGATTGCTGACGGCCTCGCAATCCTTGTGGCTGATCCCTTCGGGCTTGTCAATATAGACCCGCAGGAAGCGCTGCTTGCCAACCTTCCATTCGACGTCGACCACCTCTATGCCCAGCGAGCGCGCCACGCGCTCGGCGGCTTCGCGGATGCGCTCCAGATCCATCTCCGCCTTCCCGCTGTCCCCAGAATTGGTTCGGCGACCGGGGATGGCTCGGCCCCCGGCGCTCCGGTTCGCGCCCAACAAAAAAGTGGGCTCTCGCCCACTAAAAATTGCGTCCGGCTTAGGCAGTTAGAGTATAGTCAGCCGTTGCTTCAAATGCAAGCAGCGGAAGCTTCAACACCCGGAAAAACAGACGCACTGATCCGCAAGGCGCCTGAAGAGAGACCAGGGGGCCGCGCAACGGCAGCCCCTGGCGGAGCACTTCATTCCTTAACTACGAATGCGTTACGGAGTGGGCTTCTTAGCCGGAGCGGGTGTAGCAGGCCTCGGCGCCGGAGCTGGAGCCGATGCCGCCGGAGCGCCGCCGCCCTTCACCGGATAAGCCTGGTCGTAGAGCCGCACGACGTCCTGCGTGATATCCGCTTGAGACGACCCATAGACGACCGGGCTGCCTTGCGCGGAGGTGTCGAACACGACCGCGTAACCGTTCTCGCGGGCGTAGCGATCCAGGACATCGAGCATCTTGCGGCCAATCGCATCAACGATTTCGCCCTGTGCGGCGTTCAATTCCTCCGTCAAACCATCGTTGTCGCGCTGTAGCCGCCGGGTAAGGAGTTCGCCCTGACGCTGCAGCTTTCCCTTTTCATCGTCGCTGAGCGTGCGGGCGCCTTCGTTTAGGCGGCGCTGGAGGTCCTCGATCTGCTTTTGCGTGCTCTGCAGTTCATTTTGCTTCGGGGCAAATTGCGATTGCAACTGCGCCTGCGCCTGCTTTCCCTCTGCCGTGGCAACAATGGCGTTCCGGACATTGAGTACAGCTATCTTTGCCGGAGCCGATGCTGCGGCACCGCCTGTAGCCTGTGCCCTGATCCCGGCAAGCGGCGCCAGGAAAATAACGGCCAGCGCAGCCAAAGTTCCTTTGGAACGTAAATTGACCTTCATCCTCGCTCCTTATGCTCTCAAACGAAAATCACAAATTGCAAATTATAGCGGCCTAATTTCGCGGGCGTCAATCACAAATGCTCGGACCCGCCCTGGCCGGGTCTGCGCCCTGAATCCCCGTCCACTTACCCGTTACCGATGCGTCGGAACAGCTCCGGAGTTGGCTGGAGGCATGTCCGATTTCCGCCGACTCCCAGGCGGCCAGCAGAAACTCAGCGAGGCACCGGAACGAAAAGCACGCGTCCGTTCGCCGTGTCCGCAATGACCGCAAGGTTCGTCAGCGGATGTATATCCACGGCGAACTGCAACGTTCCGGTCAGAGCGAGGGTTGAATTCGGCGGCGGTGCCGGCAGGCTCAACACGGCGCGGATCCGGCGGTCGAGGAAATCGACAACCGTCACGGTGTGGCTGCCCGTATTGGTGCTGATCAGGGTGCTCGTCAGGTAGTTGTACGCGATCGCCGTGGGATTGATACCAACGCGAAAAGCAAATTGCTGCTGGGTGATCGGGTCAAGGACATCGACCACGTTACCTGTGCTCGAGGCCGCAAGAAAACATCCAGCAGTATTGGAAGCACCGCAGTCATTTGGTGACGGATCGTACAACAACGACGTGGGCAGGCTAACGTTGAAGCTTGTGCTGATCGTGCTGCCCGAACCGCCGGTCACACCCACCGAATTGCTACCGGATGCGGCCATGGCAATTTGATGGGTCTGGTAGTTGAAGGCAACGGCGATCGGCCGGCTGCCCGTCGAGATACTGCTGGTGCCGCCCGTCGAGACATTCAGCACCGTGACGGTGTTGGCCACGCTATTGGCAACGGCGGCTTCTCCGGTGTCCTGGTCGGCTGCGACACCCGCGGAGCCCGAGCCCGTTGTAACTGTGTTGGTGACCGACGCCCCCAGCTCATCTACCACGGAAGCGTTTCCGCTCCCGTTGTTCGCCACGACGGCTTTGTGCAGGCGCGGGATAACGGCAACACCAAGAGGATTCGAGCCCACGGCGACCGTTTGGCCGGTGCCGTTCGAAAGATTGATCAGCGCCACTGTATTGCAGCCGGCCAGGCTGACCACGGCAATGTTTTGTTGCGCATCGATGGCCACACCCGCGGGATTCGGAGCTGCCGAGCATCCGGTCCCGGCGGAGACATCTACACTTTGGATTACCGCGAAATCGGACGCGTTGGAAGGTGGTCCGGTAGGATTCTGCACGTCAACGGCGAAACGGCGCGCATTCATGAGGAGTGACGGAGGCACCGTGGCCACCAATTGGCGGTCACTGGCGGGGTTCACCAAGCTCGTGGGGAGGGTAATGCCGTCCAAGCGAACTTGGGAATTGCTGGTGAAGCCCTTCCCAATCACAGTTAACGTCTGCGCGGCCGGCGCTGGAACGGTCGAAAGCGTCGAGTTCGTCACAAATGTCTTGGGACTTGTTTCGGTGATGGCGACCTGTTGGACGCTGCTACTGCTACCCAGCGAGAAAATCGAAACGTTGTTGTCAGTTTGATTCACAACGATCGCCCTATTCGAAGCTGGGTCGACCGCCACGGCCACGGGGTCGTGCCCTGTGGGAAACACGGTGGTCACCGTTGGCAGGCGCCTGAGTTGAGCCGGATCGATTACGGAAAGCGAATTGGTGTTGGGATTCACGATGTACGCAGTGTTGGTGAGCGGATTAAACGCTCCTGCGATTGATCCCGTTTCCCGCGCGCCATTTGTTCGTGTCAGAGTCACCGAAGAAATGGACTGATCCAGCAGACTGAAAAACGAAACGCCGCTGGTCGATGCATTGGGATTGGGATCGAGCAAGATTGCCTGTTGCGTTTCCGGGTTGATGCCGATCCCCTGGGTTAAGATGGTAGTAGGAGCGAGCGTCGCGATGGGTGCTGCATAGTTCACCGTTCCCGCGGTAGTGAAGGTGGTCTTATCAGGAGGAATCGGGGCATTCAGCTGTGAATAGCCAAATTGTGAATTTCCGGGTCCCACAGAAGTCACGGTGTAGATGCCGTTGAAGCTGTTGTCCGAAATCCCTTGGATCTGAACGGCATCTCCGAGTTGGACTGCCAGGGGCGATTGCGGAACCGATGCGGTTGATGGCTGGACTGTCACGGTAACAGTGCCTGCGCTCCGGGATACGCTCGTGATGTTGTTGGTCGTCTGGCGGTTTAGATCCACGATGCTCAGAGAGCCGGTCCCGCCCGGCGTTGCAATGGCCCAGTTCAGGTGTGGCTCAACGGCAATGTGAGAGTTCGGGCCTGTACTGATCGAAACTGTGCCGAGAATGGCTGGAGGCGTTTGCGTGAGGTCGACCAGCAATCCATAGTTTTTAGTATTCATGGCTACGAGGGCGCGTCCGGTGACCGGGTTTATTCCCACAGCAACGGGAGAATCTTGGAGTGGCGGAGACACCCAGGTCACGGCCCTGGCGTCCAGATCGACGGCGGCAATCGTCTTTGAAGCGGTATTCGCCACCAGCGCGATATTTTGATTCGTGATGCCTACATGCGCCACGGCAACGCTCTTGGGACCGGAGGATGGGCAAGGTAGGCCCGCACCAACGGCCGCTGTGCAGATAGATGCTGCGATCACCGTGGGGGCCGAGGCGGCCAAGTCAATCAAGGTGACGTCGTTTGAGCCGGTATTGGCGACCACCGCCATGCCCGTGGCCGGGTTGATTGCGACATCGCTGGGTCCTGTCCCCACCGCGACCGGCGATGGGGGGACTGGCGTTGGGGGATTGCTGGCGACGTCTGGTTGGACGGCGATATTGGTAACGGCGAGTTTCGCGGGGTCGGCGTTGCTGCCTATCGCGATTTGATGAAGTCCTGACGTACCGAAGTCGCCCGGATTGGAGGTGCCGCCGATAATCACCGAGAGCTGTCGCGTGCTATTCGGAGACGGACTGACTTGTGCCAGGCGGGGCTGACCATCGTACGCAGCGTTTACGGCAGGGTTGCCGGCCGTGCCAAAGAAGCCGCCATTGATGTTGAAGCTGAGCGAGCCGGCGGTGCCTTGGGGGATGCTGTCCGGCGAAGAGCCCACGACGGCAGGCCGCACACCAATCAGCACGACCTGGCATTGCGTAATGTCGGGTGCGCAATCCTGGGGTTTACCGCTCTGTCGCGAGACGCTGACTTGGAGTACGCCCAGAGCGGGAGCGGCCAGAGTGGTGTCTTGAATGCGCGCGCGGATCACTGAACTCGAAACGTCAGCAACCAATAGGGGATCTACTTGTGCGCCATTGACGAACACGTTGTTCGTGGAAATGAAATTCGTGCCGGTAATGTAGATGTCCTGAAATAGCGAACCCCGCGCCGCGGTTTTCGGGCTGACGGAAGTCAGAGTTGGATCAGAAGCTGTCACTACCGTTATCGATGCTGTAGCGGTAATCGCTGTGTCAACGGCAGATGTCGCTGTGATCGTGACGGTACTTGGGGAGGGAGCCGTGCCCGGTGCGGTGTACACGCCGTTGGCGTCAATCGAGCCGACGCCAGCCGTCGTGGGAACCGACCACGTGACGTTCAAGCATGTGTTGCCAGCGACAGACTGGTTGCATCCGGGGTTGCTGACGTTGGCGACAAAGTTAAACGTCTCGCCGGTGCCGATGGTCGCATTGGCCGGTGTAATCGTTATGCGGATGCCCGAGATGATCGTGACCGTGGCAGTGGCCGTCTTACTCGCATCCGCGTGCGCGGTCCCTGTGATTGTGGCTGTGGGAGTAATGGTAGTAGTTCCATTCGTCGTCGTAGTAGGGACAGTTTTTGGCGCCGTGTACAGGCCGTTCGAATCGATGGTTCCGCATGCCGGAGCGGTTACGCCAGTCGGGCAGGTCACGGTCCACGTCACGACCGTGTCGGTGGTTCCGGTGACCAAGGAGGCGAATTGCTGGGTCGTATTGGTAATGACGCTGACGGCTGAAGGAGAAATCTGCAAGGCAATGGAAGAGGAGCTGCCTCCTCCATGGCAGCCGAGGGTGCCGAGTGCCAGCGTGAGCATGAGTAATGTACAGAACTTCCACCGCCTCATTCCAGTCCTCCCAAGAAAACTCGACATTCGATCTTCCATCGGTCCGCGTTTCGTCTCCGCATCAAATTGTTCCCGCCATCTCATGTCCTACCCGCGCGCTTAGAATGTCCGGCTCACGGTAAACCGGAACGTGCGTACTGGATCGAAAAAATTGGTCCGTTGTGGGTTGTTGAATTGGTTCACGATCGAGGGCATCACTTGAGACTCCCACACCTGCGATGGGATCCCTGCCTTATAGGGGGCCCAATTGGGATCATTAGGATTATTCGGATCTCCCGGAAACCTGGTCTGCGGTGCAGTAATGACCTGCGCCATCCGGTTTAAGTTGTACCCCCAATAAATCCGGAAAGGTGCTTGCACAATGGGCAGTTGCACCACAACCTCGACACCTGCCGTACTGCGAAGTTTGAAATTTGTGCCGGGCTGAAACGGAAGCGTGGCGCTTATCGCGGTCGTGCTCGCGAATTGCTGTTGGAGCGAGGCCAGATCGGCAGAATTGAGCTGCAACTGATCATGGCGAAGCGCTCCCGTCGCGCCAATATCGGCAAACAGCGAAGCGCTCACATGCGGAGCGACGGGAATGCGATACTCGAAATTTGCTACGCCTTCCGTGTCTCCTCCCGGAAATGAAGTTTGATAAGCCAGCGTGGGGACCCTGACCGCACCGGTAGTCGGATTTCCGTTCCCATCGAGAACAAACGGATTCGAGTAAGAGATTGAAGTCGCCGTGAGCGTCGGAATAAAGACGACGGGAGAAACGGTGCGAGTGTCAAACCCGCGCAAATCAGTTTCACCGCCCAGGTAGAACCGGCTGTATGGCGCGACGACCTTGCCGCTGAATCCCGTCGTGAACGCCCCCAGGAAGCGCATCGCGATCACATTGCGCTTATGATAATGCGGCCGAAAATACTTAAATTCGGTAATGTCAGTGATGCTGTTGACGTTGCCGCCGATCGGTCCGCCCTCGAGAGCGAAGGAAGTGAAGAGGCTCTTTCCGTGGGTCGGATTCGCCGGATTGTCCCCTACGGTGTTGTATGTCAAGCTCGGAACAACGCGGCTGGAATGAATCCCCGACAGCGACGAAGGGCCCGCAAGCGACTGGAACTGCAGCACACTAAACAGCGCCGTTGCGGCGGTGCTCAGCGACTTGATGTTCGTGCTCGTCAAGCCGTAGGTGAGGCCCACACGGGTAAAGCCGAGATGGCGTATGGGATAGCTCGCGAAAAGTGTGAAGCCATCGCTGTTTTGTGTGTAGTTCTGAACCGTGTTGGGATTGAGCTGCACCTGCTGCCCCAACGCCAGCGAGGTTTGCCGTGCCTGATCGAAGCTGTAACGGCTCGTAAAGACCGTGAAGCCGGTGCTGATCGGCCGATCGAACAGGTAGGGTTCGGTGAAGCCGAACGAAATGTTGCGCTGCAGGTCGCCAATGTTGGCGGAAAGGGTGAGCGTTTCGCCGAGCCCCAGGAAATTATTGGTCTGATAGGTCAGGCCGATATAGCTGCCAGCGAGGCCGCTGACGCCGCCCGTCAAACTGATGGACTGCTTCCCCTTTTCCTTGAGCTTGAGGAGAATGTCCACCGTGCCTTGCTTGACGTTGCGCTTGATCTCGGCGTTATCAGGCTTGACGGGCTCGAAATAATCGAGCTGGTTGAGACGGAGGAGGCTGAGTTCCCACAAGTTGTTCCGGAACATGTCGCCTTCGCTGAGCAGCAGTTCGCGGCGAATCACCCTATCGCGCGTGCCCGTGTTGCCGCTGAACTCGATCCGCCGGACGAAGAATTGCTTTTGCTCATCGAAGGCAAACGTCAGATCAATGGTCTTGGTATCGTCGTGAACATCCGTGTCCGGAACGGCGGTAAAGTCGATGAAACCGTAATTGCCGTAAAGTTTCGTGTAGTCCTGGATCGCCTTGCGGACCTTTGCCACGCTGAAGATTTCGCCCTTCTTGATCGGGAAAATTGATTCCAGAAAATCTGTCTTGAGCGAAAGTCCCTTGTCCGGGTCCGCGCTGCGAACGTGCAGCGTTCCCATGTGGTAGCGTTCGCCTTCTTCGATGGGAATGGTGATGTTGGTGGCCTTGCCGTGCTTCGCGCCCACTATGGGTATGGGAATAGGCCCGGGCACGCCGGCGCGGTCCACGTCGACGTTCTGAATAACGGGATCTTTCACGAGCACCTTGAAATACCCGTTGTCCTGGTACAGGCCGCGGATGCCGATCTCGAGATCTTCATTCAGTTTCGGCCGGTCGAAAGTCTTGGACATCACCGGAATAACCCCCAAAAAACTGATTGGAATTCCGATCGGGCGCGAATTGCGCATTGTGCGGATGATGCGGCGGCTCGAGAACGCCGTGTTGCCCTGGATGACGATCTTGCCGACCTTCACTTTGGCGCCTTCGATGATGTTGAAGGTGAGCTTTACTGCGTTCGTGCCGGGGATCCGTTCATAGGTGGGCTTGACTATGGCGAATTGCCGGCCATGCTCGGCCAGCAGCTCTTTCAGGACAACCTCCGCTTTCTTAATCCGCGTGGGGTCGAACTGGCTTTCGATCGACAAGCCAACTTTCCGGTCTTTGAACCGGTCCAGGATGTCGGATTCGGAAACTGACTTGTTCCCCTTGTATTCGATGCGCCGGATAATCGGTCGCTCCGTGACGAAGAAAATGACAATCTTCGAGTTGGGCTTGTCGGGGGTGTCCTGAATCTCGAGCCGGATGTCCTCAAAAAACTGCGTATTCCACAGCGCATGGAAATCGCGGCGAAGCGCGTCCTCGTTCAGCGCGTCGCCGGCACGAGAAAAGATGCGGGCCTGAAGTGTCTCGCGGCGAATCCTCCGATTTCCCTGGAAGTCGATGCGCTCGATGACGGTCGTTTCCCGGGAAGTTGCTGCGGGCGCCTGTGGCTGCTGCGGCCTGGAAGCGGGGAATGCCCGGTTCGGAAGCGCCAGGCATGCAGAGGCGATCGCGAGGAAGCACACCACACTCGCGCGCGGGACGAACAAAAGACAAGGATGCTTTCTCGCGGCCAGAGAACAAGTCAAGGCCGCTTCCCCCGAAACAAAATTGTACGCTCCCCCGCCGGACTCAGGTGAGTCCGGCCTGCGCGCGTAGGATTCGCTAGTGGGATACCGGGGTTGCTTCGACCACCGGTCGGAAGCCGAGCCCGTCAGTTGAGACGTAGACTTCCAGCGTCGCCGGCCGCTGCAGGCCCCCCTGAATCAGCGCTTCCGACAACGGATCTTCGACGTACTTTTGCAATGCCCGACGCAGCGGCCGCGCACCGTAGTTGCGATCCCCGCACGTTTTCTCGAGGATCCACTGGCGCGCTTCCGGCGTCAAAACAATCTGCACCTGGCGGTGGATCAAAGTGTCGTTGATCTGGCCGACCAGCAAATCGATGATGCGGAGCAGTTCTTCTTCACCCAACGGGTTGAACAGGATAATCTCATCCAATCGATTCAGGAATTCCGGATTAAATACGCGCTTCACCTCGCTGAGCACGAGTTCATCGAGGCTCTTCGCACTGCCTTCTTCGGGGGCGGCTTGGAATCCCAGCGTGGAACGTTTCTGGAGATGGCGCGCACCGAGGTTCGAAGTCATGATCAGAATCGTATTGCGGAAGTCCACGGTGTTGCCGAGGCCGTCGGTCAGCTGGCCGTCTTCAAAGACCTGCAGCAGGATATTGTACACATCCGGGTGCGCCTTTTCGATTTCATCGAGCAGAATCACTGAGTACGGCGTGCGCCGAACGCGCTCGGTCAGCTGGCCGCCTTCCTCGTAGCCTACATATCCTGGAGGTGCGCCGATCAGCTTCGACACGGAATGTTTTTCCATGTACTCGGACATGTCGAAACGCACCAGCGACTTCTCGCTGCCGAACAGAAATTCCGCCAAGCGCCGCGCAACTTCCGTTTTGCCGACTCCGGTCGGGCCCAGGAACAGGAAGCAGCCGACGGGCCGCCCCGGCGCCTTCAGTCCCGCACGGCTGCGACGGATGGCGCGCGCCAGCGCGGTAATCGCCTTTTCCTGGCTGATGACGCGCTTATGCAACTCCATTTCTATGCGCAGCAGTTTCTGTTGTTCGTCTTCCTTGATGGAAGTGACGGCGATGCCGGTCCAGCGCGCCACCACTTCCTCGATGTCCTCGCGCGTGACGATTCCGGTGTTGGTGTCGTCGAGCTTCAGCCGCTCGCGCACTATCCGCAGATTCTCTTTTTCCTTGCGCTCTTCCTCGGAGTAGAAGCGAGCCTTCTCGAATTCATGATTCGCGATGGCTGTTTCCATCCGGTGCGTGATGAACTTCACGCGCTTCTGCACCTCGGCCACTTCTTCCGGCAGCATGGCCTGGCGGAGCTTGACGCGCGCGCCCGCCTCATCGATCAGGTCGATGGCCTTGTCCGGCAGGAAGCGGTCCGGAATGTACCGGCTGGAGAGATAGACCGCATAGCGGATGGCTTCGTCGGTGTAGCTGACCGCATGAAATTTTTCATAGCGCTCGCGCACACCTTCGAGGACCTGAATGGCTTCATCCTCGGAAGGCGCGCCCACTTTGACGGACTGGAAGCGGCGCTCGAGTGAACGGTCTTTCTCCACCGACTTGCGGTATTCGCCCGGCGTGGTCGCTCCGATGCACTGAATTTCGCCGCGAGAGAGCGCAGGCTTCAGAATGTTGGCGGCGTCGAGCGAACCTTCGGCCGAGCCGGCGCCCACTAAAGTATGAAGCTCGTCGATAAAGACAATGGAGTTCTGGCTCTCCATCAACTCCTTCATGATCGTTTTCAGGCGTTCCTCGAACTGGCCGCGGTACTTCGTGCCGGCCACGATCAGCGAGAGATCGAGAGACAGGATTCGCTTGTCGGCGAGAAACGGGGGCACATCGCTATCGGAAATTCGCTGCGCCAGGCCTTCGACGATTGCCGTCTTGCCGACGCCGGGCTCGCCGATCAGCACAGGATTGTTCTTCGTGCGGCGGCAGAGAATCTGGATGACGCGTTCAACTTCGCCTTCGCGGCCGACGAGCGGATCGAGCTGGCCTTCGAGTGCGGCTTGCGTGAGATCGCGGCTGAACTCCGCAAGCAACGAAGTCTCTTTGGGACGCGAGGCGGGAGCTTTTTCGCCCGCGCTACGCGCCAGTTCCTCGCGGAGCGTGGAAAGCCGCAGACCGCGCTCCTGCAGAATTTCCGCGCCAAAACACTTTTCCTCGCGAAGGATGCCGAGCAGCAGGTGTTCGGTGCCAACGTGTTTGTGTCCGAGACGCTCCGCCTCTTCCGTGGCGTAGTTCAGGATGCGCTTCGATTCCTGGCTGAGGGGCACCTCGACCGACGTGGAAATGCGCTCGCGGATCGTGATGCGCTGTTCGATCTCCTTGCGGATGGACTCGATGGAGCCGTGAGAACGGAGAAAGCGGTTGGCCAGAGCCTTATCCTCGCGCATCAGGCCGAGCAGCAAATGTTCCGTCTCGATGTACGGGGATCCATACTGGCTGGCCTCGTAGCGCGCAAAAAATATGACGCGGCGTGCCTTCTCTGTGTAGCGTTCAAACACGGGTCACTCGTTTCTCCCTAAGTGCAAACTTCAGGGTCTTGGTCTCTCCCCAACCGGCAGGAGCAATCCGTGCTCTAACTGCAGCACGCGATCCGCGCGCCCCGCCAGAACTGTGTTGTGCGTCGCCAGGATGGAGGTGAGCCGGTGCTCGCGATGCAATCGCTGCATCAACTCGAAGATTGCAATTGCGTTTCGCTCGTCCAGATCTCCGGTGGGTTCATCGGCCAGCAACAAGGCCGGTTGCTGCACCAGCGCGCGAGCTATCGCCACGCGCTGCTGCTCCCCTCCGGACAACTCCCCCGCACGCTGTCTTGCACGCGCTTCCAGGCCGACTTCCCTGAGCCAGCGCGCGGAGGTCTCGAGCGCCTCTCTGTACCCTGCGCCGCGCATCAGCAGAGGCATCGCCACATTTTCGGCCGCGGTGAAATCAGCCAGAAGGTGGTGCCGCTGCCATACAAAACCAATCGAGCGATTGCGATAATCCGCAAGCTCGCTTTCCCGAAACGAATCTATCGCTTTCTGTTCGAAGTATACTGTACCGCTCGTCGGCATGTCTAGCGCAGCCAGCAGGTGAAGCAGCGTACTTTTACCGGCTCCAGAAGCGCCAACCACCGCAATCAATTCCCCTGCTTCGACGCGCACGTTCACGCCGGACAACACAGTGATTTCGGACGCGCCGGCAGCGTAGGTCTTGCGAAGGTCACGCGCCTCGATCAACACGCCCGTGCGCACATCGGCGCCTTCACGTGTGTGTGTCGCCGTTGCTGTCGCCTGTGCCGGCATATTTTTCACTGCATTTCTCAATTTCGATCTGTCCCACTTAATTTCGGCCGCATCCTAGGACCGCAATTCCGTCACAGTAATTTAGATGCCGTCTTCTCCGGGCCGTTTGTGTTGATGTGTGCCAACCAGAGATTGGGAACTCCTCGGGACAATTCGTTTCACATTATTGCCCTGTGAATACCTGTGGAAAAATTGACCCATTTTTGCTCTTGCCGCTATGGTTCCCAAGTCATTGATACAGCGGCCATTGTAGCATGAGCCGGATGACCCCCTGCGGCCTCTGGACGCAGTTTTCACGCCGGCAACGCTTACACCAGTATAGAGAGCAACCTATACGCCATAACTGCCTACAAAAGCACAGGAAACTTCACGCCTGTGCATTTCGATACACAGCGTCCCGTGAAGTGAAAATGGGGAGCCAAATTCCCGAACGCAGGAGACATTCCGGCGGTGATCCCCGCATGCTCATTTCGGGTGCGGCTCTACTTTTACGCTGAACGCCCCGGCCTGGCCGGGGCGTGGAGCCCGCCGGATGGTAAGCGCTCGACGTGGTGTCGCGAGGACACCAGCGCCGAGCAGGAGGAAAGATAATGCAACTGCGAGAGGTCCCGTGGTTCGATCTACGGGCGTCCCGCTGGGGGTCTTTCTTGTCCCGCCCGTGTTTGCGCGTGAGAATTTTTTGCCCGGGTCGCCAGGCCGTCAAGCAGACCGGGCAACACGGTTGTCTGCTCTTTTTTCACCGCCTGTAGCGCATTGGGATTCAACCCCAGGGCTTTGAGAATCGTTGGAGCAATCTGGGTCGTCTGGACAGGAGTCTTGATCACTCGCGCGGAAAGTCGCGGGTTGGCTATGAGCAAGCCCACATTGGTATCATCATCGTTGAACCCACCGTGCTCGGCAATAAACACGCTGCCTTCCTCCGTATAAATGCCGCCAAGATTGGGAATCAAAACGATGTCCGGAATGCGGTCGTCCTGAAGCGGGTCGTTGAACATCAGTTTCAGCGATTCCCCCGAAAGAATCTGCTGGATATCCAAAGCGGCCTCATTCTCAGGCATGCTGAGGGTCTTCGTCACCTGGTACGTTTGGCTCTGGTCCTTGAGCCAGATGGAGGCAAGATCACCATCCTGGTAGGCCAGTGCCAAGACGTCACCGTGAGCTTGTTTGATGATTTTCGGAAGAATCGAGTCCGGGATAATCCGTCGCTTTGTGACATCGATGGGCGATTCACCATGCTTGGCGGTCACAATTATAAGTGTTGAGTCCGCCAAACCTCGCGCCTTTAGAGCCTCCACAAGTTTCCCGATAGATTCATCGGTGTGTTTTAGCGCCTTGGCTAGGGCCGCGCTGGGAGTTCCAACAGCGTCCGTATAGCCTCCGCTTGGGAGTTTCTGCCCAAAACTAACGTACTGAAGTGCTACACCGAAGAGCGCAGGTGTGGCCTCGGATTTGACTCCGGTATGATCTTTCCCTGCGACCAGGTTCAAGACTGCTTGCAGCTTGATGTCGTCGTAGGCTTCTGCGGCCTGAAGGTTACGGCTGGCGGAGGTAGCACCGAGTTCGGGCAAGAAAAGGTCGTCGACACCTTTGCCCGAAGGTCCGCTCACCATTTCATACGATGGATGTTTATCAGACCACGCCGTGCGCATCCCTGCGTCATGTACGACCTCGAAAATGGTATTGACGCGAAGAAAGTTGTGGGGAAAGACCGGCGTGCAACCCTTGCTAGGGTCAAGAGGAAGTTTGGCGGGGTCAATCCCTCCTCCGTCGATCGCCTTTCGATCCTTGTCAATCGTGCCACCCCAAACCGCCAGTGTTCCCCGGGTTGCGCAGTTGGAGCCCGGGGGAGAAAGCGAGCGGGAGTACGATCCTTCATACCAAACGCCGGTTGAAATGGGGGAGCCTCCCGTCAGAATTGACAGCAACCCAGTAAAAGAATTCGAAGGCTTGGCGATAGATGCCTGGGTGTAGGTGACGCCCATCGCACTGAGTCGACCCAAAGCAGAATTTGGCTCTGACTTGATAAAATTGGCGAGATCCACGGCGTGCATACCGTCGACACTAATTAGAAGGACATGACGAATTGCGCCAGGCGCGGGCTGTTGTGCGAAGAGAAGATGCGCCGGGCAGAGTAAGTTCAGCAGAAGTCCTGCCATCACACAGGTGATTTGTAGCTTTGCAAAGTGGTTTCTCAACGCGACACCTCATAAGGGTACGAACAGATTCCAACTCATAGCACCTAGTGCAATCTTGTAGCGCCCAATTCAGGCATACAACGAAATGGTTTTGGAAGTAGGGCCTCCGGACACACAAGAACTTCCGTTTCGCCGTGTCTTAATCTTTACCAAACCAGCCTTACCACGAATTGAATCTGCCTGGCCGTTGTTACAGTTGACCAAATGGCCTTGGAAGACCCCACTCAATCTTATCTTAATCTTTGAATGAGGCGCCACTCCCAATATGAATGCCTGTCAAATGAAATCGGCCGGGTGCGCCATCCTTTGCTACTAAATGATCGATTGGAGAAAATTTAGTGTTCGCTACAACACCATAGAATAATACCATTGCGGCGGTTTACCGGGCAGCGTTGTGTCGAGGCTCATGGGATTCGGGTGTCCTACCCTGCGGGGTTTTCAAGAGCTGGGGCATTTCTGAAACGGGCCATCTCAATCGCTCCGCGCTTCTACAACCGAAATACTGCTGCCACAAGAATTAATTGTAACTCGTAGCGAAGAATATCGACGGGGAGGGTGCGGGCTCTACTTGGAGCCCGCCAGGAAACGGGTGCGGGCTCTACTTGGAGCCCGCCCGAATTTAAGGATGCGGGAGGCGGCGCGCGCGGGGATCCACGTGGCGGCGACGCTGATGGCGAGGGCGGCGGCGATCCACACGGCGTCGAGTGCGTTCGCTTGAAATGGGACGAACGGCACGGAGTGGACTTGCGGGTCTGTGATTGCCCGTCGATAAGAGCGAAGGACGTCTTGAAATTCACCGTCGCTGGAAGAGTGTGCCACGCTGTTCGATTGAGAGCATCCGCATAATTTAAACTTGTCGCTAGTCACTAAATCATTTATATTTACCTGCTTAAGATACCGTTACCTTAAATCCGGGGCAAGCAGATGTATTGGGTTCCCTTAATTGTCGTTTGCGCCTCGATTCTCATCCTAGGCGCCATACTTTTTCAATATCGGCGGCGCAAGAAGGACAATTTATCACCGATCCAGATTGACCTTAGACCGGCAGTGCCCATCGCTAGCTTTAAGGGATGGGCATCATTGGAATTCCAGGTCGCGAACCGCTCCAGCGCAACCGTGTGGCTCGAGGAAGCTAAGCTCGTCATTACTGACCTTGAAACAAATTTTCAGACGGCCTTGGCGACCGGTCAAACGGCGCACAGAATCAGGCAGACGGTCCTACCTCATGAAACCCTATCTATGAGCCTCGCCGGGAATCTCTACGAGGCGGCAGGAAGACCTCAGGGGCCGTATTCATTCCTTGTCTTAGGAACTGTCCACTATCGAATTGGCGAGGATTGGGCTGTGGCAAATATCCGGCCACACAGGATTGAGATGGCCGCGCTCAGCGTACTTCGCTTGCGGCGGGTACGACAGAAGAGTACAGCAGCGGAAGCCCACGACAATCATAGAATAGCGAGCGGCTCCCAAACTCAAGTAAGCCCTTCCAAAGAAACGGCGATGGTAAAGTCCGCGGGACAATAATCGTCTGTTTTTCCGTATTCACGTCATTTAGGCGCGTTTTAGCTTAGTCATACAACATACGCCACCTGTCCGAGGTTCGCTGACCGGACCGTTACTCGTAACGAAGAATATCGACGGGGAGGATGCGGGAGGCGGCGCGCGCGGGGATCAACGTGGCGGCGACACTGATGGCGAGGGCGGCGGCGGCGATCCACACGGCATCGAGCGCGTTCGCTTGAAATGGGACGAATGGCACGGAATAGACTTGTGGGTCGAGGGGGATCAGGCGGTAGGCGCTTGCGGCCCAGGAGATCGAGTATCCAGCCACAAGTCCCGTGACCGTGCCGACCACTCCCACCGTGAGGCCTTGCAGCACAAAAATATTGCGAACCTGATTGCGGTAGGAGCCGAGCGACATCAGGACGGCGATGTCGCGGGCGCGATCGGTTACCGTCATGGCCAGCACGACCAGGATGTTCAGGCCAGCAACGAACGTGATCAGGCCGATGAACAGTGCCGTCACAAGCTTTTCCAGGTGCAGCGCGCGGAACAACGCCCGATTTTCGTCCTGCCACGTTGTCGTCGCGAGGCCCGGGCCGGCGGCGGCGGAAACGGCGCGCGCTGCATCCGCGGCACGGTCAACGTCTTGTATGCGGAACTCGAGGACACTCGCCACGTCGCCGACGCCGGCCAGAGTTTGCGTCGCGGCCAGCGTGGCGAAGGCCCAGTTGGCGTCGTAATCGTAGAAGCCGGAATCGAATACGCCGGCGACATGGAAACGGCGTGAGCGCGGAACCATTCCGTAGGGCGTGAGCCGGCCCTCGGGGCTGGTCAGCGTGACGTAATCGCCGGTGTGGATGTTGAGCTCTTCCGCCATCAAGCGCCCGACGACAATCGAGTCGAATCCGTCGGCATCCGGTGCGAAATCGGCCGCGCCGGAAACAATGCGGCGCAGGGCTTCATCGGTGCGGCGCTCGAGTTCCGGGTCGATCCCCTTGATGACCACGCCCCGCGCGTGGCCGCTCCCGGAAAGCAGCACCGTCAGATAAATTGCCGGAGACACGCTGCGCACGCCATCGATGTGGCTTAGCCGTTCGGCAAGCGCGCGATAGTCCGCGATCCCTTCGGCGCCGGGCCGCGTGAGATTGACGTGCGCGGATACACCGAGCAGGCGGTCCTGGATTGTCCGGCGAAAGCCGGTATTCATGGCCAGGGCAATCACCAGCGTGGCCACACCGGCGGCGATGCCGATGACCGAAAAAAGCGTCACTAGCCGCAGTACCGCGGGCTTATACGGGGAACGCAGGTACCGGCGCGCGACCAGCCAGGCAAACCTCATTTTTGGCCGCCCGAACCCTGTTTGGTGGAATGTTCGGTGGAATTCGATGCTGCCTCCGCGGCCGCTTCACTCGAAGCCTCGGGCCGGAGCAGCGGGAACAAGATGACTTCGCGGATGGAGTGGGAATCGGTGAACAGCATCGCGAGCCGGTCAATGCCGATGCCTTCGCCCGCGGTCGGCGGCATGCCGTGGGCCAGCGCGCGGACATAATCCATGTCCACCTCGCGTGGCACCTCCTCGCCGCCCTTTTCGACTTGTTGCCGGAAGCGGCGCTCCTGCTCGGCAGGATCGTTCAGCTCGGAGAAGGCGTTGCCGATCTCCATGCCCGCGACATAGATCTCGAACCGCTCGACGAGCGACGGATCGTCCTTGCGGCATTTCGATAGCGGCGAAATGTCGGTCGGGAAATCGTACAAGATGGTGGGTTGAATCAACTGCGATTCGGCCACAGTTTCAAACAGGAGGCCAGTGAGTTCACCGTCGGTCTGGCCGGCTAAATTGAGCGGCTCGCGGTTATGAGTCTGCACGAAGACGTTATAGCGTTCCGCAATCGCGCGCGGTCCCCCTGGCGTGGCCAATTCCATTGCGGTCGGAGGGGGAACGGCACCGGACGGCCAATAGCGGCACACCGCTTCGCGCATCGAGATGCGCTCGAAGCTCGCGAAGTCGACTTCGTATTCGCCGTATCGCACGACTGTGGAACCCGTCACTTCTTTCGCGAGTTGCGCGAACAGTTCCTCGCTCAGGGCCATCAGGTCGTGGTAGTCGCTATAAGCCTGGTAAAACTCCAGCATCGTAAATTCAGGGTTGTGCGCGGTGGAGATGCCCTCGTTGCGGAAATTGCGGTTGATCTCATACACGCGGTCGAGGCCGCCGACGATCAGGCGTTTCAGGTAAAGCTCCGGGGCGATGCGAAGGTAAAGGTCCACGTCGAGTGTGTTGTGGTGCGTGACGAACGGCCGAGCGGCCGCTCCACCCGGGATGGGCTGCATCATCGGCGTTTCGACTTCGATATAGCTCCGGGCATCGAAAAACCGCCGTAGCTCTCGGATGATATGCGCGCGCCGCAGGAAAATCCCCCGCACACGATCATTCGCAATCAAATCCAGATAACGCTGCCTGTACCGGAGTTCGACGTCGGACAGGCCGTGCCATTTTTCCGGCAGCGGCAGCAGTGCTTTGCTCAGTAGGGTCAGTTCGCTGACCCACACAGTGAGTTCGCCGGTCTTTGTTCGAAACAGATGCCCTGCGACGCCGACGATATCTCCCAGATCGAGCCGTTGGAACAGTTCGAACGCCCGGGGGCCTACGATGTCAAGCTTCACGTATATCTGCAGACGCTGGCCCGATCCGGAGATGTGGGCGAAGCCGGCCTTGCCGTGCAGGCGAAGCGTGAGGATGCGCCCGGCCACTCGCACGGGCGGCTTGGCGGCTTCGAGTGCTGCCGCGTCAGCCGGCGCATATTTTTCAACGAGTTGCGCCGGGGTCGCCGTCCAATCGAACCTGTGTGGGTACGCGTCATGGCCGCGAGCTTCGATCTCGGCAAGCTTCTTCTGGCGTTGGAGATACTGGTCGTGCGGCTCGAAAGGCAACAGAAAATTCTCTCCTCGAAAGTGGAGCGCCAAATTAGAGCGCCAAATTAGAGCGAAAGTATAGCGGCTGGCCTGGCGGCTGGCAAGGAAGGCCAAGCCTTGCATGATGTGGTATCATACGCCCTCTCAGAGGGAGACATGGGAGCTTCGCGCGCCAAACGTGCCGGCCAACGCTCACGTACCGTGCTTGAGGACTGGATTGCCTTCCTTCCAGAGGAAATGGACCAACTCTTCGGCGCCACCCGAAACGAACTCGAATGCTCGAACGTAATTTTGAGTGTCGCCTTGGACGAGGCGCTTGCACTTTGCGAGCAGGGGCAGTTCACGCTCGCCGAGGAAAGGGCCATTGCGTTTGGGGAGTTGTTTGACCGTCTGGCGATTCGTCTCCGACGTGTCATCCGCACGATTGAAGAGCATGGGTCGCACTTTGGAACTTTGCCAAACGTAACCGCCCTTGCCCCCGCAAATTTCCGTGGAACAACCGCGCAGAGAATTTCATTCATGAATAGCTTGCTCGCCAAAGTGCTTTTTGGCGGCCGTATGCGTTTCCTTCACAAGTTACATGCGCTCAAAGAAATCATCGAGGAACTGCAAAAGGAAACCTGCGTTATCGTGGAGCATGTTTCCGATGGAGCGCCGGTGCTCCCGGACAGGGCCTGGAGGCAGCTCGAAGTGCTTGGGTACGACCTGAATACATGCATGGGGGAGACGACGGTTGTACTGAAATCATTTTTCTGCGCCTTGCCCGCCGAGGAACTGGAAGCCTTTCGCCAGAAACTCGAAACGCTAGTTCCAGCCCTTCTAACGGTAAGCCCTAGACGGACATAGCCTTTCCAGAGAAAATGGGGTTGTGAACATCGATATAGCTCGCCGCAGAGCTGGGCAGCATGCCTGGCCGGGAGCAGTTGGCGCCCGTACCAGGCCAGCACCAGGATTTCACACGAGTGCAACTCAAGGAGCCAGGGGTGCATCCCACAGACCGGATGCGTCCCGACGGGTACGGTGACCCGCACGAGACAAACTGAATCCAGCGAGATGACTGAGGCAGAGGCCATTCGCCTCGCCCAACAGGGCGACGCTGGTGCGTTTGAACGCATCTACCGGCTGCACAGCCGGCGTGTCTATGCCTTGTGCTTGCGAATGGTGGGTAATACGGCCGAGGCAGAAGACCTTAGCCAGGACGCTTTCTTGCAGTTGTTCCGCAAGATCGCGACGTTTCGCGGAGAATCTGCGTTTTCAACTTGGTTGCACCGGCTTGCGGTCAACGTCGTGTTGATGAAGCTGCGTAAGAAAACGCTGACGGAGACTTCGCTGGAGGAAACGAACGACCCTGAAGACGAATCCAGCGGGCCGCGAAGAGAAATTGGCGCGCCGGACCTGTTGTTGAGCGGCTCGATTGACCGGGTGCATCTCGAACGCGCAATCGGGCAACTGCCGCCGGGTTATAAGCAGGTTTTCGTGCTCCATGATATCCAGGGTTTTGAGCATAACGAGATTGCCGGGCTCATGAAATGCTCGATCGGAAACTCCAAATCGCAATTGCACAAGGCTCGGATGCGGCTGCGGGAACTCTTGCAGGAAACTTTACGCGACCAGGCGCGGCAGGAGCGCCAAGCCGCCAAGACGGAAACGGCGGGGTCAGATTGAGCACCAGTGACGGAAAGCGATATGGGTTGGCTTAAGTCTTAGGCTAGGCAAGGTTCCACTAGGTTCAGTGAAGTAAGTTAAGCGAAGAAGGGTAACGGACATGCAGTGCAATCAATTGGAACAGATTCTTGAGCAGCAGGCTGAGGGACCCCTGCCCGAACCTGCGGTTGCTCATATCAATACATGCGAGGCTTGCCGCGCCCTCACGGCGGATCTCGACGCCATCCACGATGCGGTGATCGAACTGGGCGCCGAAGGGATCGCTCCTCCCGAGCACGTGTGGGTCGCCTTGCGCAACCAACTCGAAGCCGAAGGAATCTTCCGTGTGCCGAGTCCGGCGCCTCAGAGCGTGAAGCACGGCTGGTGGTTTGCGTTTCAGCGCCCTGCGCTGGCCGGCGCGTTTCTGTCGCTCGTACTCGTTGCGGCAGGCCTGGTCAGTTACATGGGCAATTCCACGCAGATGGCGGTACATCCGCAATTCGAATTCAAGCAGGACGTGTCGGCGGTGCCCTCGGCGGAGAACGTATTCAAGGAAGAACTGCTGACGGTCAGCAATGAGAATACTCCGGGCTTCCGGAAAAACGCTGCCGTTACAGATTCCATTCGCCGTAATATGAACATTGTTGACAACTTTATCGCCATGTGTGAAAAGGACGTACGCGAACAGCCTGAGAATGAGATGGCGCGGGAATATTTGTATGGCGCCTACGAGCAGAAGGCCGAACTGCTGGCCACGGCCATGGACCGCAGTACGATGGGAGGGTTGCAGTGAATTCAACATGCAATGCTATAAGGTTGGGCGCCATTGGCGCCGTGATGGCAGGATTTGTCCTCGTCGCTGCTCCTGCGCATGCCGATCGCATCGAAAAGCACTTCACCGTGCAGAGCAAACCGATGATTACGGTGCGCAATGCGAGCGGGCGGGTTCAGGTGAAGGCCTGGAGCAAGAATGAAGTGCAGGTGGCGTGGACGAATGCGGGTGGGAAGGCCGCCGTGGAAACCGAGCAGGCCGGGAATCGCATTGAGGTCGCAACGCGCGTGGGCACGGAGAAGGCCTCCGCGGAGGATCTCAAGACGGATTTTGAAATCACTGTCCCCGTGGAAAGCGAACTGAGCGTGCGGACGGACTCGGGCAATGTAACGGTCGAAAGCGTACACGGCGACATGACATTCGATACGGTCGGCGCGAACCTGCAGCTGTCCGACGTGGATGGCTATATGGTGATCAAGACGATCGACGGCTCGCTGGTGTGTACGCGGTGCTCGGGAAAACTCGAGGCAAACTCGATCAGCGGCAACATGCAGATGATCCGGCCCACGCTGAACAGCGTCCGCGTGCAGACTTCTTCCGGGAATATCCTGTTTGACGGCAGTTTCCTGAACCGCGGCGTTTACATCATGAAGAATTTCAGCGGCACGATTGAAGTCCACTTTTCCTCCAGCGATTCATTCGATCTGAACGCCACCTCGCTCAAGGGCAACGTCATCAACCAGGCCTCCTTCAAGCCGGATACCCATGGCAGTAAGCATGTCCCTTCGAAGTGGGGGCAGAGCCTGTTCGGCACCATGAATGACGGCCATGCCAAGGTCGAGCTGTCTTCCTTTAGTGGTACAATCAAGATTCTGAAGCGTGAGTAACGCACTCGGAATCCCTTGCAGCAGGATTATTCCCAACCGAAGAAGTCTGTGACTGGGCCTGTCCCGGAATGCCGTATGGTCTGCCTGACGGGTTTCATGGGCTCGGGCAAGAGCACCGTAGGACGTCTGCTGGCCGCCCAGCTCGCCTGGCATTTTGTCGATCTCGACGCTGAAATCGAGCGGCATACCGGTTTGCCAATTTCACAAATCTTCGAGCAGAAGGGTGAGCCGGTATTCCGCGATATCGAACACGAGTGTCTCGCACGCGCGCTCGGCTGGGCATCGGAACAGGACGCGCGCGTGGTTCTCGCGCTCGGGGGCGGTACGTTTGCGCAGCCCCGGAACGCCGATTTGATCCACAATTTTGGTTCCTCACAACGTGCGGGGGTCGCGGTCGTCTGGCTCGATTGCCCGATCGAAAGCCTCCTCCAGCGGTGTGTACTGATGGGAGACAGGCCGCTCTTCCGGGACGAAGCCAGTTTTCGTAAACTCTACGGGGAGCGCCTGCCCTATTATCGGCAGGCAGACTATCGTATCGAGAGCAGCGGCGAATCCATTCGCGTTGTCGAGCAAATTCTGGCGCTCGGCATCTTTGACCGATCGGCACGCGTTCCTGCGGACGGAACCGCGCCGGGGCGCCGGCTGCTATGAGTCACAATCTGAAAACTATGAAGCGACTTGTCACACTGGGATTCATTTCGTGTTTTGCAGCCGGTTTTGCTGCCACAGGGGCAGCTCCACTCGCGCACCTTTCGGCACAGAAAGATAAGAACACGCAGGCTACCGCCCCTGCGACGGTGCTTGCGCCCGATAAGGGAAAATTCCGCATCGTGCTGGAAGGCCGGGTCGTCGGAAACGAAGAATTTGAAATCTCACCGTCGGGCGGAACGTGGATGGCGCGCGGTTCGACGACCGCGCATGTGCCAGGCGGCGGGGACATCAAAGCAACGGGCCAGCTTAAGCTGGCCGCGGACGGCACACCCATTCACTACGACTGGACCGCGCAGACCCAGAAAAAAGGCTCCGGCGCTGTGGACTTCACGAACGGCACGGCGAAAAGCGCGATCGATCTTGGCGGGAAATCACCACTCCTGCAGGATTTCACGTTTCCATCCCCTCGCATCGCCGTGCTCGACAACAATCTCTACTACCAATATGCCGTCCTCGCCCAACTGTACGATTGGAAGGCCGGCGGTAAGCAGGTGTTTCCTGTCCTGATCCCTCAGGATATGACGCCGGGAAGCATATCAGTGGAATCGATTGGCCCGCAGCAGGTCGAGAGCGCGAAATATGAAACATTGCGCGTCAGTTCTACGGACCTCGAAATTCTGCTCTACCTGGACGCCGGCCGCCGCCTGATGCGCGTCGACGTGCCTTCCTCTAAAGCGACGATTGAACGGGAATAAATCCGACGCTTTAGAACCGCAGTTTGAATCGCTGGAAAATCCTCCAATTCATTGGCTGATTGTGATGGCTCTCTGTTCTCATCTGAAATATTGGCATGCTGAGCGACACCGATAACCATACACAGCAAGTAGGAATATTTTCCAATGGATATCCACAGGTTCATACTAAGAATATTTCCCAACGAATATCCACAGGCTTACACTAACTCTACAGATCGCAGATTTGCGTCCGAGATTAGGATAGTGATAGCTGGACCGCGTATAGCTCAGAAGGAGTGGCGAGAGAACGGGTTGGCCGCCGGTCTACTTTGCCCCTCGAGAGCACCGGATTCTAATCCGGAGGTCGCGGGTTCGAGTCCCGCTACGCGGTCCAGCATAGTGACGTTTACAAGATACAAATCCAAGCATAGATTGTCCAATTCAAGCTGTGAAATTCTCAGATTTCCACAGATTTTCTAGAAATTGGCAATTGCAAATGGTCAGCGAGTTGCCAGCGGGGAGCACAATCCGCTTTTTCGCGGACCCTACTTCTTGGGGGCTTGTGCTTTTTCGCCATCCAGAATGCTGTGGGGCAGCTCGCCGCGCGATTTCGAGGGTTGCAGCGAGGCGGATAATCTTCGCGTCGCCCATGCCTTTGATATCGTAAAGCCTTTCGCGTTTGTGGCTGCTGTGCTACCAAAAGCCCTCATTCGCCGGGGCTCAGCTGGCGGAGCGCGGCGGCGCTTTGCAGGCGAATGTAGTTACTGGGGTCGTTCCGCAGACGGTCGCGCAACACGGCGAGCACGTGGGGATCGGCCGCGCCGGACGAACCCTCCGCGCGGAGGGCATTGATGAGGAGATGGATGGCCTCGACGCGCACACCGGCATTGCTGTCATTCTGCAACGCCCCGAGGATCGTCTGCCAGACCGTGGAGTCCTGTTCGAAACCCTGCAGCGCTTCGAGCGCCTTGATGCGTACTCCGGGATTGCCGTCCGATAGCGCCGCAGTGCATATGGCGCGGCGCACTTCGGGGTCGGCACAGCGCGTGCGCAGCACATCGAGCGAATCCATGCGCGCTCCGGAATCGAACCGCTGGCCGTTTGCCAATACGAAAGTCAGCGCGCGCTGCACGTCGGCATCCTCCGGCGAGCCCACGATATTCATCGGCTGCTGCGACATCAGTTGCACCTGCACGGTAGGCGTGCGCGAACCGGACGGCGTCACCCAGGCAACATTGGCGCTCCCGGCGCTCTGCAGTTGTTGTTCGGTCAGCTTCGGCGCGGCCGAAGCTGTCACCACGGGGCGCGGCGAGACGGGAGATGTGACGTGCGATTTCTGACCCGCCACACCTGCCAAAAAGCCCGCCACCACCAGCGCGGCCATGCTCATCGCCGGGTGGCAGACCAGCGTGTCGCGAAGCACCGCCCACCACGCTACCGGCGAAAACACGGCACGCCAGCCCGGAGGATTCGCCCGTGCATATTCGTCATCGAGAGCTTCGGCCAGCTCGCTGCGGCATTGCGCGAGCAGCAGGCCGGAACGGTCGAGCGAATCGGCTGGCTGGTCGAACGAAGCAATCGCCAGATGCAAGCGGGCCTCACGCGATACCACGGCGGCGCAGGTTGGACACTGCCTGGTGTGAGCCTCGAGCGCTGCGCGCACCGCGGGATCGAGCTCATCGCAAACGTAGAGGAGTGCGAGATGCTCGATCTCTTCGCAGCGGATGATGGCCTCGTTGTTTGGTTGTTCACTCACAGCAATTCTTCCAGTTGCGCGCGCAGCTTGCGCGTCGCGCGGAATAGTGAATTCTTCACCGTTTCTTCCGTCGTCCCGAGGACTTCGCCAATGGCGCGCAGTTTCAGGCCCTGGTAATGCTTCATCTCGAACACCATTCGCTCGCGCGGCGTTAGCCGCCCGAGCGCGGTGGAGATGCGCCGGCCGATTTCGAGTCCCATCAGACGCCGCTCCGGATCCGACGCCGCGCTTGGCTCCTGTTGCTGGTCGAAGAAGTCCCCTGCGGAAGTGTTGCCACCCGCGTGGAGTGCGGTTTCAGGTGCCTGATCTTCGGGACGGCTGCTCCTGCGGCGGAGGTGGTCAAGACAAACATTTGTTACGACGCGATACATCCAGGTATAGAAGCTACACTCGAATCGGAAGCGGGGTAAATTCTTATAAATTTTCAGGAAAGCTTCTTGATAAACGTCGCGGGCGTCTTCGGACCTGCGCAAAATGTTCAGAGCGATTCGCAGGACGTCGCGGTCATACCGATGCACGAGCGCTTCAAACGCTTCGCGATCACCCGCCTGAGCGCGTTCGATCAGGACTCGGTCATCGGGCTCGCTCAAGGCTCGCCCCGATGTTCCGATGGTTGCGGCACCTTCTCTGTATTTTCCGCCGCCATCCCCAGGCCATGTGATCGTCATTCCGTCCGCTGCCATCTTCTCGCTTTCACTTAGCGCAACGTCAGTTTCCCGCCCACCTGCATAGAACACATGTTGATCAATATATCAGACAATCCCATTCTGTTAGACGCACTAGAGTAGCGAAAGGTGAGCCTCCTCTTCATGCTAAGAACTCCGGCACCCGGCAAGCTGTTTCCCAACCGTCGCCTGTTGAGCGTCCTGGAGCGCCTAACCTCTTGCAATACCATGATATAAAGCTCAGCGGAGGTTAGACAAGTGGAGAGCCCCCATTGAACCAATCCCGCAAGAACGGGCCGAAAACCGACGCCGGCAACGGCGCCAGCAAGACTCTGCGAAAGATTTCCGTCGTACCCATGATCGCGGCGACCTATTTCATGGTGGCTGGCGGTCCCTACGGTCTCGAAGAAGTCGTCCAAAGGACCGGTTACTTTGCGACCCTGCTGATTCTCTTGGTTACGCCGCTGCTATGGAGTTTGCCCATGGCCATGATGGTCAGCGAGCTGGCGACGGCTATTCCCAAGGAGGGTGGATTTTACATTTGGGTTCGGCGCGGCATGGGACGCTTCTGCGGATTTCAGGAAACGTGGCTGACGCTGGCGGGCAGCGTGTTCGAAATGGCGTTGTATCCGAATTTGTGTGTTGCCTACCTATCCAGGTTCTGGCCCGGTCTGCAGTCAGGGCATCGCGGCCTCTTTCTCGGCTTTGCGATGATCGCGCTCTGCACCGCGTGGAATATCCTGGGAGTGCGGGCGGTCGGCGAGGGCTCCGTGTGGCTGAACGTCGCGTTGCTTGCGCCGTTCGTCGCTCTGATCGTGCTAGCCCTCGGAATCGGCCGGAGCGGCATGGCCGTCTCGGCTCCTTTGCGCCACGTCGATTTGCTCGGAGGTGTGCTCATCGCCATGTGGAACTACATGGGCTGGGACAATCTCTCCACGATCGCGGGAGAAGTCGAAGCGCCGCAGCGCACGTATTCGCGCGCCATGTTCGGCGCGGTCGTGCTTGTCGTCGTGACGTACGTACTGCCTGTGGCGGCCGTGGCGCGCACGGGGATTGACCCGAACAGTTGGACAACGGGCGGCTGGGTGGATGTCGCGCAATTGATTGGCGGCCAGACGCTCGCGATTGCCATTGCGCTCGCAGGAGTGATCGGAGCCATCGGATCATTTAGCGCCTTGATGCTTTCCTTCACCCGGTTGCCGCTGGTGATGGCCGAGGACGGCTACCTGCCGCGTGTCGTCACGCGGCTGCATTCGCGCACAGGCGCGCCCTGGGTCGCGATTACGGGCTGCGCAATCTTATGGGCCGTGTGCTATCCGCTCGGGTTCGAACGGAACCTCATTCTCGATGTGCTGCTGACGGGCCTGAGCATTCTGCTCGAATTCTGGGCGCTGGTAGCGCTGCGGATTCGCGAACCGGAACTCGCGCGCCCATTTCGCGTTCCGGGAGGTATAACCGGCGCAGTCGCCATAGGACTGCCCCCGCTCGCATTGATGATCGTAGCCGTCGTGCGCAACCGTAAGGAGTTTGTGGGCGCGACGAATGGACTCGTCATTGGAATTGTTATCATCGCCGCCGGGGTGTTGCTTTATTTTCTCAGCTGGATCGGACGGAAAAAGAGGGTATCGTGAGGACGAGCATGCCTGATGCTGTCACTCCAAGGCAGCTCCGCGGCGCCAATACACCAGAGGCCAGGCCAGGAGCGCGACCGCAAACGCGATGACAGCGTAACCGTTCGCGCGGAAGTATGCGTTTGGCTGCTCGAGCAATTCGATCGCGCCGGGAACGAGCACGATCATTGCGGCAAGCAGGAAATAACCCATCACGTTGAATCGCACGATGTGCGTTACGCCCAGCCACAGCGCGACGATTGCCACAAGGTGGAACACTGCATCCCGAAGAAAGGCTCCGGGCGTTGCCACGTTGGTTGCCATCAAGACAGCAACTAGGCTCACCAGTCCGGCGCGCATCCATTGTGGGCGAACATAGGCCGCGACGAGAGCGACGGCCAAACCGGCCAGTCCTACAGTAAGGACACTAGCTGAAATCCCAGAGGCAATCGTCCGCGCAGATGGGTCGAGTGCGTCCAAGTTGCCTGGCACAGCCGAGCCCAACGTGTGCCGCAATAGCGGCCAATGCGCGAATAATCCCGGCAGGCGGTTGAGACCGTTCAGCGCCGCTGCTCCGAAGATCGCGACGCCAAACGCGTCGCGGTAATAGTCCGCAGGCATCCCGGACCATGACGAGATGCGCCCGCGGCCGAACGCACGTTCGATGAAAAACCACGAAAGGCCCAACAGCAGAAATGCAGCAGAAAAATAGAGCGCCGTGATAAATATCAGCGAAATGAAAAGAATGATGTAGTACGTCCTTAGCGGCGATGTGGTCGTGTAGCTGGCCAAGAACTGCGGCGTCCGGTTCACGAAAATCACGATCGCAGCTACCAGTACCCAGACCGACCATTCGCCGAGCCGGCGCCATGGAACCTGCGCGATTTCCGGATGTTTCAGGCTGCGCAAGAAGATGACCAGCACCGTGATCAGAGCCACACCAAGAAGGAGCACTCTGCCAAATGTCTGTGCGATTTGCGCCGCCGTGGTTCGGCTTTCCGCATCGCGCCACGCCTCGGGAATGTGGATGAAAACGCGGTACCCGGAGACTTCGTCGCCTTGCACTTGCACTTGCATGCGGACGTGCGCGCCCGGCTGTCCCGCTGCCGCATCGAGCGCCGTTTTCTGTTCCCAGATGAATGTGTGATCGGTTCTCGCAGGGTGTTTTTCAGTGTTGGGCTCGACCAGATTCCACGACGAGAGATCGAGTTTCTTCTGGTCGCGCAGATAAACTTCTGCGCGCGACAGGGCATCCTCCTTGGTCAGATTCGCGCCCGGGGCCTTCTCATCGAGCGTGTGGTGAAGCGAATGGAGCGAGCCGTCCGTCCGTAAGACGACCATGTACTCTTCATTCTGCGAATCGCGGAAGTACCGAATCGTCCAGAAGGCGGAAGGAACCTGATCACGATAAATGCGGTTTGCGGCGGCGATGCCGATCGTTCGCCGCAAGTATTCGTTGGTATACCCGTCGAATGTATAGGTGATTGTCGCGGCGTGATGGTAGCTTGCGGGATCGAGCTTGTTTTCGCGCAGGACCTGGTCCGCACGGGCGGTGGCTTCGCTCGCATGGATCTCGAAACGAACGAAGTCCCCGATGGCCTCTCGCTTGACGCCCGCCAGCAGTGCGACGCCCAGTACGCCGCAAACAGCCAGAACGGCGAGCGTGCGTGAAGACATTGCCGCATATCCCGGCATATCTTCCGTGGCTGCACTTTCGAAAACTCTTTCAGGCGCAGTTTTTTGCGCCGCCATCGGCGGCGCATCCCTCTGCGGAGCGATGAGAGGCCGAGCGCCGTTCAGAAGCGACTCATCCGTCACAAATCCTCCGCGCGACAAATAAATAATTCCCGCGATGGCCAGCGGGATCAATGCGCCCGCGCCTACGATCGCTCCGGAGACGCGAAGATAAGCGCCATTGGAACGAAGCAGAGATGTGCTGATGAGAAATGCGTCCACGGTGTAATGCCAGATCAACGTAGCCCAGATTCCCCAGCGCAGCATCACGAGCCCCGCGACGATACCGATCAGGCCGACTTCGATGCCGCGGATATAGGCCGGCTCTTGCGGGTAGTTGCTGTGCAGAAATCCCCAGGCGAAGGCGGGCAGTACGACGGCCAGAAATTTCGACTTGGTCGTGCGCAACAGAAATGGAATCGCGAACAGGCGGAACAGAAATTCTTCGCTCGTGGCCGCATAGATTCCAATCGTCAGGGGGTACATCCAGGGCAGCCAGGTGCTGACGACGCCGGTGTAATTCAGGTCTTGCGGCGCCCACGCGCCGAGTTTTCCGCTCACGATATAGAAAACCGTGATGTAGCCGATGTGCGCTGCAGCCAGGCAAATGCCGATCACGTTCGCGCGGAAAAATTCCTTGGTGCGAATTCCGGGGAGCCGAAATCCAACGCCCAGACGGATCTTGCCGGGATGCGAAACGCGATAGAGCGGCTCGCCCGGCACCACGGCGAGCACGACAAGCAACGCGCTGACGATGCTGATGAGCGCTGCTACGCCAATCCGGATCAGGACGAAACTCGAATAAGGCGTGTTCGTGTCATATCCAGCGCGATCGAGCGGCCACTGATTCATAGTCATGATGAAAAACAACACGGTGAGGAATGCGCCAAGCGCCAGGCCTCCGCGCCACTCGAGCAAACCGGTGCGTCCCAATGAGAAAATGACGTAGAGACAACCGCCGAGCAAAAATGCGTAGGGAATCAGCGCGATATATTCGAGGAGATTATTTGACGAGCGAAGGCGCTCGTAGCTGAGCTTCCACGCTTCGGGTACTTTCAGGGATTCCGCATACCCGCCCACGCGGGCCCCGGCAAGCGTCACGCTCAGCCGGTACGGCGCGTCCTTGGCGCGGAATCCGCGCTGTTCCCAGGAGAAACTCCAGTCGCGGCGATTGGGCCGCTCCGTGAAGTTTGCTTCCTGCTCGCGAAATTCATAGCGGGAGAGGTCCGCGTGCAAGGTGCCGCGCAGGAAGGATTCGGCGGCGGTTTGCGCTGCGGCGCGTTCAAGACGCGCGCCGGGAGCGGTCTCCTCCAATTTGTGTGTGTAACCGACGACGCCCCCGGCTGGGTCGACGCGCACGTCGAATTCTTCCTTCTGCAGCGGGCGAAAGAAACGCGTCTGCCAAAACCAGATGTGAACATCGTTCGTCATCACCTGGTTGGCCTGTTTGAGTCCTACTTCACGTTCCAGGTAGGTCTTTGCTGTTTCGTCGACGTCAAAAACGATGCTCGACTGGTACCCGTCGAGTTGCGCGCCCTGCGCCATCGCGAATTGTCTGGCCTGTTCGAGCGCCGCCGCGCGCGGAACCTTGAATTCGACGGAAGCTTCGGGGAAGGCCTGGAAAAAATACTTGTACGCCACGCCCGCGCCGAGCAGTCCCGCGAGAATCCAAATCAGCAGAACTTTCTTGTCGTTCCCGTCGAGCCGCTCTTGCGACAAGCGCGCCTCCGGTAGTGTGGGCAAAGGGTGCGGGCTCTACTTGGAGCCCGCCAGAAAACCGACGGGGGCTCTACTTGGAGCCCGCCAGAAAACCGACGGGGGCTCTACTTGGAGCCCGCCAGAAA
>JBGPPL010000005.1:0-155783 GCA_041488495.1 Terriglobia bacterium
CCATCTTTCCGCCGCTTGGGACGAAACTGCGGTTCCAGAAACGCCCACTGGGCGTCGGTGAGGTCCATTCATCTGATTTACTCTGTTTTGCATAACTTGCAATCGAGCAATGGCTTAAATGTGTTTATGAGATAACTTCTACGCACTTTCGGCAGCGGGAGAAGGAGCGGGCGAAGGCGCCGCGGGCTGCGGAATGTTTCGTTGGCGAAGCAGCTCGACGATGTCTTGGTAAAGCCGCGACCGTTGCTGATGGCGCTCGTTCGCGCGCGTCACGTAACGCACCAGGATTTCATAGCCGAGATTGGACGGGCGAACGCTGATGGCGGGCCCTGCCGAGAAAGCTCGCGTCCCCCGGGTGTTATCCACACGTGCCCACTCCTGTTCGGCGAGGCGCGCGTTTGCTTCGGTTTCCTTGGTCACAATCTTCTGCATCTCATTCGCGATCTCGTAGGGGTCCTGATCGGCAGGGAGCGCAATCTGCAACTCGTCCCAGAGCCACTGGCCGGAAGTCGAAAAGTTGAAATAGTGGCCTTCGATGGCGTAACTATTCACGAATGTCACGCGGCGGCCGGTGGGATGACCGGAATTGTTCCAGTTGCCGGTTTCGAGCAGTACGGTATGGAACAACCCGATTTCGACGACTTCGCCGCTGACACCGTTGATTTCGACCCAGTCGCCGTGCCGGATTCCGTTTTTCCCCATCAGCACGAACCAGCCGAAAAAGCCGACGATGAAATCCTTGAGTGCAACGGTAAGGCCGGCGCCGGCCAGTGCAAGGACGGTTGCCATTTGGCCCGGCGGGCCGAAAACCACCAGCAGAATCAGGCCGACGCCTGCGGCGCGCGCTGCAATACGCACGACCGTGTGCAGCGTAAGCAGTCGTTTCCGGTCCGGGGCTAGCCGCTTGAAGAAATGCTCCGTGGATCGGTTGAAAGCGAAGACGGCGAGCGCAATCAGGAGCATCCACATGAGAGAGACGAGGAGACCGTGTAACAGTCTCCGCTGACGCACAGCGACCAGCGCGCTCCACTGCCCGTAGACGTTGGCCAAATCCTGGTCGTCCCGGATTTGGCTGTCGAGCCTCGCAATTCTTTTCTGTGCCGCTGAGAGGGAACGAATCGAAGACAGAGTTGCATCGGCTTCTTCGGGTTTAGGAGAGGGAATGGGACCCGATCCTACTCCGCCGATGTTTCCGGATGGCACGTTAGCCTGCGTCTTCGATTGTAAGGACAGCGCCTGTGTAAGTTGCCGTTCGAGGTCGTCGTGGCGGCTGGAGAACGCAGCAGCCGCGGCGCTCGCTTCCTGCTGCGCCTGGCCGAGACGCCCCAGATCCGAGCGAATCGCATACCACACGCGTGCGCGGGAGAGGAACGAGTTGGACGCGGGAACTCTGGAGCCAGCCTGGCTGCCGACTGTGCCCGTGTCCATCTCCCCCCCGCTATCGTGTTCGGCGGAATTGTGCTCGTCGACCATCTGCTGAATCCGGCTCTGCGGATCGCCACCGGCCCCGGCCAGATCCCTATCCGCGTCGGCGAGTTCATATTCATTCAGTTCCTGCCGCGCTTTGGCGAGTTCCAATTGCTGGGAGACTGCTCGCTTTTCGTTGTCGCGCGCGGTAGCGAGTAGCTTGGTGAAGCGGGCCACATCGGCATCACCATCGGCAACCTGTTTTTCCGCTGCCGCGATCCGTTCCAAGATGGCGCGAATTTGAGGATTAGACGGCGGCGGCTGCGAAGCAGCTTGATAGAGCGCCGCAGTGAAGGCGAGATCGATTTCATGGTCGGCCAGACGCAGCGCATCGCGCGCCAGGCCTTGCTCGTCTGCCCCGGTGGCGAGCGCAGCCAGGGTCCGGGCAGTTTGGAGCGCCCGCATGTCCACTGGAGACTGCGCGGCACTTGGCAGGCGGTTGGAGACAGAGACTGAGCGATTGCCCCTGTCGTTGGTTAACATCGCACCCACGCCAGCAAGCACAAGGAGCACGATAAGAACGATAAGAAAGGTGCGCTGGTGAGACTGCATGGGCGTCGTCGTGTCCCCCCCAGCCATTCTAATACGCAAACTGTGGGTCCAGCTTTGGAAATGACCGGCGAGTCCGCGCGGGGGCGCGTCTGCCCGCGGCGTTACGCACCGAGCCAGCGGCCCGCGGGCTCCCACCCCTCGACGTGATCGCAGATCACCTTAATCGTGGCCGTAATCGGGATCGCCAGGATGAGTCCGATAGCGCCCCAGAGCCATCCCCAAAACAACAGTGCGATGGTGACGGCCAGAGCGTTCAAATGGACGCGGCGTCCAACGATGGCAGGCATCAGGACGTTGAGGCCAATCAAGTGGAAAAAACTCAGCATCGCCGCGACGCCAACGTAAGGACCCACAGTGCGCCACTGCGCCATGCCAATCAAATAAGGAGGTAGCCACGCCAGGACCGCGCCCAGATAGGGCACGAGATTCAGCAGGCCAGAGACGCAACCCGCAAGAAATGGGTAGTCCAGGTGAATCGTCAAGAAAAAGGCCCAGCTGGCGAGCATCAATATCAGCGCCACCAAAGCGTTGCCGGCAACGTAGCTGCGAAGCATGGCGCTAACCTGATCGAGTGCTTCCTTGACGCCCGTCTGGTTCTCAGCGGGAAATAGTTCCATTGTCGCTTGCCAGATCCGCCGCTTGGCAGCGAGCATGAAGAACACCAGGAACGGCAGAAAGGTCGCAACGAGCAGGAAAGAATAGAGTGAGCCGACGCCGCGAAATAGCAGTTCGCGAACTGGCCTCGATTCGGCGATGCGCACGGGCGGGCGCCCCTTCTCTTCCTCAGGCGCAATCGCTTCCACCTGTTTTTCCACGATGGCCAGCTTGCGGTCAAACACCGTCGCGGCGCTGCGCACCACCGCGCTGTAGCGCGGCCAATCGGCAAGGAACTGATCCGCGCGGTCGACCACCAGATAGCCCAGCCCACCGACCATCGACGTGACCGCCAGAAGCACCAGTAACGCCCCGATAGAGCGTGGAATGCGCACTCGTCCGAGAAGTTCGACAACGGGATCGAGAAAATATGCGAGCAGGACCGCCAGTAGCAGTGTCATGACGATGCTCGAAGCCCAGTACAGGAACGCAAACACGATTCCCAGAGCGATAATGCGCTGGGAGGAGTTGGATCGCGAGGCGAGTTGGGTGTCTTCAGTTTGCATGACGGGCCTAGATTGACCATAGCACACCGGTGCACGCGTATAAACCTCGGCTTGCTCCAAGCGGCACGGCTGCGATACCGTAGAACTCACGACGATGCTCGCCGCCGCATTGCCGATGAATCCGCTGCCGCGCCTGGATGTTCGATCGGCGCTTGACATCCTGATCGTTGCGATTTTGCTTTACTATCTGTTGAAGCTGCTGCGTGGGACGCGCGCCGTGCAAATGCTGGTGGCCATCGCGCTGCTCATGCTTTTTTACCGCGGCGCCCAGTGGGCGCGGCTCGAAATGGTGGAATGGCTGCTCACCACGCTCCTGCCCTACATAGCGATCGCATTGATCATTCTCTTCCAGCCGGAAATTCGCCGCGCTCTTTCGCGGTTCGGGCGCAACCTTTCCTTGATGAAATTCACTTCGCACAATCCGAAGGCCTTGCATGACGATATCGTGATGGCCGCCGAGTATTTTTCACAAAATCGCATCGGCGCGCTCATCGTCGTCGAGCGCCAGTCGGGCCTGCGAACGTATATCGAAAGTGGAATCCCACTCGATGCAAAGCTTTCCTACGACCTGCTGGTTTCGATTTTCCGGCCCGGCTCTCCGCTGCACGACGGCGCCGTGATTATCGAGGGATCACGAGTGGCTGCGGCGGGCTGCTTCCTTCCGCTGTCGCTGAATCCTATGATTTCGAAACAGCTCGGAACGCGGCACCGCGCGGCCATCGGAATTACCGAGGATAGCGACGCCATCGTGGTGCTGGTTTCGGAGGAAACGGGCTCGATTTCGCTCGCGTCCGGCGGAGCGATCGATACGAATCTCACTCCTGAAGAACTCAGCGGCCGCCTGAGTGAGATGGTCGCGCGCCGGAGGACAACCATGGTGCTGCCCGCCGCGCTTTCGAACGTCCGGACACCGGCGCGGAGATAGACGATGCGGCTCCTGCGCAAATACGTCTTCGCCAACGCAACGTTGAAGCTTCTGGCGCTCGGCATTTCATTTCTGTTGTGGGCTACGTACACCTCGGAGCCGTTCGCCGAAGTAGGCTTCCAGGTGGCGCTCGAGTTCACCAGCATGCCTCCCCAGTTCGAAATTTCAAGTGACGTGCCTACTTCGGTGCACGTGCGTGTGCGCGGGCGCTCCGTGCTGCTGCGGCGGTTGATTCCGGCCGACCTCAGTCTCCGCGTGGACCTGAAAGATGGGAAGGAAGGAACTTCCAAGATGCGGATCACTCCAGATATGGTGGGAGTCCCGTACGGCGCGACCGTGGTCCAGGTTTCACCTTCGGAATTCAACGTTACTCTTGTGCCGCACCACGGGCTGGCTCCTCCTGCCGGATAAAAGAGCGTATGCTAAACTTTTAATGGTCCGGCATGGCTCTCCGTCCACTCTGACTTCACTATGACCAAGGAATTGTTCGGCACCGACGGCATTCGCGGGATTCCCGGCACATATCCGCTGGACGACGCCACTCTGTACGGCGTCGCGCGGGCTCTCGGAAAATATTTATTGGAGCGCGACGCGAAACCGCGCGTCCTGATCGGCATGGACACGCGCGAGTCGGGACCGCATATTGCCGCGCAACTCGCCGCAGGGCTCGCCGATGACGGCGTGACTTTCGTTTCCGCGGGCGTGATCAGCACGCCGGGCGTTGCATGCCTGGTGCGGCAGAAACAATTCTCCGCGGGCATGGTGATTTCCGCCTCGCACAACCCATTCCACGATAATGGTGTGAAGCTGTTTGCCGGAACGGGGATGAAATTTCCCGACGAAGTTGAGGAGCACCTCGAAATCGAGATTCACAATCACAAAGATTATGAGACGGCCCAGCACGGGATTGCCGTTCCCACCGACCGCGCACTGGATGAGGAATACATGGCGTACCTGCGCGGGCGCGTGATTCCGGGGGCGAAACTCGCGGGGATGAAACTCGTGCTCGACTGCGCCAACGGCGCCGCGAGCCAGCTCGGGCCAACTCTGTTCCGCTCGCTCGGCGCTGACGTGATCGCGATCCACGACCAGCCGAACGGTCGCAACATCAACGACGACTGCGGATCGCTCCACCCGGAGAATCTGCGGAAGAAAGTGATCGAAACGCACGCCGCGCTGGGCGTGGCCTTTGACGGCGATGCCGACCGCGCGATGTTCGTGAGCGCGAGCGGGCGCCATGTGGACGGCGACGGCGTCCTTCTGGCCGCGGCGCGATTCTTGAAATCCACGGGCCATCTGAACGGCGGGCGCGTGATCGGGACAACGATGGCGAATCTCGGTCTCGAGCGCGCCTTGGAAGCCGAAGGCTTGAGCCTCGCTCGAGTGCCCGTGGGCGACCGGTATGTGCTCGAAGAGATGCTGCGCAGCGGCGCGAATCTGGGCGGCGAGCAATCGGGACACATTATTTTTCTCGACGACGCCACCACCGGCGACGGTCTGCTCACGGCACTCAAGATGGCCTGCCTGGTAGCCCTGCGCGGGCCGCTCGACGACCTGGTGCGCGGCCTCAAGGTCTTTCCGCAGACCATCGTGAACATAAAGGTGAAGTCCAAACCGCCACTGGAATCGCTGCCCATCGTCTCCGCCGCGATTGAAAAGGCCACAAAGACGCTCGGAGCCGCGGGCCGCGTCGTGGTACGCTATTCGGGCACTGAGCCTAAAGCGCGTGTCATGGTCGAAGCCGAGCGCGCCGAAGACGTGACGCACTGGGCCGAAACCCTCGCCTCTGCCATACGCACCGCCATCGGCGCCTGAACTCTCCCAAAGACTGTAGCGAGCGATGACAATCCCTGTGAAAAATTGTAGAAATTTTCGAGGTATGAAAGTTCAAGATAATCGATAGTTTTGTTAACTCCTTTCAGATCAGACGTTTGAATGCGTGCATAAGAAATTTTAGCGGGTGGCAACGCGCATGCACTATCGCAGACAAAGTGGTTTTTGCTTTTCCCGGGGTGGTGATGTCCCAGGTTCTTTGGGACGGGGTGAAATGGGGTTTTGCTGGAAGGGGCTCGGATTCGAGCCCCTTTCGCTTTTCAGCTCTGTCTTTTCGTTCAATGTCTCAGGGTCGCTGTTTCCTCATAGATCTTCTCCCTCAAGCACTCCAACTGGAAAGTGTCCAGTTCGCGGGTTTTCCGCAACTCTAGGAATCAGCCGGTCTCACGAGCCTTTGGCAAGTCGGTCCGCGGTTTCACGCGGCTAGTAAGCGACTTGGGTCTGCCAAAGGGTGCTCAGGATTTCAGTGGCACCTGGGAGTCGGCGGCATCAGGCCCGGGGATTTTGCCGTTCGACACGAAGAAAACCCCGCCTCTGAAGAAACGGGCTGCAATGCGGTTCGCTTGCATGCGGTTTGTAAGAAGGGGGCACGGTGCACCGTGCCCCCTTGGAAGTTGTATGGTGTGCTTCGTCTAGCTGCAGCCGGACGTGCCGCCGCAGTTTTCGCACTTGTAGCAGGCGCCGTTGGGCGTCATGAGCATCCCGCACTCGGAGCAGGTAGGCGCGCCGTCGAACATGGGACGCGCATCCGCATTCTTCGACGGCGGATCGTCATAAGCCGTCGCGACCATTGCAGGCGATGAAACCGGCGCGGCCAGCGTCGCGGCAGGTAACGCTCCCTCGCCATTATGGGTAAGGTAATCCGGAGAGATGAACCGCCCGCCAAGCCATCGCGCGATGTAGTCAAGCACTGACTTGGCGTAGGGGATTGCGGGATGGCCGGTGTAACCTGCGGGCTCGAAGCGGGTGTTGATGAACTTATCGACCAGCGTCTTGAGCGGCACGCCGTACTGCAAGCCGATCGAAACGGAAAGCGCGAAGCCGTCCATGAAGCCGGAGAGCGTCGAGCCTTCCTTCGCCATCTTGATGAAGATCTCGCCCGGCTCTCCGGTCTCGTACAGGCCGACCGTGATGTAGCCTTCGTGGCCGCCAATCGCGAATTTGTGCGTGATGGACGAGCGCTCACTCGGCAGCTTGCGGCGACGTGCGCGCAGGAAGAGCTCGCGCTGTTCGGCCACGGGTGACGCCGTCTCTGCTGCCTTCGCTGCGGCAATCTGGCCCTGCTGGGCGGTGTCTTTCTTGTCTCCCGCGGCCGAGAGCGGCTGCGAGCCCTTTGAGTTGTCGCGATAAATCGCTACGGCCTTCACGCCGAGCTTCCACGACTCGATATACGCCTGCATGATGTCTTCTACTGTGGATTCCTCGGGCATGTTAATCGTCTTGCTGATCGCGCCGGAAAGAAACGGTTGCGCCGCAGCCATCATTTTCAAGTGGCCGCGCCAGGCGATCGAACGCCCGCCAGCCGTAGCCAGTGAGCAATCGAAGATCGGCAGATGTTCCGGTTTGAATCCGGGAGCGCCCTCGATTTTTCCGTTGCGGTCAACGTAGGAAACGATCTGCGACGTTTCCTCGGGCGAATAGTCCAGCTTCATCAGCGCCGCCGGAACGGTGTTATTCACGATCTTGATGACGCCGCCGCCGACCAGCTTCTTGTATTTCACCAGCGCCAGGTCGGGTTCGATGCCGGTCGTGTCGCAATCCATCATGAAGCCGATGGTGCCGGTCGGAGCGAGTACGGTGACCTGCGAATTCTTGTAGCCGAACTTCTCGCCGAGAGAGCGCGCGCTGTCCCAGGAGGTCTGCGCGGCGGCGAGCAGCGACGCCTGCACGTTTTCCGGCTTGATCGGGCGCAGCGAGTCGCGGTGCATACGAATGACTTCGAGCATCGGCTCGCGGTTGACGGCATAGCCCGGGAAAGGCCCGAGGCGCTCAGCAATGCGCGCGGACTGTGCATACGCTTCGCCGCACATCAGCGCGGTGACCGCGCCTGCCATGTCGCGCCCGCCGTCGGAGTCGTACGGCAGCGCCATGGACATCAGCAGGGCGCCCAGGTTGGCATAGCCCAGGCCCAGCGGACGGAACTTGTGCGAATTGTCGGCGATTTTCGGTGTCGGGTAGCTCGCGTTGTCCACCAGGATTTCCTGCGCCGTGATGGTGATGTCCACGGCATGGCGGAACGCTTCGACGTCGAACGTGCCGTTCGAATTCAGATACTTCATCAGGTTGAGCGACGCCAGGTTGCACGCTGTGTCGTCCAGGAACATGTACTCCGAGCAAGGATTCGAGGCATTGATGCGCGCAGTGCTCTTGCAGGTGTGCCAGCGGTTCACAGTGGTGTCGTACTGCATGCCGGGATCGCCGCAGCACCAGGCGGATTCGGCCATGCGGTGCAGCAGCTCGCGCGCGCTGTGTTTTTCGAACGGATTTCCGTCGTTGACGTTGCGCGTCCACCAGTCGCGATCATCCTCAACCGCCTGCATGAATTCATCGGTGACGCGGACTGAGTGGTTCGCGTTCTGGAAGAAAATCGAGGAGTAGGCTTCTCCGTCGATCGCCGGATCGTAACCCTGCTCGATCAGGACTTGCGCCTTGCGCTCTTCCTTCATCTTGCTGTCGATGAACTCGACGATGTCTGGATGGTCCACGTTCAGGATGACCATCTTCGCGGCGCGGCGCGTCTTGCCGCCGGACTTGATCACGCCGGCGAACGCGTCGAAACCCTTCATGAAGCTGACTGGTCCGGAGGCAATGCCGCCGCCGGAGAGCGTTTCGCGGCTGCCGCGCAGCGTAGAGAAATTCGTGCCCGTGCCCGAGCCCCACTTGAACAGCATCCCCTCGGTCTTGGCCAGGTTCATGATCGATTCCATGTCATCCTGGACCGAGTTGATGAAGCAGGCCGAGCACTGCGGCTTGGGCTGCACGCCCACGTTGAACCACACAGGGGAGTTGAAGGCCATCTTCTGCTCGACCAGCAGGTGGGTCAATTCGTCGCGGAAGGCATCACGCGAAGCGGTGTTGGCGAAGTAGCCGCCCTGCTCGCCCCAATGGACGATCGTATTCACGACGCGGCCGATGAGCTGGCGCACCGAGCCTTCGCGCTCAGGGGTGTTGAGCTTGCCGTGGAAATACTTCGACGCAACGATGTTCGTCGCGGTCTGCGACCATCCTTTCGGTACTTCCACATTTTCCTGACGGAAAATCGTCTGGCCCTTCTCGTTGCCGATCAGCGCGACGCGGCGTTCCCATTCGACCGCGTCAAACGGGGAAACCTTTCCATCTGTAAACTTCCGCTGGAACTCCAGGCCCGTACGCACCTCCACATCGGCGGGAGTTATTGGTTTGGGCTGGAGCGTTTTTTCGTTCAGGGCCATCTTCGTGTGTGCCATTCTCGCCTCCGCGCAGGTGGGCTCCCCCGCGCAGAGGGAACCCGTCTATTTTACTCCCGAATGGGTGGCCGGGAGCTCGCAGTTGCCTGATTCTCAGCAGGCAGCCACTGGATTCGACTGGATGTGCCAGAAAATCCGAAACATCGAAAAAAGAAAACAGCTTCCCTTGCGCATCCCGTTGGCCGTTCCGAGCCTCTACGGATTTGCGCTACGCCACGCCGGCAGCGCTGGGAGCGCCAGCGACGGGGAGTGAAAGACAGCCCCCCTCGATGTCTCAGTTAAGCCCGGCAGGTTGCATGAGACGACGTTGCGGTGTTCCCGGGGTGAATGGGCCGTCCGCTCGCCGAATCAAGGTCCCCCGAATCTGTCGGGGCAATGTAATCAACCGAGAAATTTATGTCAAGCGAAATCCGACGAGAAAGCACAAAATGTTGTTGCTCTGTGCTTAAAGTGTCTATCCATAGTGGTGCAGTTCCGATTAGGCACAAGAGGGGAAACTCCTGCGTGCGGAGAGCACTCCGGCGTTCTCGCACCGGGAACCATAGCACAAGAATGCCCGTGGGCGAAATTGACGGATGTGCCCCGGCTGCGCAACCGCGCCAGAGAGCGAGCCCAGGCACACTGCCGATTGACGAGGCATCTGATCCGGCATAGATTGAGTTCCCCGGCTTTGCAGGAGGCTTGGACGTGATGTGTCCGGTTGCCCCGAGGATAGGCTTACAATGGACTGGAAATCAATTCGGATCCCGCTTCGCGAGATTCTTTAGGGAGAAAATCGCGTGAAATCAAAAAGTGCATGGCTTGCCGCGCTGTTGGCTCTGCCGGTGCCGCTTTTGGCGCAAGCGCCGAATGTGATCCCACTCACCTCGGAGCCTCATCACCATCTTGTGCTCCGAAATAGTTTTGTAAATGTCTTCGACGCTAAGGCCGCACCCGGCGATTCACTCCTGTTGCACCGGCACGACCACGACGCGGTTGCCATCGCCATTGGCGACCAGTTGGTTACAGTCGGCGCTCCCGGCAGGCCCGACGTACACCAGAAGAATGCTGATGGTCAAGTGCGCATGCAGAGCAGCGGCTACGTCCACTCAACGCATGTGGATGGGGATGCGGTTTATTACACCGTCGCCATCGAACTCCTTCGCCCGCAAAGCGGCGGGCGCAATCTTTGTGCCACCGTGCTCGCGGGCCAGCCGCTGAATTGCCCGGACACTCCGTCGATGAAGAATGTTGCGCACATCGATCAGCCCCAATTTGAGTCTGACCAGACACACGTCGATCTCGTGCGCGTCCTACCGCACCAGAAGATGGAAATTGCGGCTTCAACCCAGCCTCAATTAATTATCGCGCTCGATCCCGCCTCGATCTCCACGGCTTCGGGCAGCGGCCCGGACGAGTTGCTGCGTCCAGGTGACTTCGTGTGGTTCGACAAAGGCGGCCCTGCACGGGCATTAAAGAATGGGAGCAATAAGGAAGTCCGGCTCGTCGAGATGACCTTCAAGCCATCCGCGCCGGCAAACAGCGTGGCGGATCGAGCAAGACCGGAGCGCTGATTCGGATCTTCGTTAAACAAATTTGGATTTCACACATGCGAGGGTGATTTTCGATGAGGGTGAACCGCGCGTTGTTCTTAATGGTTTGGATTTTGCCACTGCCGCTGACGGCCCAGGCCCCCAAAGTCATCACCATGGACGACGAGCCCCATCATCATCTCGCGTTCAAGAACGACGTTGTCAAAGTGTTCGAAGTCGAGCTTCAGCCTCGGGATTCGTTTCTAATGCATTCCCATGATACTGACGATGTTGCTGTTGTGGTCGCCGACGCGACGACCGTCACGGTGTCTCCTGGAAAAGCAGACGTGTTGCAGATTTCCAAAACCGGCGAAGTGCGTTTTGCACGCGGCGGCAGAGTCCATTTGGTTCGCAACATCGGTCAGACCCCGTACCGGATCGTCTCGATCGATCTGCTGCGTCCCCAAACTGGCGTACGCAACTTGTGCGGCAGTCAAATCGCAAACGAGCCGCCCAACTGTCCTGCGCCTCCGGCACGCGGCGCGAACGCACCGCACGTCGATCAGCCGCAATTTGAGACTGACCAGACGCGCGTCACCGTGACCCGCATCCGCCCGCAGCAGAGCGCGACTCTCGGTGATTCGGATCGTGACGATTTGATCGTCACGATTGATGAATCCGCAGTCGCCCCCGCGGCAGGAAAGGGACCTGACGAGGCGCTTCACCCGGGCGATTTCGTATGGGTCGGACGCGGAGAGACACAACGAATCATCAAAAACAACAGCGAGAAGGAAGTACGCGTCGTGACGGTTGCGTGCAAGCCTTAGGCGGCGGGATGCGCTTTCCGCTCCGCGTTTGGGAATTTTGCCGTGGTCTCTCTAAGTCGTCCGAGCCGGCTCGGTGACGGCGGTACTTTTCGGTTGCGGCATTGTCGCGAACGCGAGCGCGGCGATGCCGATTGCGGCAACAAGCATGTTCAGTTCAAAACCGAGCGTGTAGCTCCGATACAGATCGAATAGTCTTCCGCCGATGAACCCTGCGGGAGAGCTCAGCAAACCGCCGACCAACAGATTCATCCCGTTCAATTTGGGATACGCCGCGGGCCCGAAGAAGTGTGCCGTTGCAGTATTTAAACAGATAAACGTCCAGCCGAAACCGATGCCGTACAGAATCGCGGCGGCGAATGCGACCGCGAGGGCGTCCGCGTTGATTCGCATCGCCAGAAGCGATCCGGCGAAATAACAGCATAGTCCGGACATGAACGCGTAGCGCGCAGGCATCTTGTCCATCAGCCAGCCGCCAGTTTGCCGCCCGATGATGGTTCCCATCGTGAACAGGCCCATGGCCCACGCGGCGGTAGCGGCGCTCAACCCCGCTCCCTTCATGTGCAGAATTCCATGGGCCACGAAAAAGAAGTACGGGAACTGGGATGCGACCCCGCCGATGACAATCATCCAGTAGGACGTCGTCCTCATCGCTGCCGCCGGCGTCCATGCGTGACGCGTGATCAGTGCTGCCGCCGCCGTCGGCGCGGTTGCGCGCGAATCTTCCTCGACACCATCCACAATCTGTCCCAGATCTTCCGGCCTTTCCTTCACGAACAGAAATGCGATGATTCCGGACAGAACAGCAATCCCGGCAACCGTCTCCCAGGCTTGGCGCCAATCGCCGCCATTCAGCGTGAGGATCTTGTTGATCAACGGAGAGCCGACGAAACCGGCGAAGCCCGAAGCGCTTAGAGGAATGGCCATCGCTCTCCCGCGATAGCGCCGGAACCAACGCGTGACGGTCGTCGTCACAGGCACGATCGTGCTGAAACAGATGCCGGTCCCGATAATCAGGCCGAATCCCACCAGATACTGCCAGGGCTTCGTGGTGAAGAATGCTAGCCAGACCGTACCGATAATGATTAGAACGGACCCGATCCCGAAGGTCCTCTTGATGCCCCACTTGAGGATCGATGCGGCGACAATCACCGACGGCAGCCCGATGAACAGGTTCGCCAGCGTAAATCCCAGACCGAACATGCCCCGGCTCATGGCGATTTCTTTCAGCATGTAGGTGTTGATGACGGCGCCGCCGAAATAAGGGAAGCCCATGTTCAGAAAATCCAGCGAAAAGAGGACGGCCACCAGCTTCCACCCGTAAAATTCGCGTTTGCCGGCCATTCGGCGCTCCTGAACCAGTCGTTCTTGAAGGAATCCGGTGATACCCCTTACTTGAAAACTCTTGAGATATCGTACTCAGTTGCCCGTATGCCCGGAGCACTTGTACTACGGCTTGGACACGAAGGGAATCTGCAACACACGGAATTGCGTCAAATAAAGACAGGAGGATGGACCATGAGATTCGCAAGAATCGTGTTCCTGGTTGCCGGAATCTACGGATTGCTCGTGATCATGCCCATGTATTTCATGGAAGGAAAAATCGGACGGGAGATGCCGCCCCCGATTACTCATCCCGAATACTTCTACGGTTTTTTAGGAGGGACTCTCGCCTGGCAGTTTCTGTTTCTGGCGCTGGCCAGTGATCCGTTGCGATACCGCGCGATGATTCTTCCGTCGATTCTCGAAAAGGCCAGCTACGGGATCGCGCTGATAGCACTCTTCGCGCAGCAACGGCTGCCAATCGCGGTGCTCACTCTTGGTTCCGTCGACTGGATTTTTGCCGCGCTATTCGTCGCAGCATACGTTGCGGCCAGGTCCGATCACGCTGTTCCCGGAGTTTGATCCTGAGTTCTTTCGCTTTCGTGGTTACGGTCAGGCTGGCAAATGCTTGCCTTTGGTTTCCTCACCGAACAGCACCAGCAGGAGCCCAACGATGAAAGCGAGAGCCGACATGGCCACGGGAATTCCAATCGTCTGAAAGTGACGAATCCCCGTGCCCACCAGAAATGTGAACCCGGCTGCCGCAAAGCGTCCGACGTTGGTTATAAACGCGAAAGCGCTCGCGCGGCATTCCGTTCCGTACTGCTCGGGCAGCCAGAAGGAGTACACGATGAAATTGGCTCCACCCAGGCCGAGGAGCACGGAGCACACCATGAACCATGCGATCGCATTGTGCTCCATGTAAAACACGTGGCCGAAAGTCAGCCAGATGGCGAAAAGCATCACGACGTAGAAAAATCCGAGTGTAGCTCGGCGGCCCACCCAATCGGCAAGCCGCGGCACGATCAACGCGCCGAGAACCGTAGTGATTCCGAGAAGCGCTGTTGAATAAGACGCGAGCCGCGCTCCTTCCGCCGCGGTTTTCCCGGCCCTCTCCGCGATAAATGTGATCGCCGTCGGCGCGTAGACGGACCCGGCCCACAAGCCGCAAAGCGAAACGATCAAATAGAGCGAATTAAGGATGGTCCGGCGGCGGTACTGGGGTGAGAAAAGCTTCAGGAAGGCGCGATGCATCGTCCATTTCCCGCCGAGTTCTTGCAATTTGTTTTCCCAACGCTCCGGTTCGCGGACGTTATTGCGAATCAAGCCGATCAGAAGCGCCGGGGCGCCACCCAGGGCGAACATATATCTCCATCCGAAACGGCTGCCGATAAAAACGTTGGCCACCGCGGCAAAGAAAAATCCAATGTAATAGCCTGTGTGCATCAGCGCCGCGCCCATCGTCCGGCGTTCCTCGGGCCAGTCTTCGGAAACCAGCGCCGCCCCGACCGACCACTCTCCTCCAATTCCCACGCCGGCCATAAACCGAAAAATCGCCAGACTCCATACGCCCGTAGCGAACGCGGCCAGCAGCGTGAAGAGTGAAAAGCAGAATATGCTGAACATCATCGTGCGCACGCGCCCAAACCTGTCGGCAATCGGTCCCCAAATCAGAGCTGTTCCATACCCAATCATGAAAAGGGCGAAAAAGAGTCCGCCATAATATCCGATGTTGGCGGTGGTAGCGGGAATTCCGGACCGAGGCAACAGTTCGGTCAAAGCTGGAACCAGCACGAGGGAGTAGATGAAGGAGTCCATCCCATCCATGCTCCATCCGCCCCACGCAGCCCAGAAGCTGCGGACCTGGTTGCGGGTCAGCCGAGGTTTGAGTTTGGGCTTTTCCGCTTCCAGTGGGGCCGTCACGCCAATCCCAGCACGGCTGCAGCGTTTCGATCCAGGATTTTATCGACATCCTCTGGTTTCAACCCGGCGTCGTGAATGTAGGCGACGGCGCGGTTGTACAGTTCGCCGCCCTCGTACGGATAGTCCGATCCGAGCACAATCCGGTCGGCGCCCAACGAATCCACCGCCGCTTTCAACGCCGGCGGGTGGCCGTGTCCAACGCTGTCAAACCACATGCGTTTCGCGGTAATGCTCGGCTTTTCCGGCAGCGGGTGCTCCCAGAGGGAGATGTTGTCCAGGCGCTGCAGCACCATGGGGATCATTCCACCCAGATGGGAATTTACAATCTTCAGTTTCGGGTAGCGTTGCGGGATGCCCGCTTCGATCAAATGCATAATCGAGACCGTGTCCTCGATCGGCGCACCGATCGCCCACCTCAGGTGGAACGGAGAAATGAAAGGAGAATTCACTCCATTACCGGACGGGTGTATGTACAGGACAGTGCCGCGACGGTTGAGCTCTTCATAGAAAGGAGTGAAGGCGGGGTCAGCGATGGACCGGTTCCCGATAAAAGTTTCAATCGTGGCGCCCACCATTTTTAATTGCCCGAGCGCCCTGTCCAGTTCCTTGAGCGCTTCGTCTACGTGAGGCAGCGGAACGGCTGCGAAGGCTTTGAATTTCGCAGGCCAGCGATTCACGACTTCCGCGTACAGGTCATTGGCTTTTCGCGCAGCGTTCACTGCATGCGCTTTGTCATCGAAGTGAGGCGCTTGAGGGCAAATGGAGAGGACTTGCATTTCTACACCATTGGCTTCCATCAGGGCGAAGCGTTTATCCATTTCCGCCTGGCCAAGCCCGGCGCCCTTCCCGCGCTGTGTTCCCGTGTCCGTATTTCCGTAGCGTTGCGTCAGGTCCAGGTATTCGTCGGTCCAAACGTGCGCGTGTATGTCGATCCGCATGCCCTTTTTCGCCTGCGCATCCAACTTTGCGCCGAGGAGAAGCCCTGCTGCCGTTAGCGATCCCGCACGAAGCACGTCGCGGCGGGTGAAACCACATCCACATCCCATCATTCGTTTGCCTCCCTGAATGGTTCCATGGTTCGGGGATGCTTCGAGGTCCCCCGAGGTGCCACGGGTGCGGGCTCTACTTGGAGCCCGCCCGATATATGTCTTTGACGCGCGGCGGGCTCGCAGCGCGGATCTGCCGGACGCAAGTTCGCCGCCAATTGTACGCCCAAAAGTGTCTTCAGGAACTCGAAGATGCGCCACCCAAAATCGTGCTTATCCTAAGAGCGTGCTCTTCGAAAACCCGTCCAGCGAAAATGCAGCATCTCTGGCCTGAATTTATCGGTACCGAACGGGCAGGTGTATAGTACCCGCTGCCCGGAAATTTACGTTGGAACCTGAATTGATACCTTGATTTGAAACAGGTGCGAGCTCTAGTTTTACGCTGAACGCTTCACGTGGAGCCCGCCGGAAAAACGGGTGCGGGCTCTACTTGGAGCCCGCCGGAATACGGGTGCGGGCTCTACTTGGAGCCCGCCGGAATATGAATGCTGGCCTGCTGAAGATCGATCCCATGAAGTGAAGATTCGCCGACAATGAGCCAAAACCCCGCACCCTTTACGAGGACCCGCAAAGGGTGCGGCACCCCCAAGATCACTCCGCCTGAAAGGCTGTGCTACCCGCCCCAAGAGAGGATTCGCTTGTCCTGAGCCCGCCGGGGCGGGTGAAGGGAATCTCCACGTCCTTCCCGAACACTAGACCCCGGAATCTATGTTTTCCCCTTCTGCAAGCGAGCGCACAAACTTGGCCCGAGGCGAAATCAGCCTAAGTGTTTTTGAATTTTTGGTGCCCAAGAGAGGATTCGAACCTCCACGTCCTTGCGAACACTAGACCCTGAATCTAGCGCGTCTGCCAGTTCCGCCACTTGGGCAAATGGAAGAGAAAGGGCTTACTGTTGGCCCGCTTGCTTGAAGCACCCCTGCATGCACAATGTGTGCCTAAAGCACTTTCGCCGCTTCCAGCAAATCCTTTTCGACCTTCTCATCGTAGTCGTCAAAGACTGCCGGCGTCAAGTGCGCCGCAAATTGCTTCCCGACGATGAGCGACATCCCGCTTCGCCGCAGTTTTATAGCCCCTCGATTGTTTCGTGCTCTTCGAGGTTCTGCACCCAGCAACCGAGCCGCAGGGGAGAGTGAGGCTCACGAATTGAGTCACACCCTCTTCGTTCCTAAGTCATGGTCGCGCAAGATTCGCACTACTACGTCGGAATTTTCAGCAGCTTGCACATCGTGCCGCCCAGAATCGCCACCCGATCGGCATCACTCAGCCCGGGTGTCGCGAGGACCTGATCCACGGGAGTAGTGGACCATGGGAAAGGGAAGTCGGTGCCCAGGCCGATCTGGCCGGCTCCGGTTACGGCGATCAAATGCCGCAGCCCCTCCGGGGTGAAGATGATCGAATCGAAATAGAGCTGCTTCAAATATTCACTGGGACGTTTCTTGATGGTCTTCTTGCATTGTTCTGGGAAGACCCGGCACCCATGGTCCATACGGTCGGCGTAAGAAGGCAGGAAGCCGCCTCCGTGGGACGCGCAGATCTTCAAGTTGGGAAAACGATCCAGCGTCCCTTCGAAAATCAAGTGGGAAAGAAAGATTGTGGTTTCGAGCGGGTTGCCGATCACGTTGCTTAAGACACCATTTCCTTGCACCCGGTTTCGGATCCCTGTGGCGTTCGCGCTATCTTGCGGATGCATGAAGACCAGAGCCTGCATCTCCTCGGCCTTGGCCCAGAAGGGGTCGAACCTGGGCGAGGACAACTCTTCGCCCTCTACGCTTCCTCCAATGGCGACGCCGCGCAATCCCCAGTGCGTGATGCCTTCTTCCATCTGTTGCGCCGCCAGTTCGGGAAACTGCAACGCCACCGAAGCAAACGCCACAAAACGGTCCGGGTGGACTGCACACATCGCCGCGAGTTTTTCGTTTTGAAGGGCGATCAACCGGCGAGCCAGTTCCCGGTCGGCAGAGTACCAAAACGAGTTGATGCTGACCGCCTGGACGTCGATGCCTTCCTTGTCCATCTCTTGCAGGCGCGCATCCCCCAGAGAGCTGTCATCGTAGTTGCCGGGAGCGATTCCGCGTGCCTCGAGAATCGTGCCCTTGAGCAGAGCCGCAGCCTCCGGCACACGAACGTGACAATGCACGTCCACCGTCTTGACACGACGCTTGCCCACCATGACCTCCCGGCGCTTGGTGGCGCCGCCAGCCTGCGAAAACATCCCCGCCACACTGTTGATATTACGGTCGAGAAGCAACATTCCGGCCGAAGCACCGGCTACATTCTTTAGGAACTCCCTGCGATTAGGCATTGTTTTCTCCTTCTCCGGAATGGTAGAACAGCTGCGGGGTTCGAAATGATCCACCTGACGTGTCCCCCGACACCCCGGACCGGTCAGACTGAACGCACGCCCTGGAACTAGAGGCGAATACACCCTGAGCAACACGCATGTCAATAGATTAACTGGCATTTCGCAGCGAGGCGGCGCAGGCACGACCGGGAGCAATCATCCGCGCCAGCGCAAAAAAACCAGGGGTTGACGTGTAAATGATTGTAGTCTTAGATTGTGGCGCATTTAATATGCCATTTCAGAAGGGTTCACTTGAACGAAACACCTAAGCCGTATGGACGCCGGAACGGTGGGCGCGTGCTCATGCGCGTTCCGGTGGAGGTGCGCGGCACCGCGCAGGATGGAAGTGTCTTCGACGAAAGCACGCATACGGAAGTGGTCGGTCCGCTGGGAGCGATGGTACGAACGTCGCGTTTATTGCAGATGGGAACTGAGGTTGTGCTCACGAACCGGTTTTCTCAGCAGACGGCGAGATTCCGCGTCGTGTGGGTCGGGGAACAACAGACCGACGGCCTCTGGGATATCGGGATCGAATCACTCGTGCCCTTGGACGACTTCTGGGGCGTGCGGTTCCCCCCGAAGTCCGATCAAGCCTAAGGCTTGCGCTCCGCCGACCCCTATTAGTGTTATAATCCGCGCATGGTTCGTGCCGTGGTAGAGCGGCACTATAATCTATCCCTTTCCACTCAGGTGCCGCTCTCGCAGGGAGGGAACCTATGGAAGAATCCGAATCAGTGGTCCTTATGTTTCTCATGGTTTCGTGGGGCGTCATCACGGCCGTTCTGGCCATCCTGGTGATTTACCGCGGGACTTTGTCGTCGAAAGAAGATGACCAAATCTTCATCGATGCCGCCGAACAACATCATTATCTAGAGCAGCAGGCAATCATCGCCAGGATCTCGCGTTTGACGAAACCGATCATCGCCCTTGCGGTGATTTCTGGCGTTCTGCTGCTGGCCAGCGCGGGAATTTGGATCTATGGAGGCTTGAAGAACTTCTAGTACCGTCCCAAGTTTTCAGGGCATGAGAAATGCCCTGCCAAACGGGCCAAGACTGCGCTAGTCTGCGGAACTGATTCTTGGCCGAACAAGTTGGAACGGCACTAGGGCCGGCCGGGCTGCGCGGAATCCGCAACGGGAGCCGGGCTTGCCGGCGTAGACTCAACGATCGACGAGTGATTGAGTACGATCACCCAGCGGTCTCCCCGCTTATTTAGAATGAGTGTGGTGTGTCCGCGGAATTCCATGACTTTGCCCTCCACGGTCGCAACGTAATCAAATTGATAAGTCGCCCACGCGGAGTTGCCATTGACCTTAATGTAGGTGTTGATGCGGTCCATGCGGCCGCCCGTGACTCGCGCACGCTGTGCCTGATAGGCTTTTACATAGTTGTCCCAGCCGATCACGGGCGGTTCCCAGGCGCCGCTCACGACAACCACGTCGTCGGCGTAGTACTTGTGCAAGGAATCGACGTCGCCAATTTGCCAGTAACCCAGACTCTCACCGATGGTTTGATCGATCGCCTGCGAGTCTGGCAGCGGCGGCATCGGTTTGGCATCGGGTGACGGTTCAGTTTTCGGCGCTTGTTTTTGCTTGTCCTTATTTTTTTGCGCCGCAGCCGGTGCAGCGACGGCCAACAAGAGTAGCACCAGCACAACAAGAAACCCGCCGTTCCCCGCACATTTCGTCACAAGCTCTTTCATGACTTCCCCCCGGGGTGAAGATAGCACGAACAATTTTCATGGAGACATGAATTGGCAGCGCGCGTGTCGTGCCAGTGCATGCCGTTGCCCCGGGTAGCAGTCAGACTCCGATAGCGGACCCCGCCGCTTGAACCGACAGAACGGTCGGCGTATGCTCCCGGGCAATCGGGAAATTCGAATTGGGAATCCAGGCTCTCGGCAGTGTGTCGCGATTCAGGGAGGCATTGTGGCGAAGCGGCAGAAGTCTGAAGGAGCGGAACTGGGTCATCGGGAAGCAATGCAACTCGGCATAGGTGCAGCGCTGGCCTTCAAGGGCCGATTCTGCTAGAGTGTTTGTTGATGGGCTGTATCCCGAATGCAGGGAGCGGCACCGGAGGCAGTTATGAGCGTTGTTCCTTCTGTCGGCAACGGGAAGGTTACCGTGCCGAGCATCCTCGAACGTAAGTCTGCTCTTTCCTCACAGAATCCTTCACCGGCGAAGATTACGTGCCTTACGGCGTATGACTATCCGACTGCGCGGTTGCTTGACGAAGCTGGCGTGGACGTTCTGCTCGTGGGCGATTCGCTGGCCATGGTTGTGCTCGGGTATGAGACCACGCTGCCGGTCACGCTCGAAGAAATGCTGAACCACACGCGCGCGGTGCGGCGCGGCACGCGGCGCGCTTTGCTCGTGGCGGACATGCCTTACGGGAGTTACCACGATGACCCGATGGAAGCCGTGCGCCACGCCGTTCGCTTCGTGAAGGAAGCTGGCGCGGAAGCCGTCAAGATCGAAGGCGGCGAGCGGCGCATGGAACTGATCGCGCGCCTGGTGGAAGCGGAAATTCCCGTGATGGGGCACATCGGTCTGACGCCGCAGTCGGTCAACGCGTTCGGAGGATTCCGCGTGCAGGGCAAGACGGAGGAAGCGGGCGACCAACTACTGCGCGATGCGCGCGCGGTGGAAGCGGCGGGCGCGTTCGCCATCGTTCTCGAATCGATCCCGCGGGAACTGGCAGCGCGAATTACAGCGGAGCTGCGAATTCCCACGATCGGCATTGGTGCGGGACCGGATTGCGATGGCCAGGTTCTGGTGATCAACGATCTGCTGGGCTTGAGCTTCGGCCACAAACCGAAATTCGTGCGGCGCTACGCGGATGTGGGCGAAATAATCTCCCGCGCGGCCGCCGCATATTGCCGCGACGTTCAGCAGGGACGCTTCCCCTTGGATGAGGAGTCTTACCACCTCCCTGTGGAACATCGCGCCGCGCCGTCTGCGCACCGCCTCTAACTGCGCGCGTCCGGCGACGTGCGCTAGAATCTCCGTGGGAGGACTTTCATGCTGACACCTGAGGTGATACGTCTGTTGTTCCAGTACAACCAGTGGGCCGACCGCCGGACGCTCGACACTTGCTCCGCGCTCACGAAAGAACAATTCACACGCGACCTGGGCTCGAGTTTCCGTTCCGTGCGGGACACGCTCGCGCATCTCTATGGCGCTGCATGGATATGGAATGAGCGCATCTCCGGCCGCTCGCCTTCCGGTCTCCCCGCTGGGACCGCGTTTCCAGACCTTGCGGCCGTGGGTGCGAAGCTGGAAGAAATGGATCGCTACTACATTGATTACGTCGCGAAGCTTACGCCATCGGACCTGGAGCGCATCATTCATTATAAGAACATCGCGGGTGAGGAATTTTCGAATCCGCTGTGGCAGACCCTGCACCAGCTCTCGAACCACGCCTCGTATCACCGGGGGCAGGTCGTCACACTGTTGCGGCAATTGGGCGCGAAGGCAGTCTCGACGGACCTGATCGCGTTCTATCGCGAGCAAGCCGCCGCGGCGCGTGCCTGAATCCCTCAGATACCACAAATAAGTTGGAGACGATCCACACCGTAGAATGGATGAAGCAGGTGGCGCGCCAGGCGCGCGCCGAAGGGCGTCCGGTTGGCTTCGTGCCCACAATGGGCGCGCTGCACGAGGGCCACATGTCGCTCGTGCGCGCGGCGATGGCCGAATGCCATCCCGTCATCGCTTCCATTTTTGTGAATCCCGCGCAATTCGGTCCCGGCGAAGACTTCCAGACATATCCACACACGTTCGAAGCAGACCGCATGCGCCTTGAAGAAGCGGGCGTCGGCTATTTATTTGCCCCCGATGCCGGGGAGATGTATCCGCAGGGATTCCGCACTTGGATAAACGTGGACGGGCTCTCCGATCGCTTGGAAGGGTGCGTGCGGCCCGGACATTTTCGCGGCGTCACGACGGTCGTGCTGAAATTGCTCGAGATCGTGCAGCCGCAGAAGGCATTTTTCGGCCGCAAGGACGCGCAACAAGCGCGGTTGATCCAGCAGATGGTGCGCGATTTGCATCTGGACTCCGAAATTATCGTGTGTCCCATCGTGCGAGAGCCGGACGGCCTGGCGATGTCGTCGCGCAATGCGTACCTCAATCCCGGCGAGCGGCGCGCCGCGACGGTGCTTCACCGTGCCCTCGATGGTGCGCGCCGCGCGATCGAACGCGGCGAGCGCGACGCGCTCCGGCTCACCGCCGCGATGCGCGAGATCATCAGAGGCGAGCCGCTGGCGCAGCCGGATTATGTGGAGCTGGTGGACGCGGAAACACTCGAGCCGGTGACACGATTGCGCCGCACCTGCCTCGCACTGCTGGCCGCGCGGTTCGGCACGACACACCTGATTGATAACCTCCTGATCGAAGAGCGCGACGGTGCATTCCTGGCAACTCTTTGAGTTGCGAGCCTCAATCCTGCAAAGCTGTCCCTCTATAATAGAGATCACAGTCCCAACCTACATCGGAGGAAAAAAGCATGAAGAAATGGATGATGGCTGTAATCGCGGCATCCGTGATGGCGGCGGTCGCAACACCCGTTCCCGCGCAGACCGTGTCTGCTAATACTGCGGTTTACGTTACGCTGGATCAGTCGGTCAGCTCCAAAAACGCAAAAGCAGGCCAAGTATTGAGTGGCAGCATCTCACAGAATGTTGTCGTCAATGGCAAAACGGCCATTCCAAAGGACTCGAAGGCCAATTTATCCGTGGCGAGTGTGCAAGCTTCCGGCCGGTTGAGCACGCCGGCGAAACTTTACGTCAGACTGGATTCCGTGGTTGTGCGCGGCAGGACGGTTCCGGTTCGGACAGACTTGTGGGGAGAAACCGAGAAGTCCAAAGCAAAACGCGACGCCGTCGGGATCGGCGGCGGAGCGGCCGCGGGTGCGATCATCGGTGCGATTGCCGGGGGCGGTAAAGGCGCGGCGATCGGTACCGCCGTTGGCGCCGGCGCCGGGACTGCAGGAACCGCGGCCACCGGAAAGAAGGACATCGAATTTCCCGCTGAAACAAAAATTAAGTTTGCGACAAAAGCTGCCGTGAAGATCAAGTAGTTCAATCGCGCTGCAAGTCTTCGTCATTCTTCGGGTCCGCGTTTGGCGGGACCGAAGAATGACGTCTTCCAGAGGCCCCCGGGTCCACTCACAAGAGCTGCGACTCTACTGAAGGGTTTTTAGCGCTTCCACCACTTCTGCGGCATGCCCCTTGGATTTGGCGGATTCCCAAACTTTTTCCACCTTTCCATCCGGGCCGATCAGGATTGTGCTGCGCACGATTCCGAGAAACGATTTGCCAAGAAAACTCTTCATGCGGCGCGCGCCGTAAGCTTCGATGACGGTGAAGTCGGGATCGCTGAGCAGAGGAAAATTCAGCTTCTGCTTGGCCTTGAATTTCGCTTGCGCCTCCACCGAATCGGCGCTGCAGCCGAGAATCACGGCATTGAGCCTGTCGAATTGCTGCTTCACTTCTCGAAACTCGATGGCTTCGGTCGTGCATCCCGGCGTGCTCGCCTTGGGATAAAAATACAGCGCCACATGCTTGCCGCGCAGGCCGGCCAGCGAGATCTCGCTGCCGTCGTCGGCCGCGAGGCGGAATGGCGGGGCTGGATCACCTTCCTTCAGCATGGAAATGCTCCTTTGGCATTGTGGTCAGGAGAGCAAGCGCTTCAGCGTATCGTTCACGGTCTGGGGATTGGCCTGGCCGCGTGAAGCGCGCATCACCTGCCCGATAAAAAATTTAAAAACACCTTCGTTGCCCGCGCGGTACTTCGCCGCGTTGTCCGGATTCTTCTCGATCACTTCGAGGCACCAGCGCTCAATCTCTCCCGTATCGCTGATCTGGCTGAAGCCTTCGGCCGCGATGATCTCAGCCGCGGGCATCCCCGTTTCAAACATCCGCGCGAACACTTTCTTGCCCGTTGCGGCATTGATTTGGCCGCTCTCGACCCTGGCGACCAGTGCCGCAAGCTCGGCAGGCGGTACGGGGCTTTCCGCGATTTCTTTTCCCGCGTCGTTCAACTGGCGCAGCAACTCGACCTGGATCCAATTCGCGGCGGGCTTGGCCGGAGCGCCGGCGCGGACCACGCCTTCAAAGTAATCGGCAAGCGCGCGCGTCGCTGTGAGCACCTCGGCGTCATACGGAGTGATGCCGAAATCGCGAACGAATCGTTTGCGTTTCGCTTCGGGCAGTTCGGGCATCGTGCTTGCGATTTCATCACGCCACGCGGCGCCCACACGCACGGGAAGCAAGTCGGGCTCGGGGAAATAGCGGTAATCGTGCGCAAATTCCTTCGAGCGCATCGGTTCCGTGCGTCCTGCAGCGACATTCCACAGGCGCGTTTCCTGCGCGATCTTGCCGCCGGATTCAAGCACCGAGATTTGCCGTTCGATTTCATATTCGAGCGCGCGCTGCAGGTAACGGAAGGAATTCAGGTTTTTCACTTCCGCTTTCGTGCCGAATTGTTCGGCGCCGCGGCGGCGCACGCTGACGTTGGCGTCGCAACGCAGCGAGCCTTCTTCCATGTTGCAATCACTCACTTCGGTATAGAGCAGCACCTGCTTGAGTGCCGTCAGATAGGCGTAGGCCTCGGTCGGCGAGCGCAGGTCAGGTTCGGAAACGATTTCAGCCAGCGGCGTGCCGCCACGGTTGTAGTCCACGTAGCTTTTTTCGGCCGAGTCCGCGAAACCTTCGTGCAGATTTTTCGCGGCGTCGTCTTCCAGATGCAGCCGCGTGATGCCGATCCGTTTTGTCTGGCCGTCATGCTCGATCTCGAGCCATCCGCCGGTAGCGAGCGGCAATTCGTACATCGAAATCTGATAGCCCTTCGGCAGGTCGGGATAGAAATAATTTTTCCGGGCGAAGCGCGAGCTTTCCTGCACGTTCAAATGCAGCGCGAGCGCCGCGCGGATCCCCAGCTCGACGGCGCGGCGGTTCAGCACCGGGAGCGCCCCCGGCAGACCGAGGCATACCGGACACGTATTGGAGTTCGGCGGATCGCCGAAGCGGGCCGAGCACGCACAGAAAGCCTTGGTCGCGGTCTTCAGTTGCACGTGGACCTCGAGTCCGATGACCGGCTCATAACCCGCCTGGATCTCCGGCGGGATCCCCATTGCATCCTGTGTCTGCTTCGCCATAAGAATTGCAGATTATACCATCCGGAACGGTGGTGCATGGAGAGCAGCGGACCCATGGCGCAAATACTGGAAGTCAAATTGGCCGGTGCGGCCACCCCGCTCATTCGGGCGTCAGATCGCAGAAACAGAATCCGTCACGTAGCACTCTTTCGCCGGCGAGGAAACGAACCGGCGTCCGAAAGACGGGGCCGTCGAAAACGAACGTGTGGAATTCACCGTTTTCTCCGCAGGGATCAACACCCGGCGGCAAATCGGCGAAGAATGATTCGTCGAGCATGCGTCCAGCGAATGACGGGTCGAGAACGCGAGGATCAACGCAAACCGCAATCGCGCGGAAACCCAAGCGCAGAAAATCGCGGGCGAGTTCGCGAGTGTCGCGCTTCCAGATAGGGAACAGCGCCTCCATCCCGAGCTGTGCGAGATTTCGCTCGCGATAAACGCGCAAGTCTTCCAGGAAGATATCGCCGAAGGCCACTCGCCGCACACCGCGCGCAAGATATTGGCTCAGGGCTTCCTTCATTCGCGCTTCATAGGTGGCATTGATGCAATGGGGAGGAATCAGGACCGCATGAAGCGGCAGGCCGAGAGACTCGGCCTGCCGCTCGAGCAGTACGCGGCGCACGCCGTGCATGCTGATACGGTCGTATTCCTCGGTGACGGTCGTGAGCAGCGCGGTGATGCGATGGTCGTGCGCCGACTGCAGCGCATGAATCGCCATCGCGCTGTCTTTTCCGCCGCTCCAGCAGAACAGGACGTCTTCCGGCATGTGAGCATCACTCACGGCGCGTGGTGTACTTCACGCCGATACGGAATTCGCGCCCCAGAGCGGGATAGCCAAACACCTCCTGGTATTGTCTATCGGCAAGGTTCGCAATGCGGCCGTAGAAGCTGACGCCGTGAGAGACGTTGTACGAGGTTGTAAGATCGAACCGCGCGTAGCCGGGGTTCATAATCTGGCCGGGGAAATTGTAATCGGCGCGCTGGCCGGTGAAATATCCGTTGAGATTCCAGCTCATCCGCCGGAACGTCGCATTCAGAGCGACGTTTCCGGCGTTCACGGGGCGGCGCAACAGGCGGCTACCGACAATGTAGTTGGGATCGGAATTATCGGGTGCGGAGAGAGTGCGCGTGGAATCGTACGTGTAATTTGCGCCCACGCTGAGCCAGTGCGTGAGACGCGCTTCACCGGAAAGGTTTGCGCCGCGCGCGCGCGCCAGGTTGGTGTTGAAATACGTGCCCGCAAATGAGCAGCCGGCGGTCGGCGAGACTGACTGGAAGCTGATGATGTTTCGGAAGCGGTTGTCGAAATAGTCCGCCGTGACGCGCACGCGATCCGAAGCGAGTTTTTGCTCGACTCCCGCATGTACGGTCCGGCTCTGTTCAGGAAGCAGATTGAGATTGCCGGGGAAGCAGATATCCGCACCGAAGGATTGATCGAGCCTTGGCTCCACAATTCCCTGGCCGTAGGTGGCGCGGAGGCGCGTGTCGCCGAAGGCGCCCCGAGCCATGCGTAACGTGTAGGTGACGCCCGCGCGAGGCACGACGCGCGTGCCGAAGTTGGCGTTATCTTCGGCGCGTGCGCCGGCGCTCAACGTCAGCCGCGCAATGGGCTGCCACCGCGCATCAAGGAAGCCTGCCTGATTGTTGCGCCGCACGTGCAGGCCGATGAAGCTGATGAATCCGTTTTCGACTTCGTACTCGTACCCAGCGGTGACGGTAAAACCCTTGCTCAGGTATGTCGACTGTCCCGCGAAGCTCGAGCGGTTAAATTGATAGAAGGTGGAGAAAAATGGATCGATATTGAGTTCGCGATTGTAGGACTCGGTGCCACTCAACTGGTGGTGCCAGTGCGCGCCTGATGTGAATTCAGCCCGAAGGCTCGCGTTGAAATTGTGCAGGGCGATACGATCCTCGAGATTGGGCGGCTGGAGGAGCGTTTGGCCGGGCGTGCCTGCGGCGCTAACATTGTCCCGAAGGGCGAGACTTACGCGCGCGGTCTCTGAAAAGCGCCAGCCGAAGTTGCCAGAAAGCGATCGATTCCGGAAGGCATCGTTCGGGCCCTGGCCGGCCGTTTCGACATCAGACGCGGCGGCAGAATAATCAAAGCGGCCCAGCAGGCCGGAAAGCTCCGCGCCGCCGCGGCCCGTCGCGAAATTCCCTCCTTCGGCGAAAGCCGTGAACTCAGGTATGCGTGTCGTCCCGCGGTGCGTGAAAATCTGAATCACTCCGTCCATCGCGTCCGAGCCATAAAGCGCACTTTCCGCCCCATGGACCACTTCAATTTTCTCGATGTTGTCGAGCGTAAAGTTGGAGAAATCGATGAGGCCGCCAGGGCTGTTGGCTGGCGTACCGTCAACAAGCACCTTGGTGTAATTAGAGTTGCCGCCGTCCAGGAACAGCGAGGCCGAGCCGCCTTCGGGGCCCGTGCGCCCCAGGCTGAAGCCGGGCTGCGTGGCGAGCAGGTCGAGCAGCGACGTCGTGCCGTGCCGCTCGATGTCCTCCCGCGTGAGAATTGTGACCGGCGCGGGAGCCGAAGTAGCGTCGAGCGGAATGGTCTGCGCGGTCACGACCACTTTCGAGGAGAGCGGTTCAAGCGTCATGCGGACATTCCACTCGCGTGTTTCGCCGTCGGCAATTGCGATCTCCTGAACGGCCTGCGCAAAGGAATCGCGCGAAATCACGACGCGATAGCGGCCCGAAGGGAGCGTGAGCGCAAAGCAGCCGTCACCTGCGGAAACGGTGCGCTCCGGCTCACCTGCGGATGGAATTTGTTCAACGCTGATTTGCGCGCCGGCGATGGACGCGCCGCGCGGATCGGTGATCGTGCCGGTGATTGTGGCGGCGGATTGTGTCTGTGCAGCAGCTGGCGGCGCTAAGAAAAACAAGCTCAGAGAAACGGCGGAGTAAAGAAAAGGCAAAAAACGAAAGGAAGTCTTCATGAGGATCCCCCTCTCCCGTCTCGCGCGGGAGGCAAAGGTTGTCCGCGTGTCCGGGATCGTTTCCGGCTTTCGCGGCTGCGGACTCCGTCGGTCTCCTGGCTCGGCGGCACTGCGCCGCGCAACCTTCCCGCCCCGGTGTTCAGGGCAGTGGCTCGCGCGGAACTACTCCGCCTTACAGTCGCGCGTCGGCGACGGGTTTGCACCGTCTTCCCGGCACGGAGTCTGCGGTGGATGTGGCGGGGGACTCCGGCGTCCCGGTCTGGCCGGGACGTTGCAATCCTCCGGGTGAACAATGTCGCGGAGCGCTCCAGACAACGCGCGCCGCGCAACAAAACTTTATGTCGTGTCTTCGCTGCGCCGTGCGCGCAAATTCACGCGTGGCCGCCCTGCGGGGCCCAGCTCGACCTCGAGCGGCGCTTCGAAGACCTGCTCGAGCAACTCCCGCTGGTAGACGGCGGAGGGCGTCCCGACGCGCAGACACCTGCCGTGGTGCAGCAGCACGACGTGGTCGGCGAATTCCGCGACGAGCGCCAGCTCATGTGTCACGACGACGACGGCGTACTTATTCTCTTCGGCCAGTTGCCGCAAGCGTTCGAGCAATTCCACTTGCGCACCGATGTCAAGATGCAGCGTGGGCTCGTCGAGCAGAACCAGCCGCGGCTGCTGCGCCAACGCTCTCGCCAGGATGACGCGCTGTTTTTCGCCACCGGAAAGTTCCCCGATCGTCCGGTGCGCGAGGTGCTCCGCACCCACCTGCGCGAGCGCATTGCGCGCGATCGCGATGTCTTCCGTGCTTGCGAGGCGCAACGCTCGGCCGTACGGGTGGCGCCCCTGCAGGACGAAATCTCCGGCCCGCGCCGGATAGATGATGGGGCTTTCCTGGTGCACCACGGCGATGCGCTGTGCGCGAGTCCGCGGGTCGAGCCGGCTGGTTTCATGGCCATCGAGTTCGACGCGCCCGGAAAGAGGCGCAATGGTTCCCGAAATCAGGCGCAGCAGTGTTGACTTCCCGCTGGCATTCGGGCCCAGGATGGCGACCAGTTCGCGCTCGTGCGCCTGAAAGCTCGTCGCGCCGAGTGTGAATGTCGGCGCGGATTGCGCGCTCGCCGCATAAGCAAAGCTTGCCTGCTCGACGTTGAGGCGCACGGTCTGCACGCCTTTTGGCGATTCCTCGTGCCTGCCGAGCGCTTGCGTTGAAGTTTCCGGTGTGTTCAACGCAGCCTCGCTCCCGGGGTGCTCACCGCATCCCCCGGCGAAGCAGATAAATAAATACAGGCGCGCCGGCCATTGCCGTCATCGCGCCCACCGGCAATTCCGTGGGTGCGACGACGGTGCGCGCCAACATATCGGCCACCACGATAGCGATCGCGCCACCCAGCGCCGAAGCCGGAATCAGCAGGCGGTAATCCGATCCGAACAACAGTCTCACCGCGTGCGGCACGAGCAGGCCGACGTAGCCGATGGCTCCGCTGACGGAGACGGCCAGCGCCGTCAGCAGCGACGCCGAAACGTACACGACCAGCTTCACGCGCGTCACGTCCACGCCCAGGTGAATCGCCTCACGCTCGCCGGTGAGCAGCAGGTTCAAGTCGGCGGCGGTGGTGTAGATCGCGCCAATGGCGGCGAGCAATCCGGCAGTGAAGATCCAGCGGAGGCCGGCCGGGACCGGCGTCGAGAGGTCGCCCATCAGCCAGAACACCATTCCCCGCAGGTCGCGCCCCGCGAGCGTCGTCATCAGGAACATAATGATCGCCGAAAGAAATGACGCGGAGATAATGCCGCCGAGCAGCAACGTCGTGCTGTCGAGATGTCCTTCGCGACGGCCCAGATAATAAACCGCAGCAATCGTCGCGCCGGCCCCTAAAAATGCGCCCAAAGGGGTGACCAGCGCAAACTGCGGAGCAATAATCAGCGCCAGAATGGAGCCTAATGCCGCGCCACTCGAAACCCCGAGGACGAACGGGTCGGCCAGCGGATTGCGCAGCAGCGCTTGGAAACTCGCTCCCGAGACAGAAAGGGCCGCGCCCACAAGAATACCTAGCAAAATGCGCGGCAGGCGCAACTCGAAAACAATGAGGCGGTATTCGGTGGGAAGCTGGTCGCTCCGCCCGATGGCGACACGTCCGAGATTCCACACCAGGTCCGTAACCGAGATCGGCACGGCGCCCAATTTGAGCGCGAGCAAAACGCATCCGAGCAACGCGGCTGCCAGCGCGCCGCAGGTCCAGAGCAATCGCTTCATTGTCAGCGGGCGCAAGCGCAGGCCTCCTGGGCGGTGTGCGCGACATTCGCCGGCGGTCCGCCGCGCGCAAACGAATCGGGATGAAGCGCGTGCGCCAATTGTTCGACGGCCTCCACCATGCGCGGCGCGGGGCGGTTGATGGCGTCGCTGATGACGGCGATCTTCCCGCGGCGCAGCGCGTCCAGATCCCGCCAGCCTGGGCGCATGCGCAGCGCATCGATGTCATGCTGTGTGTCTCCGGCGTGCGCGCTCGCAAAGACAAGGACCTCCGGCTGGAGGCGTACGATTTCTTCAAGGTTGACGCGAGGCCATTCGGCCGTCGTGTCCACCACGGAGCGCGCCCCCGCGCGGCGCAGCGCGTCGGCGATGAACGTGCCGCGGCCGATGGAGATCAGCGGGTCGGTCCATACAACAAAGAGCACGCGGCTCGGCACCGTGCCGGCCATGCGCCGGTCGAGATTGGAAAGCCGCTCGCGAAGATCTTCCACCACCGGCGCGGTGGTTCTTTCGGCACGCAGAACTTTTCCGATGTGTTCGACGGACGTGATCATCTCATCCACCGAATGAGGATCGGTGACGTACACGGGCAAGCCGATTCGCGCGAGCGCTTCCACGGTTTCACGGCGGTTGATGGCCTTCGTCGCGAGAACCAGGTCCGGCGTGAGCGCCACGATTTGCTCGAGATTTGGATTCACGGGTCCACCCACGCGGGGTTTCCGGGTGGCCTCGGCCGGATAATCGCAAAAGTCCGTGTCGCCGGCCAGATATTCGCCTTCGCCCAGAGCGAAAACGATTTCCGTAAGGTTCGGCGCAAGGGAAACGATGTGCTTCACGTCCTCTGGAACTTCCACCCGGCGGCCGATCTCATCCGTGAATAGATGAGAGGCAGGCGCGTTGGCAGGAGGCTGGGCTGCGGCTTGTGCAATTTGTGTTTGTGCCGGGAGCGCTGCGCCGAACAGAAGCAAGATAAGCAGCGTCATCCATGCGTGCCACGCGGCCATGCAGTCTTTCGGGAGAGTGGCGTCGATGCAGTTCCGTGCGCGCGGGCTTGGTCCGAGTTCCATCGGTTCGATTTCCGGCAACAAAAAAGCCCCGCGAGAAAACGGGGCTGGACGCCACACCCTTTCTCGCGAAGAGTGTCAGCTGAAACGGCGTGGGAGGGTGTCCTGACTTACGGCGTTTCGCCGATCACAGTGGCGGGACCGTGGCCGATTCTCACGGCCTTCCCCGCTTCCCATGCCTGATCACTGTCGAGACGCAGTCTATGTCGCAGGTTGCGCGGTGTCAACTCGGAGCGTTATGTCCGGACGGTGTTCTGCTCGTCCGCCTCTTCCGCCCAGTGGACATCATCGATCCACCAGCGCCCTTTGAGGCGGATCAGCGTAAATCGCGCGCGATACTCTCTTTCATCGGAGCCCCGCAGATGGATATCGAGCGATACACCCGGACCGGTTTGCGTCGGCTCTCCGGCGCGCAGCACCTCCGCGTGGAACATCCGCCAGTGCGTGACGATCAACTCGTGCCACAGGTCGAAGGAAACCTTCTGGCGATACCGCGCGGAGAACATATCGTAAGCCGGACGGAGTTGGCCGCGATCGAGCGCCCGAAGCTGCGCGCGAACGATCTCCTGCGGGCCGGTCGAGAAGGTGCCGAAGGGCGAATCCACATGAACGAGAATCCACGCCGTCAGCACAAAGGCGGCCAGAGTGAGGGAGAGCAACAGCAGGAGATTGTGGCGCAAACTGCGCTTCCGCGACACCTCTTCAACGCCGGGCGCGGCGGGCTGCAGTGCCGTCCAATCCGGCACACCGCTGGCAACAAGTCTTACAGGTTCGAGAGCAGATTTCGGACCTTGGCCGGACGCAGGCTCGCATGCCTTTTCCTGAGGTTCTTCGTGCGGACCCTCGAGCGGCCCGAGAGAGAGATTCAGTGGGTCATCCATGACAAATCGTCCGCGCGGCGGGGGTGGCGCGTGGAGCCCTCTTAGCGATTCTTCCACTGCGGCTTGCGTTTTTCAATAAGCGCGCGTAAGCCCTCTTGTGAATCCTCCAGGCGGTAGAGCTCATTCAGGAAAATACTCATAGAATTGCGCAGGGCATCGCGCAGGGACAGCCCCATTCCGCCTATGACAGCTTTTTTCGCCATGCCCAGCACGGCGCCGGACTGCGCCGTAATCTTGGCGGTCAGATCGTTCACCGCGGTCTGGAGCTGCGCCTCCGGCACCAGGCGGTTCACCAGCCCCAGGTCGTGCGCTCGCTCGGCAGTGATGGCTTCGCCGGTCAGCACAAGCTCGAGCGCGCGTTTCGGGCCGATGATGTGAGGAAACATGGTGGAAGCGAGCGGAGGAAACATTCCGATGGTAATTTCAGGGAGCGCAAAGCGCGCGCGCGGCGTCGCCACAACCAGGTCGCCATACGCAATAATCTCCGCGCCTCCGCCGATCGCCGGCCCGTCCACGACCACCAGGACAGGCTGCGTCGCTTCGACCATGGCGATACATGCGGCGTGAAACGCGTCGAGCATAGAGAACGCGCGCTCAGCCGTGTACTCACCGATATCCACGCCCCCCGAAAATACTTTTCCAGCCGCATCGAGGACGATTAGCTTCACCGAAGCCATTTCGGCCAGCGTGCCGATGCTGTCCGCGAGTTCCCGCAGCATCGACTCATTCAATAAATTGTGTTCAGGACGATTGAGCGTGAGCCGGGCGACCGGGCCGTCGACGCGATGGCGAACGAATTCGAATTGTTCCGGGCTCCGCCGCGGGGACTTGCCGAAGAGTTCCTCTGGCTGGACTGTGTCTGGCATCGTCAGCTCCCTTAGATGCTAGCACACCTCGCACAGGACAAACGCGTTTGCCAGCGGAAGACGTCTCCAAGCAGTAGCTCCTGGCCAACGGCAGAAGTTAACAGTCGACAGTCGAGAGTTGAAAGGCAGCAGGTTTTAGGTGACAGGTGGCGGGGAAAACCCTCGCGCAGCGGGAGATCTTGCTTGGCTTTCAACTCTTGACTATCAACTTTCAACTATCAACTCTCCACACGAATCACGTCTCTTAAGGTATTCTCTCCACATGCATGACCTGGGATATTTTCGCGAGCACCTCAATGAATTCGAGCTGATGGCGGCGAATCGCGGCGTCACCATTGATTTCGACGGTTTCCGCGCGATCGATCAAGAGCGCCGCGAGCGGATCACCGCAGCCGAGCGGTTGAAGGCCGAGCGGAACAAAGCCAGCGAAGAAATTGTGCGGCGCAAGAAGGCGGGCGAGGATGCCTCGGCGTTGCTGGCAGAAATGAAACGAGTCTCGGACGAAATCAAGACGGCCGATGAGCGCATCACGGTGTTGGACGCACGCCTCACGGATTTCATGCTGACCGTGCCCAACCGCCCGCACAGCTCCGTGCCGGTGGGACACTTCGTTAGCGCGAACGTCGAGGTGCGGCGATGGGGCGCGCCGCCGAAGTTTGACTTTACGCCCCGGCCGCATTGGGAAATCGCGGAACGCGCGGGGATTCTCGATTTCCAGCGCGCCACGAAGATGGCGAGCACGCGGTTCGCGCTCTATCGAGGCCTCGGTGCGCGGATGGAGCGCGCGCTGGCATCTTTTTTTCTCGATACGCACGCAGCGCACGGCTACATGGAGATTCTGCCGCCTTTCATCGTGAATACGGCGGCGCTGACCGGCGTAGGCCAGTTGCCGAAATTCGCAGCAGACATGTTTCATCTGGAGGGTACGGACTTGTGGCTGACGCCGACTGCCGAGGTTGAGCTCACCAGTCTCTATCGCGAGGAAACACTCGACGCCGGCGATTTGCCCATCAAGCTATGCGCCTGGACAGCGTGCTTCCGCTCCGAGGCCGGAGCAGCCGGGAAGGACACGCGCGGACTCAAACGCCAGCACCAATTTCAGAAGGTCGAGCTGTTCAAGTTCACGCGGCCGGAACAAAGTTACGAAGAACTGGAGTCTTTGGTTGCCGACGCCGAGAGCGTCCTGCAAAAGCTCGGTCTTCACTACCGCGTCGTGCAGTTGTGCACGGGTGACATGGGATTTGCGTCGTCGAAAACCTACGATATCGAAGTGTGGCTGCCTTCGGCCAACGAGTTCATGGAAATCTCTTCGTGCTCGAATACAGAAGCGTTTCAGGCGCGCCGCTCCGGCATACGCTGCAAACCCAAGGGCGGCAAGAGCGAATTCGTGCACACGCTCAATGGTTCAGGGCTCGCCGTGGGGCGCACGTGGCTCGCCATCGTGGAGAACTATCAGCAGGCCGATGGATCGGTCGTGATCCCGGAGGCTCTCCGGCCCTATGTGGGCACGGACCGAATTCCGGCGAAGGTTTGAGCCGAGCGGATCTTTATGATTTCAAAAAATACTTTCAAAAAAAAAGGGCCGCGGCACCACAGTGCGCGGCCCGTCCTCATGCATGTTTGTCGTGAGGACCAAACTTACATTTTTCCCATAGCGATCTTATCTAGATAGAGCATGCCATCTTCCATCATGTGCCCCGTCACCACAACTTCCATGCCGAGGTCCTTATCGGCGTTCACGACATCCTGATTGTGGATTTTCAGGACCTTCTTGGACTTGGCATCCACGAAGACCCATGACGCGCCCTTTTCTTTGACGCATTGCATGGCGCATTGCTTCCCGGCGGCAGTATCGGCGTTCTTGACGCCGCAGACGCTGTCGCTGATATAACCCTTCCACGTCATCGTCTTCTCATCTTTCGCGATTGCCGTGATGCTCGCGATCGTGGACACCATCGCCAGTAGGCCGATGAGGCTGATTACTTTTCGCATGGATGTCTCCCTCCAATTGGACTATCTCAACGCCAACCCGCCCGAATTATACACCCCCGCGCGGTCCACCTGAGTCCTTGAAGCATTCGCCGCCTTGCAAAATGAAACTGGTGAGATTTCCAGGCCCATGGTCAACTACGAATGCGAAAGGCAATCGGATGAGGCTGAGCGGCGAAATTATCTAGGGATTTGTTCCAGCCCCGTTGCGACGGCTGAAAATGGCGAAGCGCGCCTAACTGCCTTAGAATGAGTCTATTATGTACTGAAATAGCTCCGTATGAACTCAATCCTGCCTGATTTCAGGACGAGCTTCTGAACAATCGGGCCGTTCTTTGGTTGACACCGCTTTTCCCGGTTGACTACACTCGGGTTATAGCGCGCGCGGCAAGCGCGCATTTGTTGATCATTCAGGTGGCATCGGCCGGCCTGGTTCTTGGACGCAGCAAAAAGCAGGCGTCTTGAGAACACGCGCGGCAGGCTGGGCCACAACGAGCCGCTGGAAAGCGTCGGGCGGGTGAGTTTACAAGACCGAATAAACCGGTGGACAGGCCGAGGGATGGCGCGGCTGGTACGCAAGCTGGTGACCATGCTTCTGCGGAACGTTACGCCGGTATCCGCTCCACGTCCGGATGTTTCCCGGTCGGCGATTCCTTTGCATCGCGATCCGTGGTGCGGCACTCATGTCTCACCTGAGATTTCGTTTCCCTTGGAGCAAGCAGGCCAGATTTTGCACTTCTGTTCGGCCGAATGCCGGACGCGGTACCAGCAATCATCGCAGCGCGCGGCAAGCGCATAGTCGCGTCACTCAAGGAGAGAAACGTCCATGGCCACGGTGGTAAAAGCGGTTCCCCAGCCTGTCGTTCCGCGGATGGCGCCGCGCGAAGACCTGAATCCGTTCCGCATCGCGCAAATCCAGTTCGATATGGCGGCGGAATACCTGAAGCTTGACCCAGGCCTGCGGCAGATCCTGCGGACGCCGAAGCGCGTGATGGAAGTCGCCGTCCCGACGAAGATGGACAACGGCCAGTTGAAAGTTTTCACTGGTTTCCGCGTGCAACACAACGTGGCGCGCGGCCCAGCCAAGGGCGGTCTCCGCTATCACCCCAACGTCACCGTCGATGAAGTAAAGGCGCTCGCCGCTTGGATGACGTGGAAAACGGCGACGGTGAACCTGCCGTATGGCGGGGCCAAGGGCGGCATCGTCTGCGATCCCAAGCGCATGTCGAAGGGCGAGCTGGAGCGTATGACGCGCCGCTACGCGGCGGAAATTCAGCCCATCATCGGCCCCGAAGTCGACATCCCGGCGCCCGATGTATATACCGACGCGCAGACCATGGCGTGGATCATGGACACCTACGCGATGACCGTGGGCCACGCGTCGCCGGGCGTCGTGACGGGTAAGCCCGTGTCGATCGGCGGCTCCGAAGGGCGGACCGACGCTACGGGGCGTGGGTGCCTCTACGTGGTCGAGGAAGCATGCAAGGTCAAGAAAATTTCCCTGCGCGGCGCGACGGTCGCGATCCAGGGCTTCGGCAACGTCGGCTCGGCCGTGGCGCGTTTGTTCGCCGAGAAAAAAGCAAAAATCGTTGCGATCAGTGATTCGCGCGGCGGCGTGCACAACCCGCGCGGAATCGATCCCATGCGCGCCATCCGCTACAAAGAGCGCTCCGGCACGGTGGTCGGGATGCCCGGCGCGTCACGCATTTCCAACGACGAACTGCTTGTCCTCAAGTGTGACATTCTGGTTCCGGCGGCGCTCGAAAACGTCATCACGCTGCACAACGCCGACCAAGTCAAGGCAAAGATCGTGGCGGAAGCTGCCAACGGGCCCACCACGCCGCACGCCGACGAGGTGCTCTCTCGCAAGGGCGTGTTTGTCGTGCCGGATATTCTCGCCAACGCCGGCGGCGTTACCGTCAGCTATTTTGAGTGGGCGCAGGATCTGCAGGGTTTCTTTTGGCAGGTTCAGGAAGTCAACTCGAAGCTCGAGTTCGTGATGAAGCGCGCGTTTCATGATGTCTACGAGACGATGCGCAAGTTTCACGTTTATCCCCGCGCAGCGGCATACGTCCTTGCCGTCGGCCGCGTCGCCGAAGCCACCACGGTCCGAGGTCTATTCCCGTAGGCCGACGCGCAACCCAGATGGACCGCGGAGCACATGGACCGGGAAGCCGCTCCACGGTGCGTGTCCGCTACTTTCCCTCAAGAAAACCAATCAATTCATGGCGTGTGAATCCCGCTTCTCGCAATAAAGATAGGAGAGTTCCCTTTGGAAGGTCGCGATTGTGTCGTGGCACGACCGCGCGGCGTTTGGATGTTGGATGATAGAAGATGAAATGGCTACTCGATGTGTGATCGAGAACAAAGCCGTTCTGTTCCCGAATCGGAAAACTTCGCGCGGCCTAACGGCGGGAAGTTTGGGCATACTCAAGATCCAGGGAAGCGACCACAGTTTCGTCGTCAGTTGGAATTGGCTCGTTGTGTTTTCTGAGGCTCTCGATATAGCCGGAAATAGCGTCCTTGGCCATTTTCCTGTCTTCGCTTAGCGAGCGCCTGTAAGAGACGCACCCAGGCAGAGCCGGTACGATCGCGGTGAAGCCGCCTTCCGGTTCCGGACGCAAAACAATGTTGAAACGAATGTGTGTTTTTTTCATATTGTGATTAGGTTGCTATACGAGTAGCCCGAGACGGGTCAATCACTGCGGCGACATTTGCCTCGGAACACCATTCAGAACATCTTGGGCGTCAGCAAGAATCGGCTGGACTTGTTAGGCACAACTGAAAAAAATTGTTGCGCACAGACGATCACGCGCGTACATTTCGATTGCCGGCGCGCGCGCAGACGGGGCGCAGCCGGCCCAGTTTTCTGCGGGGCATTTGGCGCGGAGGGCACTGTCACTTTGTCGAATCTTCACAACCCGGCGCCGCCGATCGTATTGACGATCGCCGGATTTGATCCTTCCGCCGGAGCGGGCATCGCCGCAGACCTGAAAACTTTCTCCGCACATAATTGTTATGGAGTCGCGGCAATCACCGCGCTGACGGTGCAGTCCACTCAGGGTGTGAAATCCGTGCACGTGATCCCGGCCGCGGAATTGCGTGCGCAACTGGATGCGCTACTTGAAGACGTGAAGATTGCTGCGATCAAGATCGGCATGCTGGGCCATCGCGGGAACGCCGTGGTGGTAGCCGAGTTTTTGGACCGGGCGGGTGTCGCGAATGTCGTGCTCGATCCGATCATGAAGTCGACGTCTGGCGTGGCGGACTTGCTCGATGCAGGCGGCATAAAATATCTGGTAGAAGAACTGCTGAAACGCGCAACGGTCGTGACGCCGAATATTGCGGAAGCCGAAGTTCTTTCTGGGATCACCATCAAGGATCATTCTTCGATGGAAGCGGCCGCAGCCAAAATCGTCGAGCGTGGCGCGCACGCCGTGGTCGTCAAGGGCGGACACATGGAGAAAGCGATCGACGTGCTCTTTGACGGCATGGAAGTGCTCACTCTCGGAGGCGACCACGTCAAAACCGAAAACACGCACGGCTCGGGCTGCACCTTTGCGTCGGCTATCGCGGCGCAACTCGCGTGCGGGCGTCCACTTCGAGATGCCGTCCTGCTCGCGAAAGCCTACGTGACGAAAGCGATCGAGAAGGGATTTTCCATCGGCAAGGGCCCCGGCCCGCTCGACCATTTCTACCGCATACACCAGGAGCCGCCGCCTCGCGGCGTCCACGAAGTTCCCCAACACGGCATGCACCCCGCCGCAGAGCCCGCCTCGCGCTAGGCACAAATCGCCGCAGAGGAACGGAGACACAAAATAAGAAAACGGGTTCCATTTTCCCAGGCATAGCGCAGATTTCAGAAGAAATTCTCGTCCAGTTTTTCTCAGTGCCTCTGCGTTTCTGTGGCTAATCTATCTTCGGTAGGCGATACGTCCCGCGACGATGGTCGCCATGGGAGCGCCGCTAAAGCTCCGCCCGTCGAAGGGTGAATTGCGCGACTTGCTGGCGGATTCTTCCGCGTGGAACGTCCAGTTGTGGCCGGTCGAGAAAATCGTGAGATCGCCCGGTTCGTTCTCCGCGACGCACCGCTTCATGCCGAGCACGCGCGCCGGACCCGAGGTGAACAGCTCGACCAGCCGCATCAGCGATAGTTTTTCCGCGTGCACAAGTTCGAGTCCGAGCGCGAGCGCGGTTTCAAAACCGGTGACGCCAAAGGGCGCGCGGTCAAACTCGACGTCTTTTAACGCCGGCTCGTGCGGGGCATGGTCGGTGGCGATGGCATCCACCGTGCCGTCGGCGAGTCCCTTGATGAGTGCCTCGCGGTCCTCGCGCGACGCAAGCGGCGGATTCATTTTGTAGCGCGTGTCATATTGGACGTCTTCATCCGTCAGCGTGAAGTGATGCGGCGTGACTTCGCAAGTGACGCGGACGCTCTTCGCCTGGGCGGCGCGAACCAGCTCAAGCGACGCGCGCGCCGAAAGATGCGCGATGTGCAGGCGGCAATGGGTCAGTTCGCCGACCTGGACGTCCCGCGCGACAGCGAGCGATTCGGTGGCCGCAGGCATGCCGCGCAGACCCAGCCGGACGGACTGTTTTCCTTCGCGCATCACCGCGCCGGCAAACAGCGAGCTGTCCTCGCAGTGATCGATTACCGGCAAATCGAGCGCGCGGCAATAGTCCATCACCTGCCGCAATAATTTCGCATTCGCAATGGGCCGGCCGTCGTCGGAGACCGCGACGATGCCGGCCTGCTTCATCGCGGCAATTTCGGAAAGCGCTTCCCCTTTGCTGCCCATTGACGCCGCGCCAATCGGCCATACACGCACGCTCGACACCTCTGCGGCGCGTTCAAGAATTGAACGAGTCACCGATGCGTTATCGTTTACCGGGCGCGTGTTGGGCATCGGGCACACGGCGGTAAATCCCCCGCGCGCCGCCGCGCGCGTGCCGGTCTCGATGGTTTCCGAGGACTCCCCGCCCGGTTCGCGAAGGTGGCAATGCAAATCGATGAAGCCGGGGGCTACGACAAGATTTGAGGCATCGAAAATTTCCGCACCCTTCGCGCGAGCGGCGAGCTCGCCCTGCGGCGCAACCGCGGCGATGCGATCTCCATCGAGCAGGATGTCGCGGGGAGCATCGGTCCCGCTTGCAGGATCAAGCAGGCGTCCATTGCTAATCAGCAGCATGGGAAGAATCCTTTTCTGGGGGCGCATCCGTGCCGCTGCCGATCATCAGGAAGAGCAATGCCATGCGGACGGCCAGTCCATTGGTGACTTGTTCCAGCACGCAGGACTGCGGCCCGTCAGCGACGGCAGGATCGATTTCAAGGCCCCGGACCATAGGTCCGGGATGCAGCACGAGCGCAGCGGGCCGCGCGAGGCGCAGACGCTCCGGGTTAAGCTGGTATTGCAGGATGTACTCATCGAGCGGGAGTGCCGGCTCGTGCAGGCGTTCTTGCTGCACGCGCAGTGTCAAGACGACGTCGGCGTCGCCGAGCGCTTCGGCAATACGCGTGACGCGGCGAATCGAAGTGCCCGCCGGCCCCAGGCATTCGAGCTCTTGCGGGAGCCACATCGCCGGACCGCAAAGCGTGAACCGGCACCCGAATTTCGCGAGCAGGTGAATGTTCGAGCGCGCCACGCGGCTGTGCAGGATGTCGCCGAGGATTGTGATGTTCAAGTTTTCGAGCGTGCCTCGGCGGTCGCGGATCGTCAGTGCATCGAGCAGCGCCTGCGTGGGGTGCTCGTGCGTGCCGTCGCCCGCGTTGATGACCGGGAGCGCCAGGTGCCGCGCGACAAAGTCCGCAGCGCCTGACGAACTATGTCGCATCACGATACAATCGGGCTTCATCGCGTCGAGCGTGCGGACAGTGTCGAGCAGCGATTCGCCCTTCTTCAGGCTGGAGGACTCGGCCTGGAGATTCATTTGATCGGCCCCCAGGCGCGACGCGGCCGTGGCAAAGCTGATGCGCGTGCGTGTCGAAGGCTCGAAAAATGCCAGCGCAACGGTTTTCCCGCGCAGGGTGGCGAGTTTTTTCAATGGATGGCGCTGGATTTCCTGAAAAAGTTTCGATTGATCCAGGAGAAATACGATTTCTTCGACGCTAAGCGGTTCGATGCCGAGCATGTGGCCGAAGCGATGTGACACAACTGTCCTCAGAATTCTGGCCGGTACCTTTGTAGCGGGGCCGGTGGTTCAGGGCACGCGTTCGACGAGCACCACGCGGTCTTCCCGATCAATTTCATTCACGCGAACTTCGATGATTTCAGCGCCACTGGTCTGCACCGACCGGCCGATGAACGAGGCCTCGACGGGCAGTTCGCGGTGGCCGCGGTCGATTAGTACGCACAAGCGCACGCGCTTCGGGCGGCCGAGGTCAAACAGACCGTTCATCGCTGCGCGAATGGTGCGCCCGGTGTAAAGCACATCGTCGACCAAAACCAGATCCTTGTCGTCCACCGAAAATGGGATATCACTCGATTGCAGGATGGGTTGGGCGGCGACTTTCGAAAGGTCGTCGCGATACAGCGTGATATCCAGCGTTCCGACAGGCACATCGACGCCGTCAATGCCCCGCATGGCCTGCGCAATCCGGTTGGCCAGGGGAACGCCCCGCCGCCGCACTCCGATCAGGGCCAGGTTTGCCGTGCCACCGCTTTTCTCTACGATTTCATGGGCCAAACGCTGCAGCGTGCGGTCGATTTCGGTCGCGGTCATCAATTGCGATTTTTCGACGATGCGCACTGGCCGAATATGCTAGCACAGAGGCTGCCGGTCTCGAAGCGCGTTGTAGAATCGCACGCACTTCGAAATTGACGGTGTGGCGTCGCCCGCAAATCGCTTCTATTTTTCCACAGTCGGCGCGCGTCGTGTCCGCCCGGCGTGCTAAAATTTCAGAAGTGACTGTGCCTGGCGCAGTAGACCTCTCCGTGAACGTGGGCGCGTTGCGCCTCGCCAATCCCATTCTCGCCGCCAGCGGCACCTTCGGATACGGCGTCGAGTTTGCCCACCTGGTGAATCTGAATCGGCTCGGGGGAATCGTCGTCAAGGGACTTTCGCTCGAACCGATGGCGGGGGCCCCGTCGCCGCGCTTATGCGAAACGCCGTCCGGCATGCTGAATGCTGTAGGACTGCAGAACATCGGCGTGCGTGCTTTCGTTAGCGAAAAATTGCCGGCTCTCCGGTCATACCGTACCGCGGTGATTGCAAACGTGTTCGGCTACACGGTGGAAGAGTACGTCGGTGTGATTCGAATCCTGGAGGGCGCGGAAGGACTGGCGGCTTACGAATTGAACATCTCCTGCCCGAATACAGCGCACGGCGGAATCCAGTTTGGGAGTGATCCCCAGATGGTCTCCGAAGTTGTGGCGGCGGCGCGACGCGCCGCCCAGCGGCCACTTTGGGTCAAGCTTTCACCAAATGTGACGGACATCGCCGTGATAGCCCGGGCCGCCGAGGACTCCGGGGCAGATGCCCTCACGGTTGCCAACACCTACCAGGGCATAAGCGTGGACATACGGACACGGAAGTCAAGGTTGGGGCGAGTTACCGGCGGGCTTTCTGGCCCGGCCATCAGACCCATCACACTCAGGCTAGTATACGAAGCGAGTCGAGCGGTCAGAGTGCCCATCGTGGGTTTGGGCGGAATAGAAAAGGCCGAGGATGTTCTGGAGTACGTCATTGTCGGGGCTACGGCGGTGCAGGTCGGCACAGCCAATTTTTCAGACCCGGCGGTCTGCGAGAAGATCGCCGGTAACCTGGTAAAGGCGTGTCATGATGCTAAGATACCTAAAATCAGTGACTTAATAGGTACATTGAGTGCGGATTGTGCTTGAATCACCGCTCTCGGCATGGTAGCATTCCCTGTGGTTTTGGCCCTGGGAGGACACAATGCGTAGGCGACTTTTTATGATTTGGGCCGCCCTCCGCTGGCTGCCCCTGATGTTTATAGTAGCACAAGGTCTCGAAGCTCCCTTGGTAGCACATCCCACGCAACCTATTAAGCCGATTCGAGTTTGGTCCGGGCGGGCAAGCTGGTACGGCACCAGGTTTCACGGCCGGAAGACGGCCAATGGCGAGACATTTGATATGTACGCATCTACCGCGGCCAGCCCCACCCTCCCGTTCGGATCCTTGATTCGTGTGTACAATCCCAAGACTCACTTCAGCCAGCTCCTCCGAATCAATGACCGCGGTCCTTTTGTTGATGACCGCGAGCTGGATGTGTCCTATCTAGTCGCGTGCCGACTGGGGATGCAGGAGCAGGGGGTCTCCCGCCTGCGAATCGAGCTTCTTGAGGTGCCGAAACGTCCGTAACGGATCGAGCGCGGCAAAAGCTAATCCTCGCTCTAGATTGCCCTTCCGTTGATATTGCATTCGAGTTGGCTCAACCGCTCTCTGCTTTTGTGGGTATGTTTAAGATAAATATATACTTATTTACAGTTGAAGGGCCTTCGTCTGTGGAAAGATTACGACAGTTGGGCCCCGAAATCTTCCTCGATTTGAAATTCCACGACATTCCGAACACCGTGACGGGAGCAGTTTCGGCAGCGATAGCCTTGCCGGGGGTGCGTCTATTGAATGTGCATACGCTCGGAGGCCTGGCAATGATGCGGGCGGCAGCTGAGGCTCGAGATAAGTCCAAACTGCCGAAACCGCAACGCCCCAAAGTGCTGGGGGTGACGATCCTCACGAGCATGGACAACGGTGCACTGCGTGATGTGGGAATCTCGGGCCCGGCGTCCAGGCGAGCAGTGAAGTTGGCCCGCTTGGCGCGGCGGGCCGGTCTCGATGGCGTTGTGGCATCCCCTCATGAGGTGCGCGCCATTCGCCGTGCCTGCGGGAAAGATTTCCTGATCGTGGTTCCAGGCGTCAGACCTGCTGTTGGGGGAGGCTCAGGACGCGCAGCAAGTCGGAACAGAGATGATCAAGCGCGAGTCGCGACTCCGGCGGAAGCGATTCGTGCTGGAGCGGATTATTTAGTGATCGGCCGGCCGATTACCGAAGCTCCTGACCCAGAAGCGGCTGCGCGGGCGATTGTCGAGGAAATCGGTTCCGCTCTCCCGCGAAACTGACACAAGTGTTTCCGCGTTTTGCCGCACATCTCGTCTCCCGTCGTCGCTGCGATTTTCTGACTAGGGGCAACCGGGGTTGAACGTGCTATAATTTGCCAGTTGAATCTTTGGCAGTACCCGCCTGGATGGGCGGGAAGCAACTCAAAAAGGCAGGTGCACCATGGGAGAATTCAGCCCATTTCACTGGTTAGTCGTTTTGGCCATCGTGGTCCTTCTTTTTGGTGGCAAGAAAATCCCCGAGGTTATGCGCGGATTGGGGGAAGGGATCCGCAATTTCAAGGAAGGAATGCACGGCAACGCGCAGGGCCCGGCACAGACAACACAGGTGCCGCCACTTCCTACCTCCACCTCAACCCCAGCCACTGAGGAAAAGAAGTAATCTATCGCGCCTGATGGACAACGAGTTTGTGTGCGTGGGCGGTCTATGCGGCCGCCCTTTTTGTTTCACGCTTGTCCATCGTCCGGCCAACCCAAGTCGCCGAGCAACGCGTAGAGCCGCGCGAGCGGCAATCCAACAACATTGAAGTAGCAGCCTTCGATGCGTGGAATGTAGCGTCCTGCGCGGCCTTGAATCGCGTACCCACCGGCCTTGCCGAAAGGTTCACCGCTCGCGACATAGGCTTCAATTTCTCTTGGGTCGAGCGCCACAAACGTCACGGCCGTGCGTTCCACCGCAGACCGCATGGCGCCGTCCGGCAAGCGAAGGACACAGATGCCCGTAAGGACGTGGTGGATGCGCCCGCTGAACACGGCCAGCATTTCGCGCGCATGCGCCGCGTCGCGCGGCTTGCCGAAGAGTTCGCCGTCGAGTTCGACAGCCGTATCTGCGGCGATGATAAAGCCAGATTTTCTCTTGCTCACCAATTTCGCGGCCGCGCGTGCTTTTGCTTCGGCGAGCCGCACGACCATTCTCTCGACGGCCTCATTGGGGTGGCGAGCTTCCTCGACCTGCGTCGCGCAGACCTCGAAGGCGATCCCCGCTTCGCGCAAAACCTCTGCACGGCGTGGTGAGGAAGACGCAAGGATAAGTTTCATCGTCATAAGCGTTGGACCGCTCAATCGATCGATTCATAGGACAACCGATTCGGTGTACTCGCCGAAAACGCGCCGCAGGGCGTCGGAAATTTCACCGACTGTGGCGAAGGCTTCCACAGCGGCGGCGATGGCCGGCATCAAGTTTTCGCCTGTTCGCGCGCATGCCTCGACGACGGCAACTGCTGCGGCTGCGTGCTCGGAGTTGCGGCGGGCGCGCAGCGCCCGGACACGTTCGATCTGCGCGCGTTCAAGTTCCGGAGCGATGCGCAGCGTGGGCACGGGCGTTTCTTTTTCCGCGACGAACTGGTTCACGCCGACGACGATCTGTTCGCCGCGCTCGACGGCGCGCTGGAATTCATAAGCGGCCTTCTGGATCTCACCCTGGACATACCCGGTTTCGATTGCACGAAGCATTCCGCCCAGCGCGTCGATTTTTTCGACGTAGTCCTTCGCACGCGATTCGATCTCGTCCGTCAATTTTTCGATGGCATAAGAACCGCCGACCGGGTCCACCGTATTGGTAACGCCGGTTTCGTGCGCGACGATCTGCTGCGTGCGCAGCGCCAGCAGGGCGGCGTCCTCGGTGGGAAGCGCCAGCGCTTCATCGAGCGCGTTGGTGTGCAGCGACTGGCAGCCGCCCAGCACGGCGGCCAGCGCCTGGATCGCCACGCGGACGATATTGTTCTCCGGCTGCTGCGCGGTGAGCGAGCTTCCCGCAGTCTGCGCGTGGAAGCGAAGCATCATGGAATTCGGGTCGCGCGCCCCGAAGCGCTCGCGCATCAGATGGGCCCACAGGCGGCGCGCCGCCCGGTACTTGGCGATTTCCTCGAGCAGGTCATTGTGTGCGTTGAAGAAAAACGAAAGGCGTGGCGCAAATTCATCGACGGCTTGCCCTGCTGCGACCGCCGCCTCGATGTACGCGATCGCATCGGCCAGCGTGAAGGCCACTTCCTGCGCAGCAGTCGAGCCGGCCTCGCGGATGTGATAACCCGAGATCGAAATCGTATTCCATGCGGGAAGCTCAGTACGGCACCACGCGAACAGGTCCGTGACGATTCGCATGGCCGGCCGAGGCGGATAGATATAAGTGCCGCGCGCGATGTACTCCTTCAGAATGTCATTCTGCACTGTCCCGGAAAGTTTCTGGAGGTTCGCGCCCTGCTTCTTCGCAACCGCGACATACAGCGCAAGCAGAATCGCAGCGGTTGAATTGATGGTCATCGAGGTCGAGACTTTCTCAAGCGGGATGCCGTCGAACAGCGTTTCCATGTCTTCGAGCGAATCGATCGCGACACCGACTTTCCCGACTTCTCCTGCCGCGCGGGGATGATCCGAGTCGAGACCGATCTGCGTAGGCAGATCGAAAGCAACCGACAGTCCCGTTTGCCCCTTGGTCAGCAGGTAGCGAAAGCGCTCGTTCGATTGCGCCGCCGTGCCGAAGCCGGCGTACTGCCGCATGGTCCAGAGGCGCCCGCGATACATCGTGGGATAAATACCGCGCGTGTAGGGATATTCGCCGGGGAAGCCGATAGACGTTTCGGCGTCTGCACCCGCGAGATCTTCCTGTGTGTAGACGGCTTTGAACGGAATACCGCCGAGCGTGGCGAAGCGTTGTTTGCGTTCACCTGGCGCGGCCGGTTTGCTGGAGGATGAATTCATCGCACGCGCCGGGAATCGCGGAACGACATCACGCCAAAGAGAATCATCAATAACGCGTACCCTGCGCTCACACCCACGAGCCACTGGCCCGCTCCGCGGTGCCACGCGCGCCATGCGGATTGGATCGCGGACACGGCGATCAGGAAGAACAGCGTGCCCGTGACTTCATGAAACAGCTCCCGCGCGGCGCGCCAGAGCACGCGCAAGAAATTTCGCGCAGCGGCAAAGATGCTTATGGGTTGCGTCGCCACACCTGAATTCTAGTACAAAACAGCGTTTGCTTCAGCCTGTACGGGAGGAGTGGGCGGATTGGACACGCATCCTGGCCCGCTGGGACTTGAATCCTTGTCCGCCGCGCCCTACAATTTAAGGACGGGCACTCTTCCGGAGGGAGGCGTCGTGCAACTGGACGATCATCTTAAACAATTGCTGCGCGAGCTCGGCCACGCGATTAACGATACGGTGTCGGAGTCCGCGCGTATTACGGACGCGATATCGGAAGTGCGAGCGGCTGGATTCGAAATCGTATTGAAACTGGACGCGACGATCGGCCTGGCACGCCGCGACGCCGATGACACGAAAATCACGCCAAACGACCGGCGATTTCTCGAGGCGTTGCATATTCAGGTCGACCAGGAAATTCTTGCGGAGGAGCGCCATGCGGCGAAGCTTGAGATGACGCCGCAGGATCTGCGTTTTCTGAAGTCGCTGAAAATTTCATTCGATGAGGAACAATAAGAGATTTTCGCTTTTGCTCGTGGCTGCGGGCGCCGTATGTGCTGCAACGGTGCCGGCGCGCGCCCAGGTGACAACGGCGCCAGTGATCAAGGCCAAGTCTGTGCACACGCAGGAAGTGAAACCGCAGAAGACCCGCTTCGTAGTCCTCCACATGATGAGTACGGCGATCCAGGTGCGAAGCCTCGTCAACGAGCGCGAAATCCATACGTTTACTTATTCGGATCAGATCCGCGACCAGATGCAGAAACTGCTCGACCAGGGCGGCTACGAATACGGTGACAAGGTTGTAATCCAATATCAGCCTGGTACTGATGTCGCGCTGAAAATCAAAGGCAAGCCTTCCAAGCCTGTCTGAGCCCCAAAGGCTCATCATGATTCGCCAACCTGCTGTCGCCGGCCGCTTTTATCCCAAGGAGCCCGCACGGCTGGACGAAGAATTGGATACATTTCTCGCCGCCCGTCCCCAAGCGGAAAGAATTTCGGCGCAGGCGTGCCTGGTGCCGCACGCCGGGTACAAGTACTCAGGCCACGTGGCCGGAGCGGTGTACAGCCGCATGGAGATTCCTGCCCGGGTGATTCTGCTCGGCCCGCGGCATTTCCCGCGTGGCGCCCCGTTCGCGATTCTCTCTGATGGTGCGTGGCAGACGCCCCTTGGACTGGTGCCGATCGATCATCTTCTCGCCGAAAAAATTGCGCGCGCCTGCCCTCTGCTTCGAGAAGACGCAGTCGCGCACAGTGGCGAGCACTCACTGGAGGTACAGTTACCGTTCTTGCAGCGGCTTGTCCCATCGTTCGCGTTTGTTCCGATCGTGATTGGCTCAGTGCAGTACGCGGAACTCGAAGCGCTGGGCCATGCGATTGGGGACGTCATCGGCACCGAGCTCGGGCCGATTCTTTTGATCGCGAGTTCGGACATGAATCACTACGAGTCCGACGCCGTTACTCGTGTGAAAGACCGCAAGGCGCTCGATCGCATTCTCGCTCTCGAACCACGCGGACTTTTCGACACCGTTCGAGCCGCGGAAATTTCCATGTGTGGATACGGGGCGGCCGTGGCGATGCTGACTGCCGTGCGCCAAACGGGCGCCACGCGCGCCGAATTGGTGCGCTACGCGACTTCAGGTGAGATTAACGGAGATCTTCAGGAAGTCGTCGGCTACGCCGGCATCATTATTTCGTGAGTTCCGGCGCAAGATACCGCTTGAAATTCAGTGCCGCGGCGTCAGGGTTCCGGTAGCGGGCCGGGCAGGTTCTGGCGTTGGCGCAGCGGGGCGTATTGCGGAACCGATTTGGGGCGTTGCATGCGGCGCCTGCGGCGGAGTCACAGGACGCGGCGGCTGCGGTGAGGGCGGACTCGCGGGCCGCGCAGCGGGCGGTATAGACGCCGAGTTTGCGGGAGGATTCACATGATTCATCAACATCCTCGACGGCGGCGCAGGCCAAGCCGGGGGAAGAATGACGCGACGAATTTGAGAGTCCATTGGGACGGGCGGCGGAATCATCACTCGTGGATTCTCATTTCGCGCGTTGGATTGAGGCATGATCGCCGCAGGCGCCAAACGGCCACTTTCCCTATTGCCATTAATGAATGTGCGCGTCTTGCGATCGAAAACAATCGTCTCATCGCTGTCCGATCGTTGCGGGACTGTTCGAATCGCAGAGGTGAATCCCGAACGTGGCGTACCCGGCGCGGGGCGTGAAGCAAACTCCGCCGGAGGTTGTTTCAGCGGCGTGACGCTTCGGAGTTCCTTCCCCCCGACAATCTGATTTGCCTCGCTCCCGCCCCGCAGGGACGCACCGCGCCTGGTAATCAGACCATGCTCCAGGTTCGCTGGCGCACCATCACGATCTTTCGGGCTCATGGCCACCCAGCCGGCCTGATTGCCGGCATGCATCCAGTGGACGCGCGCCGGTTGCCAGTGACGAAGCCCGGACGGACCTCCAGGAATCCAGACCCATCCCAGGGTGGGAGACAGCAACCAGCTCCCGAAGTGATACGGCATCCAGCCCCAGGGTTCGTTGCTCACCCAGATCCAGCCAAGACGCGGATCGAGTATCCATATCCCGTTCATGTAGGGTGTCCAGCTCAAACCTATGCTGAAGGGGCGCCAGGAGATTCCATATCCGGGAAAGTTGACCCATGTGCCGTAGACCGAAAGGTCCGAAAGACCGTAGTAATTCGGCGAGCTGATGTAACTGAGCGTATTCTTTGTGCCGGACTGAATCGTCTCGCTCTGCGCGCTGACCCATTGATCGAAGCTGTCCGGGTTCGGGAGACGCGCAACGTTCAGATTTTGGAGATCTCCTTCGTGGATCGTGACGCTCTGCCCTTTCTCGAAATTGGTCGAGCCCGCACTGGTGCTGACGGCAACGTCGCCCAGCAAGACTTGAGCCGATGCGCTGTCGCGGAATGCATCGACGCGAAACTCGGCGCGCTCCGGGATCGCGACCTCGAAGGTCGATGTGCGCACACGGAACGAATCCTGGCGAGTAAGATTGGCATAAAAGTTTCCGGCGCCTTGTGTCAGGCTGAGCTGCGTAACGCGGCCGCCGCCGGAGAAAGCCAGTTGCGTGAATTGAAGGACGGAATTCTCGGCCAGATAAGCCGTGGCGCCGTTTTCGAACTCTATTTCGGCCAGTCCGCTTTGGGTCGCGAGGGCATCCCCCTCCTGCAAAGGCAAATTCACCAGGGCTTCTTCCCATGTGTCGCTGCCAGGATGCGAGACGAGCACTTGCCCTTCCGTCCGGCTCAGACGAACCACCCTCGAATAATCGGAATCCTGGGCCTGCGCCGCGGAAGCAAAGAAGAAAACGAAGGTAGCGGCCAGCAAACCCACTCGGACAAACCAAGGACACTTCATCGTAGCCCCCTCTCGGGGAGATCCCTATCTACTGGTTAGATGCGGGGATCCGAGCCTGCGTCTCCATATCCCTTGAAACATGCTCGCTCTATCGCCGAGGGGCGTCAAGCGAATCGCTGGAATATCGCCACGCTTGTCAGCGCTGGGCTGGTCAGTGGTCGCGCGAGGTGCGGATGCGCTCGGCGAGCGCCCGGGCGCGGGATCGCGAGATCTCCATGAAGTGCGAATCTGCGCCGATCTGGTCGAGCACAGGCAAGAGGCGCTCGGGTTCAGGAAGAAGTCGGTGATCCATATCCGATTCGAATTGACGCAGGGCATCGTTGACCCCGAGGCGGTCATATTTCACGCGTCGTTCGAGCAGGACGAGGTCGCCCTGCTGCCGGGCCAGGCCTTCGAAGATCTGCATAAGCTGGTTGGCTGAAGCGTTCAGCGTGTAGTTGAAGGTGGTTTCGTGCACTTCCGTATCGCGCTCGTAGCGAAACGTCTTCTGGCCGAGATTGGCAATGCGCTTCTGAATGTCCAGGTCTGTGATCGCGAAGTTCTTCAGGCCAGCGGCAAGCTCGAAAATTTTCTGACGCACAGGTGGGCCAACTTCAAATGGTTCTGCACTGCCTTCTTCTTCCAGCTGGCGAATCTCGAACGTGGCTTTTCCCTGTTCTCCGATCTTGATCTCGATAAATTCGGGCGAACTGCCTTTGAACACGCGCCGGTAGGTGATGGTTGCGTTGCCGGGGACCGCCCGGCCAGCCGGGACGAGGATCAATACGGCCAAAAGAAAAAGCAGGAGCCTGGCTTGGGAATGGCGGTGTGTCATCGCAAGACTGAGATGCGCGAAACTGCCGTGCGGCTGTGCTTGCCGCGCGAAGGGTTTTCCTGAACATGGTCCGCGGCGATAACCCGTGCGGCCCCCGCGTCGAGGCGTGCGCGGAATTGAGCGGCCTGGATATGGCAGAGCGCGACGGCCAGCGCGTCAGCGGCGTCGGCGGGTTCGGGTGTTTCGCTCATGTCCAGCAGGGCGCGCACCATAAGCTGCATCTGCTCTTTTCCCGCGTGTCCGTAGCCGGCAACGCAGGCCTTTACCTCGCGTGGCGAATAGCTGTGTACGGGAACGTTGCGCTGGGCCGCGGCCAGCAGAACCACGCCGCGTACTTCAGCGAGCTTGAGCGCCGTCTTCATGTTCAGGGCGGTGAATACGGATTCGACAGCAACACCCTGCGGCTCGAATTCCTCGATCAGATCGGCAAGCATCGCGTGAATTTCGCGGAGCCGCTCGGGAAAATGCTCGGGCCCCTTGCGCGTGGCACGCAGCGCGCCGAAGCGAAGCATCCGGCAGCGGCGCCCGTCACTTTCGATCACGCCATAGCCGGTGGCTCCTGCTGCGGCGGGATCGACGCCGAGCACCCGGAAGAAGTCGCCGTTGGTTCGAGAGGATTGCGGCACGGCACTGAGTGTACGGCGGGGCACCGCGCGCGGCCACATCTTTTTCGACGCCGCGTGCGTGGCAAGTCCGGAGTCGCAAGCCTGCTCGTGAATACGCCGTCCGCAAAACGAAAACGCCCCGGCAAGGCTGGGACGTTTGCAATCAGTCAGGAACCTGCGGAAGCCGGACTATTCCGCGGCCATGACCGCCTGGATTTCTTTCTCATCGATGTCGAAGTTTGCGGAGACGCGTTGGACGTCGTCATGCTCTTCGAGCGCTTCGACCAGCCGCAGCATCTGCGCCGCTTGGGTGCCGGTCAGCTTCACGTAGTTTTGCGGCACCCAGCCCACTTCGGCGGATTCAGGCGTGATGCCTTCCTTGGTCAGCGCTTCGCGGACGGCTTCAAAACTTTCGGGTGGGGTCAGCACTTCCCAGGATGTACCATCGTCGCGCAAATCCTCGGCGCCGGCATCAAGGACAATGGAGAGCATCTTATCTTCGTTGGCCTGCTCCTTGGATACGAGGATGTCACCCTTGCGATGGAACATCCAGCCGACCGCGCCGTTCTCGGCCATGTTGCCGCCGTGCTTGTTCATCAGATGCCGGAGCTCGCTGACGATGCGGTTGCGGTTGGTGGTCACGACCTGAATGATCATGCCGACGCCGCCGGGGCCGTAGCCCTCGAAGTTCACTTCCTCGTATTGCTCGCCCTCAAGTTGCCCGGTGCCGCGCGCCAGGGCGCGCTCAATGTTTTCGTTGGGCATGTTCTCATTCTTGGCGGCAAGGATCGCGGTGCGCAGGCGGGGGTTCGAATCCGCATCGCCGCCGCTCACTCGCGCGGCAATCGTGATTTCGCGGATCAGTTTTGTAAAGATGCGGCCGCGCTTGGCGTCTGTGGCCGCCTTCTTGTGCTTAATCGTGGCCCACTTAGAATGCCCGGACATGAAAATCGCCTCGTAGGAAACAATTTGGGGGACTTCTCCCTGCCTATGGCCACGATAGTCTAGCATACGAACACCCGAATCGGAACACGCGGATGGAAGCTCAGGCTGTGCGAACTGATTGAAAAGCGAAGGGCTGCGCTCGGCGCGCCTTCCCGAGCTTCCCGGCGGGTATGGCCCGCGGCACAGATGGCTGATTCGGCGCATCCTCTTGGGTGTGTTGTGGATTTTTCGCGCCCGAGCTGTTTACAATCAATAACTCGGGATTAGTCCCTAGCCATGCCGACAGCCTGCAGCGAACACGGATGCAAGGGACAGGTGCCACAGCCGCTCGAACCCGCGCATCTGTGCGTGCTGCATTTCACGCTGCACATCGAAAAGGCCTGTGCGGAAATGCGCCGCGAAACTGTTTACGGCAAGACACCCCATGCGCGCCAGGTAGAGATTATCCGCTACATCGCGGAGCACGGTGAAATGCTGGCCCGCGCGTCGACCAGCGGTTTGCACCTGGCCGACGAAATGAAGGCACGCATCCTCAATACGTTCCTCACGCTCATGAACCTGCGCGAAAATCTCGACCGCGCCGCGCTCCGCCAACCCATCGGCCGCACCGGCGGGTAGTGACTCCAGTTATCAAGCGCCCTCTGAGGTAACATGATTCCCGCGACAGTTCTTGATGCGGAGGTTTTTGCGTGAAACGCCATCCGAGCTTGCACCCGTTGAGCCAGCACCATCACTTCGCCCTGATTCAGGCGCTTGAGATGCGGCGCGCAGCCGAAGCTCCGGTGGAGAAACGCAATGCGGCGGTCGAGCGGCAGGCGGAAAAATTCGTCGCGTTCTGGCACAAGACCGGCATCGTTCATTTTCGCGAAGAAGAAGAAGTCCTGCTCCCTGCCTATGCGCGCCACACGCGGCTCGATCAGGACGCTGGAGTCATGCGCCTGCTCGCCGATCATGCGGAGATTCGCAGTGTCGTGCAGGATTTTGAGCAGCGGCGCGCGAAGAAACTACCGATCGAGGTTGAGGCGATGGCCCGCCTCGCGAAGCTTCTCCACGATCACGTGCGCTTGGAAGAAAACGATGTGTTTCCACGGATCGAGCGTGTGCTCGGCGAAGAACACCTGAACGCGATGGGCCGCTGGCTCACTCGCTTACATGCCAAGAAGGAAATCTGCGACATTTGAAACCCGGGGCGTGATACTTCACGCGCCCCGTTAAGTACCGATGTAGCGCGCGTACAGCGACCTCGCGACGCTCGTGTCGCGAGTCCCCTTGATGATGGCGCGTCCATCGGCAAACACCGTCATTTCGTAGGGCGGCACTCGGAAGCGCAACAGGAAACCATTCTCGCGCACCTCGGCAACTGTCGGCGCGAGGCGCCGGCCCAGCGCGGCAAGATCGAGCTCCCGCCGGCGCTCATGGACCTGCACCGAATCGCGTCCGCACATGGTCAGGTGGGGTTGCGCGTCGCCTTTGAGATAGCGGAAGTCGCGACGCACGCACGCGCGGCACTCTGGATTTCGAGCCACGCGCACGGATTGAAACCGCCCCGACCAAACGTCAAAAGAAACCAGGCGCCCGCCTGCCGATTCCGTCTTGCCCAGGAGCAGCTTGATCGCCTCAGCGGCCTCGATCGAGGCAATCACGCCGGCGGCAGCGCCGAGCACGCCGGCCGTATCGCAGGTGTCTTCGGCGCCCGCTGTTTGCGACCCGTTCTCGACGCCGGATTCGAGAGCGCATGCGAGGCAAGCCGTCTGGCCCGGCCGCACGGTGAGCGTCACACCGTAGCTGGCGACTACGGCAGCGTAAATCCAAGGCACGTCCAGGCGGATTGCGGCGTCGTTCAGCAGAAATCGCGTTTCGAAGTTGTCGGTGCCGTCGAGAATGAGAGGAAAACCACGCAATAACTCTTCGGCGTTTTTCGGTCCGAGGTCCGCGACGATGCCTTCGACAGCCACGCCGGAATTGATTGCGCGCAGACGGCGTTCGGCCGCGACGGCTTTCGGCAGCGCCTCACGAGCATCGGATTCTTCGAATAGCGTTTGCCGCTGCAGGTTCGAAGGCTCGACGAAATCGCGGTCCACAATCCGCAGCTTACCAACGCCTGCGCGCACCAGCAGATTCGCCAGCGCCGTGCCCAGCGCGCCGCATCCAACCAGTATGGCCGAGGATTCGAGCAGGCGCTGTTGTCCCCCCTCGCCGATTTCTGCAAAGAGAATCTGCCGTGAATACCGCTCGTAAAGTTTCGGATCCATGTCGTCGCATCGCTCTTGTTGCAATGCTCCATGATAGCGCCTGCGGGGCGCTCGGGGGGGAGTGAGTGACATTTTCCACCCGCCAGGGAGATTTCGCGCCGGTCAGGCAACTCGGCTGTGCTACGCTAGTCTTGTTGTGAAAAATGATGCCGAGCGATCAACGCCCCTTCGTACGGATCGCCATTTGGCTGCCGGCGATCTATTTTTTTTGCGCAGGATTCGCCTCCGCACAGAGCAGCCCCTCCGGTGAGCCGCCGCGGGTCGTCGCCGTGCGCGTGGTCACCGAATCAGGCTCAGTGCTCGAACAGGATCCTCCTCAGCTAGCAGTCCGGACCGGCCAGCCGTTTTCTATGGATGCCGAGAGCACAAGCCTGCGAGCGCTATTCCGCACGGGCCGTTATGCGGATCTGCGCGCCGAATTGACGGACGTTCCGGGCGGCGTGCGTCTTGATTTCGTGGTCCGCCAGAACCTCTACATCAACCGGGTGCGAATCGTGGGGTTGCGCGAGCCGCCCGCCGAATCGTTGGCGCTTTCCGCGCTGCGGCTGAACCTGGGCGAAATATTCCGGGAGAGCGACATGAAAGAAGTACTGGACCGGCTCCGGCAGACGTTCGAGGATGACGGGCAGTATCAGGCCAAGATCGGCTACGAAGCGACGCCAAATCCTGACACGCTCCAGGTGGATATTTTGGTGCGTGTAACGCCGGGTGCACGGGCGCGGATCAGCATCGTCACGATTCAAAACCAGACCGAATTCCCTGAGGCAGAACTTCGCGGCCGGCTGAAGCTCACACATGGACGCGAGATCACCTCCGATCGCCTGAATCGCGGCGCCGACCGCGCGCGGAAGTGGCTGGCGAAGAAGGACTATCTTGGCGCGCGCGTCACGCTGCATCGTGGCGCCTATGACGCAAAGACGAATACCGTGCCGCTCGAGGCCACGTTTTATGCGGGGTTGGAGGTCCGCGTGACGGTCGAAGGGGCAAAGGTTCCCACGAGCACGCTGCGCAAATTGGTGCCCATCTACCAGGAAGGCGCCGTCGACGAAGACCTTCTCCAAGAAGGCCGGCGAGCATTGCGCGAGTGGTTCGAACGCGACGGCTATTTTGACGCGCAAGTGAGTTACACGACGTCGGAATCAGCCGCGGAGAAATCGGCAAATACGTCACGTAACGCTGCCAGGGTCGTCACCTATCTTGTCGACCGCGGCAAGCGTCATCGCCTGGTGGGGACAGCGTTCTCGGGCAACAAGTATTTCAGCTCGGACCTTCTCACCGCCCGATTGAAAATTCAACCCGCCGCATACGCGTCTCCGGGACGGTATTCGACGGCGCTGCTGCAGGACGACGTGGCTTCGATCCGCACTCTCTACGATGCGAACGGATTCCATGAAGCCGACGTGCACAGTCAGATTCTCGATGATTACCAGGGCCACCAGGGCGAGTTGTATGTCCGGATCGAAATCAACGAGGGCCAGCAAACCCGGGTCGCAGACCTGAACATCGAAGGGAACCAGCAACTCACCAAGGATGAGCTGCTTGGTGTGACGGGTTCCACGCAGGGCCAGCCCTATTCTGACTTCAACATTTCTTCCGATCGCGACAATATACTTGCGCTCTATTACGACCAGGGATTTTCGGAGGCGCGCTTTTCCGCGGACGTGGAAAAAGTTCCGCAGTCAGACCCAGGTGAGGCCCCGCGCGTGCGGCTGACGTATCACATCACCGAAGGACGCCAGGTCCTGGTCGCGAGCGTGCTCCTCGCTGGCTACGAACACACGCACCCGGGCGTGATTTCCCGCCAAGTGGGGATTCAAGCAGGCGAACCGTTAAGCGAAGGTGCTGTGGTTGAAACGCAAAGAAAGCTTTACAACTTGGGAATATTCAGCCGGGTCTCGATCGCGCCGCAGAACCCCGAGGGAGACAATACCCAGAAAACGGTGGTGGTGATGGTGGACGAAGCGAAACGCTACACCGTGGCGTACGGCCTCGGCTTCGAAGCGCAGCGCCTGGGCAGTGGCGCTGCAGGCACCACATTCAGCGCTGCCCCACGCGTCACCCTGGAAATTACCAAGGCGAATCTCACCGGCCGCGCCGACTCACTTTCCTTTAAGGTACGCACGAGCACGATCCAAGGCCGGGCGCTGCTGGCCTACACGGCGCCTAACTACTTCGCCTCGCCCAACCTCAGCCTGCGAATATCGGCCTTCTACGACAAGACCCGCAATATACAGACATTCGATTCCAAGCGATATGAAGGATCGCTGCAGCTCACCGAACGACTCTCGCCCGTCAGTTCGCTGCTCTATCGGTATTCCTACCGCCGTGTGATTGCTACCAATCTCAATTCCCACATTTCGCCAGAACAGGTCCCGCTGTTTAGCCAGAATACGGAAGTTTCCGAATTCGGCACGAGCTGGCTCCGTGATCGCCGCAACAACCCCGCCGATGCCAGCCGCGGGAATCTCGAAAGCGTCGACGTTAGCCTGGCCATGAAACCGATCGGCTCGTCGGCGAATTTTTTTCGTGTGTTCTTGCAGAATTCTTCATATCACCCGATTGGTCGAAGACTTGTGTTCGCTCGCTCGTTCCGATTTGGCGTGCAGACGCCTTTCGGCAACACGCTCTCCAGTGATATCCCCCTTCCCGAGCGGTTCTTCGCCGGTGGTGGCACGTCATTGCGCGGGTTTGCTCTCAACCAGGCTGGGCCACGCGACCCGAGTACGGGATTTCCTGTAGGTGGACAAGCTCTGCTGGTTTTTAATCAGGACCTGCGCTTCCCGATGCACCTGCCTTTGATCGGCAACCGTTTGGGCGGCGCCGTCTTCTACGATGCCGGAAACGTGTTCCCAAGTGTTAGAACAATCTCGCTGCGCACGGCTCCGCCTCTTCCCACTATTGTTCCTACAATAGACGCAAATAATAATCCGACAACCGTGTGCCTGACAAATTGCACAAACGAGCTGAACTATTTTTCGCACACCGTAGGATTTGAATTCCGCTACGGCACTCCCATTGGGCCTGTCGCGGTCGATTTGGGCTACCAACTGAACCCGGCACGTTTCGTAGTTCCCGTAACCGCGAATGGCGTTCCAGGAGTAGGCCTATCGCGGTTACCGGCCTTTCAATTCTTCATCAACTTGGGGACGACGTTCTGATGCGACGCATCGCTTTCATGTTGGTCTGGATCACGCTTGCTGTCTCGGCGGGGCCGGTGACTGCCCAAATGGGCCGCGTAGTCGATCGCATTGTTGCGCGCATCGAAGGCGACATCATCTTGTTGAGCCAGGTGCGTGAACTAGGAGCATTCCAGCAATTGATCGAAGGGCGCGCGGAAAGCGACGACCGGCTGCTTGCCGAGCTCATCGAACAATGGATGGTACAAACCGAAGCGACCGAGTCGCATTTTCCTCAGCCCGCGCAGCCGGAAGTCGACCGCGAACTAGCACGGCTCACCGCGCAATTCGCAAGCCTCGAAGCATACGCCGCCAAGTTGGGTGAACTGGGGCTGTCCGCCGCGCAGGCTCGGCAATTGCTGGCGCGGCAGATTTATGTCGAGCGTTATCTCGATTACAAGTTTCGTCCGACGGTGCAGATCGAATCGACCGGCATCGAAACCTATTATCAGAAGGAACTTCTGCCGGAGCTGACGAAGAAAAATCAGCCCGCGCCACGCCTGGCCGATGTCGAGGGACAGATCCGCGAGCTGCTCACGCAGCGGGGGATCACCGGCCTCGCCACGAAATGGCTGGATGAGACAAAATCGCGCCTGAAGATCGAAGTGACAATGCCCGATGCGAAGCCGTGATGCCGGGTAGCACCTTCGTACGACGATGAGCGACAAGAAGCGAAAATTCCGCTGGAAACATGGGATGGCGTTGGCCGCCGCGGCGATGGTGGCCTTTGCGCTCGCGCTCGCGTACATCGCCGGGAACGGGCTGGCGGACCGCTGGGCGCGGCGCACGATTGTGGAGGAACTTGAAAAGACAACCGGAGCGCGCGTCGAACTCGGCAACTTTCATTTCGGATGGCGGTCTTTGCGCGCGCGGTTTGACGGACTCACGTTGCACGGACGCGAGCCGGCGGGAACCCCGCCTTTGTTTCATGCCGATCAATTGCAGGTCGATATCCGTGTCGAATCCTTCTGGGGCCGTAAGATTTCTATGGGGAGCGTCGAGATGTCGCATTTCTCGGCGCACGTGCGCGTCGAGCGGGACGGCTCAACGAACATTCCCGGGCCAAAGACGCCGGTGAAACAAGACAGACCGCCGGTCCAGAGCCTGTTCGACCTGAAGATCGCCCGGTTGCGCCTCGAAGACGGCGAAATTTTGTGGAACGATACGCGTGTGCCGCTGGCGGCGGAAGGCGAAAATTTTGAGTTTGCGATGGATTACGCCGGGGACGCCGGAAGCCCGGTTTATCTCGGCCGCGTAAGCTGGCTGAAATTCAAAGTAGCGGCCCGGAGGTATCTCCCGTTTGCTTCGGATCTATCGGCAAAATTCACGCTCCATTCGGATTCATTTTCCTTGACGCAAGTGCAATGGAAGATTCCGCACAGCGAGATTGACGCGCAGGCCAACCTCACCAGTTTTTCACAGCCTGCATGGGATTTCCGGTATCGCGGCCAGGTCAACTTCGAGGATATTCGCTCCATCCTGCGCAAGCCAAATACGCCGGGCGGACATGTGGAGTTCACGGGCAGCGGACATTACGCCGGGCGACAACTGAGCGTCAGCGGACTTTACACGGCCGGCGAAATCTCGATGAAGTATACATGGTTCCACCCCGGGAGCATCTCCACTCGCGGCAGTTACCGCGCGGACCAGCGCTCGCTCGATGTGCCGGATCTGGAAGCGCTTGTGCTGGGCGGCAACGTCACGGGACGTCTGCATCTCGATTTTCCCGCGCAAAGCTTCCGCTTCGAATCGAAAGCCCGCGGCATGGACTTGAGCCGGATACTGGCCGCCGAGGACAACCCCAAACTGCCGATCATCCCGCTGCACTGGGGAAGCCGCGTCGACGTGGACGCGACGACTACGTGGATGGCGGATTTCAAGCATGTGGACTCGCGCGGCGTCTCGCTCTGGACTCCTCCAAGCGCGCTGCCTTCCGGGCAGATTCCAACGTCAGCGCGTTTCGAATATCACTTTGAGATGGACCGCAAGCAGGTCGAGCTCGCGCCAAGTGAGATCATGACGCCGTCGAGCCACATCACAGTGCATGGCGCGCTGGGATTGAATGACTCTTCGCTCGATGCGACGTTCGACACCGAAGACCTCTCCGCCTACGATGATTTCATTAACCGCCTACGTGGAGTGGACACGGAGCCACAAGTGATCGGCGGACATTTCCATTGGCAAGGGCGCCTCACGGGCCCGCTGGCTGGACCGACCTTCGCGGGCCACTTGAAAGGGACCGAAGCGCGTTACGCCGCGCTGTACTGGGATGAAATGGAGGGCGAGATCACCTATTCGCAGGACGAATTACACCTGACTCGAGGCCGCGTCCGCCGGGGCCGCTCTTCGGCGGAACTGGAACTTTCCCTCGCGCTCGACAACTGGAATTTTTCTCCCGATAGTGAGTACAGCATGGATGCCAACCTGGTCGGTGCGGACACAGACGACTTGCAAAAACTGCTGGGGACCTCTTATCCAGCACACGGCCTTCTCGGCGGGCAGTTTCACGGCAAGGGCACGCGCGCCAGTCCGGAATTTTCGGGATTATTTGATGTGACCGGCGCAACAGCCTGGACGTGGCGCTTTGACCGCGCGCGCGGGCAGCTCACCATGCGCAGCGGCGAAGTGCGGATTGCGAATGCCGAAGTGCGTTTGCCGCCGCATGCGCCGGGCGCGCCCGCCGGGTTGCTCACGGGAAATTTCCTCTATCATACAGACACAAATCAGGTGTTATTCGATCTTGTGGGTGCCGGCATTCCACTCGAAGGCATCGAGCGAATTCAGACCGCGCGTCTTCCGATAGGAGGCCGGCTCAATCTGCAATTGCGCGGCCAGGGTCACTTGTTCGCGCCGGAGCTGCACGCCACACTTCGTCTGGTGGATCTGAAACTCGGGAACGACGTGGTTGGAAGTTTTGAAGGAGCTGCGGATTCCGACGGCCATCACTTATCCGCGAAGATAGAATCGTCAATGGCAGCCGGGCGGCTGTCCGGCAAAGTGGATGTGACGCTCGGTGGCGACTATCCTCTGACTGGCGAAGTCACGGTTGAGCAAATCCACTTCGACTCTTTCATTGTCGCCGCCATGCACCTCACCGGGCTGACGGGCCACAGCCTGGTCGACGGACATTTTGCGATTGCAGGATTCGGAGCGCGCCCGGAAACACTCGCGGTGGAAGCGAACCTCTCCCACATTACGCTCGACTATGAAAACGTAAAATTGGAAAACGTCGGGCCCGTGCGGCTGACCTATCGCCAGGACGAAGTGCGCATCGAGCAAGCGAGCCTGCGCGGACCCGACACGGATTTCCGCGTAACCGGTTTCGCGCGGTTTGCCGGAGATCGCGCACTCAGCCTGCGCGTGGATGGAGCGGTCAGTCTTCAGCTGCTTGCCGGTTTCGTGCCGCGTCTCGAAGCCACGGGCCGCGCGCAGGTGAACGCGACCGTTGCTGGAACCGTGCCCTCTCCCCGGTTCAACGGCAAGGTGCACGTCGAAGGCGCGACGCTCCGCTACGGGGATTTCCCGGCGGGACTGAGCAATGTGGCGGGCGATTTCAATTTTGACGCCACGCGAATGATGTTCGAAAACGTGACCGCGGAAAGCGGCGGAGGCCATCTGAACATCGGTGGTACCGCGGCCTATGGGGACGGGCCGCTGATCTATACGCTCAACGCGCGCTCCGATCAGATTCGCATCCGCTATCCGGCCGGAATGAGCTGGCTGGTTGGCGGCACACTGCGCCTCTCCGGCAACACGCAGGCGGCGACGCTTTCCGGCCGCATCGTCGTGGACCGGCTGCTGATGGGCGAAGGTTTTGACATCGCCGGGCTGATGGTTTCAGCGAAAGAGCCGTCGAGCGCCCCGGGCACGACGTCCTCCTTCCTGCGAAATTTGCAATTCGATATCCAAGCCGATTCCAGTCCCGATTCGCGCGTGGAATGGGCCGGAGCGCGCTTTCAGGCTGACGCAAACCTGCGCGTGCGCGGCACGTGGGAGCACCCGATTTTCCTCGGCCATATTCACCTCTTGAACGGCGAGATGAACTTTCGCGGCAACCAATACACGATCTCACGCGGCGACATTAACTTCGCGAATCCGTTCCGCCTCGATCCGGTACTCAACGTGGAAGCTACGACGACGATCCGCCAGTACGAGGTCACGCTCGATTTCACCGGCCCGGCGAGCCGGCCCACCCTCGCCTACCGCTCCGATCCGCCGTTGCCGTCGAGCGACATCATCGCGCTGCTGGCGCTGGGACAGACCGGCAAAGAAAGCGCGCAGCGCTCCGCGACCGGACAGAACTCCGGACTGGGCGCCTCGACGCTGCTCTCCGAGGCCATTTCGAGCCAGCTCGGCGGGCGCATCGAGCGCCTGTTTGGCATCAGCCACTTCCGCGTGGGCCCATCGATCGCCGGACTGACTTCGCAGCAGCAAAACTCCATTGCAAGCGTCACGATCGAGCAACAGGTCGCGCGCGGCTTCGTCATTACCTACATCACGGATGTCACCACGACGCAGTACGAAGTCATTCAAATCGAGTACACCATCAACCGCGAGTTCTCCATCGTGGCCCTGCGCGACGAAAACGGCACCTTCGGCCTCGACGTCATCCGGAAGACGCGATTCAAGTAGCGCGATTTTCGGAGGTTTCGCCATGCGGTAGTCCTGCGATCTATTCAATCTTGTCTCGTTTTAGAAGATTGTGTGTTGCACACAATAATTGAATGTTTTTCGCTAGAAGCGATGTTCCCCCTTTGGAGAACGGCACGATATGATCGAAATGAAGGTTTTCTTTATTGCCACATAGAACGCATTTCCCTTTGTCTCTTTTCCATACTTCGATCTTGACCCGGGTGGGAATAAGCCGATCATGTTCAATTTCAAGGACGCCAACAGAGACAGGAGCTGCCTGTTCTTTGCTTAGTCGGAGTTTGAATTTAAATACTTTCCGTCTGCCTTCTTCTTGCTTCGAAGCATCGGTGAGTTCGAACAGGCCAGCGTAAGCCCAAATTCCAGTCTTAATTTTTTCATAGACCTTCACCCGCTCTGCTGCAGCCCCATGATTCTTGTAGGCGGTTGCAGCGTTCCAGAACAACCCGTTTTGAGTCGGTGTCCCAACCGGTGAAGTTTCGGGCTGGTCCACGCTCTTTGGATTCGGGCCTCCCTTAGTTCTTGCTGCGTCATGTCCTTCGTAGATTAGGATCTGGCCACCTTGCTCAATTCGGTCCGCATAAGGAGCACCTGGCCGCAAACTCATCAGAATTACGCTAGTGCGACCTCCAAGGCGGAAATTCATTCCTCGCTGAAGGCTGGCACCTTCGTACCTGCACATATCCATATATGAAATGATGTCACCCGGATGAATTAAAAGGTTTTCTGCGTTCAACTGATGCCCTTTCCAGAGTGACTCCAGATTAGCCAACGCATCATTCGTGTTCTACCAACAAGTACGGCGCTATACTTTGCCTGTGGGATTATCCCATACAAATGTGGACCAATTCGCATCTGCGCGGCGCGCGATGGTAGAGAATCAGATTCGCAGGCGCGGGATTGCGTCGCCGCGCGTGCTTGACGCGATGCTCAGCGTTCCGCGGCACGAGTTTGTTTCCGCCGAGTTCCAGGCCGACGCGTATGCTGACAAACCTCTGCCCATCGGCGAAGGCCAGACGATCTCGCAGCCCTTTATGGTTGGGGCCATGACCGAGGCGCTCGAGCTGACCGGCTCGGAGCGCGTGCTGGAAATCGGCACAGGCTCGGGCTATCAGGCCGCAGTGCTCTCGCTGCTGGCGCGCGAGGTGATCAGCGTTGAAAGTCACACGTCCCTCGCGCTTGCCGCGCAGGAACGCCTCGCGCGTTTGGGTTATGCGAACGTCCACGTTCACAACGGTGATGGCTCGCTAGGACTTGTCGAGGCCGCGCTTTATGACGCCATTCTTATCACCGCTGCTGCGCCGGGGATTCCTCCGTTGCTTGCGAGCCAGCTTGGCGAGGGCGGCCGCCTGGTGATTCCTGTCGGAAGCCAGGAGAATCAGGAGTTGTTGCAGGCGCGTAAAGAAGGCGGCGTGTTGCATTCCCGCATCCTGTTTGATTGCAGGTTTGTGCTTCTGTTGGGACGTTACGGATGGAGCCGCCCCGATCGCAAGCCTTCGTGAAAAAATCGTCGCAAAACAGCCGATTCCAAAAAGCTTTGTGGGTCGGACCTTTAGGTCCGCCAATAGAATTCTACCCAGCGCAGGGCTTTCAAGCCCTGAAGCTTCAGGGGCTGAAGCCCCGGATTTCCGATATATAAATGTCGCGGCTTAAGCCGCGACCCACAATGACCGTTCGTTAATGACGTGACGCCGAGTTGTAGCACGTCGGCCAAGACCTATTACGTCGCGTGGGCGCGCGCCATGGCGAACGCTTTTAGCAAGACGCGCGTTGCAATCACAGTCAGGTCAAATTTCACCAATTCGTCCTCGCGGGCCCAGGCGAATTCCATTGCGTCGCTTCCCGCGCACAACGTTCCTCCCCGCGCTTCGCAGAGATAATCGAGGATCACAAAGTGATACTGTGGCCGCGCGGCGTCGCCCGGTGTGCCGTCCGCCCCTGGAAGCGCCGGATAAATCCGTTCGAAAACTTCGATGAGTTCGAGCACATTCACTTCGAGTCCGGTTTCTTCCACGAGTTCCCGCGCGACGCCCTGCGCCAGCGTTTCTCCCAATTCGAGCATTCCGCCGGGGATCGACCACTGGCCTTCGAGCGGCGGGCTGCCCCGCCGGATCAACAGTGCGCGCTCGTTATCGATCACCACGCCGCCTACGCCCACCAGGGGTTGGTCGGGGTATTCCCGCTTCGGTGTCATCGTATTTTGCCCGCTTCCCTCTCGGCCCGCTTCGCGTTATATAATACGCCAGCAGCAAGTTTGCCCTATCCGTATCTAAGGAGGTTTTCGCCGTGGTCCGGTGTCCCAAATGCGCTACTGAAATCGACGTCGACGAAGATGAAGTAGAGGAAGGCGAAATCCTGGCCTGTCTCGAGTGCGAAACCGAGATGGAAGTTGTCCAGATCCATCCCGTCAAGGTCAATGTCATCTCGGACGACGATGATGAAGAAGACGAGGACGAGGAGTCTGAAGATGGGGATGAATTTGGAGAGGACGACGACGAAGAAGAAGAGGAGGAAGAAGACAAAGAGGACATTTAGCCTGCTCCTCGGATTCTTCCGGCATCCCCTCCCTTGCTTTAGTCATCCCAATAGAAGACGAATGTTGCCCTTCGCGATGCTGGTGCTGGTCCTGGCGCCGGGTCTGATCTCGGTTCCCGCTACAGCCGCCGGCGATCAGAAACAGGCCGACTCACATGGGCACGACTTCGTCATATTCGCCAGCGTGTTCACTGAACAGGGCTTCGCTTTGCTTGGCGCGAAGGTCCGCATCCGGCGGGCGGACGAACAGAAATTCCGCTGGGAAGCCATGTCCGATAGACGTGGTGAACTGGGACTAGGGATCAAGCAGGGCGCTGAGTACGAGTTGGCGATCGAAGCCTATGGTTTCATGTAGCAGACGCGCAAGATCGATGCGCGCGCAGGCAATCGGGAGGACCTAAGGTTTCAGATGGAGCCGCTCGCCGGAGGAAAACCATGAATACATCCAGAAGGCTCGCTCTCCTCATGCTAATGGCGTTCGCAGCGACCGCTCTGTTTGCACAGGGTAAGAGCCGTGAATCCGAGTTGCGGACGGTTCGCGGCACCGTCGTCGACCAACAGGAAACCCCGGTCGAGTCCGCCGTTGTATATCTGAAGAACGTTCACACGCAAGATATTACGACTCACCTCTCCGACAAAGAGGGCCAGTTCCGGTTCAGTGGTCTCGATCTGAACGTCGACTACGTGATTCACGCCGAACACGAGGGCTGGACTTCATCCTCGCGGTCCATTTCGAACTTCGACAACCGGAAAGAATTCGTCCTCACACTGAAACTCGATCGCAAGAAGGGCGAGAAGTGACCGGCCGCGGTCATCTGGCACAATCCCCATCCCTGGACCCGAATTCGCAGTAAAATGGCCTTCATGCAACAGTCTGGCAGATTGTGGTAGTCTGCAATTGTTTCCAGGAGACCTCCTATGGCGATTCAATTCACATTGAACGGGAAGCCCCGGACGGTGGACGTCAATCCCAATATGCCGCTGCTGTGGGTTCTGCGCGACACGCTGGGGATGACGGGCACGAAGTTTGGCTGCGGCATGGCCTTGTGCGGCGCGTGCACGGTGCACATCGACGGGGAAGCCGCCCGTTCCTGTGTCACGCCAATTTCAACCGTCTCGGGAAAGAAAATCACGACCATCGAGGGACTCTCTCCCGACCGTAGCCATCCTGTCCAAAAGGCTTGGATCGAGATTGACGTGCCGCAATGCGGCTATTGCCAGTCAGGACAGATCATGTCCGCCGCGGCGCTCCTGGCGAAGAAGGTCCAGCCGAGCGATGCAGAAATTGATGACGCGATGAAGGGCAATATCTGCCGCTGCGGCACGTATCAGCGCATTCGCCAGGCGGTTCACCGCGCCGCGCAGTTGCACGACGCCCCTTCGAAGGCAGCGAACCTCGGCGCGGATGAAAACACAGAACAAGGGCTGAGTGCGCAGACCGTGGACGTGGGAGGTGCCGTATGAGCGCCGGCACAACAATGAAAGTGGATCGTCGCAGCTTTCTGAAGACAGGCGTGGCCGGAGCGACCGGGCTGGTGATTGGATTCTATCTGCCCGGACGCTTTGAAGCGCTCGCGGCGCCGCCTGCGGGCTCGGCAGCACCGGCGGCATTGAACGCCTGGATGCGCATCGGCACTGACGACAGCGTGACGATCCTGATCGACAAGTCGGAAATGGGCCAGGGCATTCAGACGGCGCTCTGTATGCTCGCGGCCGAAGAGCTCGAGTGTGATTGGAAGAAAATTCAGACCGAATTCGCTCCTGCCGCCAAGGAATATTTCAATCCTGCATTCGGCATGCAGGGGACGGGCGGCAGCTCGAGTGTGCGCTCGTCCTGGGACCCTATGCGCAAGGCCGGCGCGGCGGCGCGCGATATGCTGCTCCAAGCCGCGGCGCAGAAGTGGGGTGTCGAGAAGGCAGCGTGCCGCGCGGAAAACGGCGTGATTCTGCATGGGGCCACCAAGCGCCGCCTGACTTACGGCAGCGTCGCCGAAGCTGCGGCAAAACTTCCGATCCCCGCGGACGTGCCGCTCAAGGACCCGAAGCAGTTCCGCGTGATCGGAAAATCCACCAAGCGGCTGGACACGCCGGACAAGGTGAATGGCCGCGCGGAGTTTGGGATCGATATACGGCGGCCGGGAATGCTCTACGCGGTTGTGGCGCGCTGCCCGGTGTTCGGAGGAAAAGTCGCAAGCTTCGACGCCGCGAAAGCCAAGGCCGTCCCAGGTGTCAAGAATGTGATTCAGATTTCGAGTGGCATTGCCGTGGTTGCCGACAGCACCTGGACGGCGATGCAAGGGCGGCGCTCACTCGATGTGAAATGGGATGAAGGGCCGGACGCAAACGTCAGCAGCGACAGCATCAGCAAGCTCTTCGCGGAGCGGGCGGCGCAACCCGGCGTGGAGGCGCGCAAGGAAGGCGATGCGGCCACGGCGCTTGCAGGCGCGGCAAAGAAGATTGAGGCGGTGTATGAGGTTCCCTTCCTGGCGCATGCCACGATGGAGCCACAGAACTGCACCGCGGATGTTCGCGCGGACCGCTGCGATGTATGGGCTCCCACGCAATTTCAGACGATGGCGCAGGCTGTGGCAGCCAAACTTTGTGGTTTGAAGCCGGAGGCTGTATTCATCCATACGACGTTTCTGGGGGGCGGCTTCGGGCGCAAGGCCGGTGCCGACTTTGTGATCGAAGCGGTGGAAGCGTCGAAGGCGATTGGCGCGCCCGTGAAAGTGACCTGGTCGCGAGAGGACGACATGCAGCACGATTTCTATCGTCCCGCATCGCACGCTCGGCTGGCAGGTGGCCTCGACGCAGACGGCTGGCCGGTTGCCTGGACCACCCGCGTCGCGTGTCCCTCGATCATGAACGCCTGGTTTCCCGGAAGCATCAAGAACAACCTCGACCCCACCAGCGTCGAAGGCGTCGATAACCTTCCTTATGCGATTCCCAATATCCTTGTGGATTACCAGTTGACGGAAACTGGCATACCGGTGGGATTCTGGCGGTCGGTGGGAAACTCGCAAAACGGCTTCTTCAGCGAAAGTTTTATGGATGAGCTTGCGGCTGCGGGTAAGAAAGATCCTTATGAGTTTCGGCGGCGTTTTCTTGGCAAAGCTCCCCGGCATCTCGCCGTTCTGGAACTGGCCGCGCAGAAGGCAGGGTGGGACAAGCCGCTCCCGGCAGGCAGATTCCGCGGCATCGCGGTGCTGACCGCATTCCTGAGCTACGCCGCCCAGGTCGTTGAAATCTCAGTGAACCGCAGCGAGCGGACACTGAAGATCCACCGTGTCGTTTGCGCGGTAGACGTCGGACGCGTCGTGAATCCAACCAACATCGCGGCGCAGAGCGAAAGCGCCGTGGTGTACGGACTGACGGCGGCGCTGCATGGCACGATCACGATTTCCCGCGGCCGCGTCGAGCAGACCAACTTCAACAACTACCCCATGCTGCGTGTGGATGAAATGCCAGCCGTCGAAGTACACATCGTTCCGAGCGAAGAGAAGCCGACCGGCGCCGGAGAGCTCTCCGTGCCGCCCGTGGTCCCGGCGCTCTGCAATGCGATTTTTGCGGCGACCGGCAAGCGCATTCGCCGCTTGCCGATTCGGCCGGAAGACCTGGCCTGATTTTGCATTTCCGGCGATCCGGGCCGGCGTACCTTGGAAAGAGTTGACGATTCCGGAAGCTTCAGTAGGGACGCCGAATTGTCAGTGACAACTCGGGCTGTCGGCAAACATTCCGCTGACGAGCATGCCGCTCAAAAAACTGCTGCATTCAGAAATTTTCGCAAGTGCTTGATCGTTCTGCACCATGTTAGGGTCCACTGTCTTGGTGGCATTCAAGGCCTGACGCGTCGCCACCACATTGCTGACCCAGTCCGCGAGATTGGCAAACTCATTCCTGAGCAACTGAAGGGCATCCCGGTCTGAAGCGGTCGACGCAGCTACCGCTACTTGCATAAGACTTCCCTCCACCCGGTCGTGATAGTCCTGAGGCCATGTCCCGACGAAAGGCACATTGTAAGTCCGCACGGCTCCGATGGCTCCTCTCCACTCTCGCATTTCCGCCAATTCGGCTATGCCCACCCTGGCAAATTCCTTTGTCAATCCCTCCGGGGCCTGCGGCGGCGGGGCGCTGGAAATCGAGGCAGGTATCGTCAATACGATCCGATCAGACTGGAGGGTGACTACTCCGTTCGTGATCTGAGCCACAGTCTCAATATCCACATAGAAGCGGCCATCGATCTGCACGACGGGCGCCCCTGCCGTTCTCCCATTCACAACCAATATCTTATCGGGCGTGCTCTGTGCCAACAGTACGCCCGCGAGCGACAAGATGATGCCAAACACCACGCCGTATTGAAGATTGCGATGTCGATTCATGATGTGCTCCCTTTGCGCAGTTATAATCCCGGCCAGGGCATGTTATCAGGTTACTGCGATCCCGGTTTCTCTTCCAGCGACGCTTCCAGGACGGAAACAGTTCCCGGATCGAGCGGAGACGGCGCGATCACTGCGAAGAGCCCAAACTAAGATAACGAGCGTGCGACGAAATCGAAAATTTGCTGGTGCATGGCAGTTTGGCGAGGAATCAGGTTGGACTGGGAATCGGCGGTAAATTGGGAAACGATACGCCAGGTGCAAATTCGCGGCGGATGTTTTCAGTATGAGCGCCGAGTGCCGGAACAGCCTTGCGCTCCGTCAAACTCGTGCGCGGGATGGCGCGGCGCGGCAGTTGGACCGGCCCTGTCGGTGTATCTACTTCGGTCATAGAAAGGGCTGGGTGATGCAGGACTTCTTCCACGGTACGAATGAGTCCAAAAGCGACTTGGGCGTGCCGCAAACGGGCGATGAATTCTTCTTTGTTGATGGGCGCAAGAGCTTTGCGAATAACTTCATCGAGTGCTTCCCGGTGAAGAACACGATCGGGATTGGTGGAAAACAGCGGATGCCGGATGATTTCGGGAGATTTGAGGACCGCGTTGCAGAAACGCACCCATTCGTCATCATTCTGCACGGAGATCATTACGGGCTGGCCATCACCAGCCGCGTAGGCGCCGTACGGGGCGATGGACGCGTGATTTAGACCTGTACGCTGAGCAACCTGACCCGCGTATTGCTGAAAAAGGATGGGAACGGACATCCAGTCCGCAACGGATTCGAAAAGAGAAACAGAAATGTGGCGTCCTCGGCCGGTCCGATGGCGTTCCAGGAGCGCTTCGAGAATCCCCATGTAGGCGTGCAGGCCCGCGCTGATATCGCAGATGGAAATGCCCACTTTTGCCGGTCCGCCAGCATTGCCGGTGACGGCAAAGACGCCCACCTCGCCTTGAACTAAATTGTCGTAGGTCCGCATGCCCGCGTAGTCGTTGTTTTCGCCATATCCGCTGATCGAGCAGGTGATCAAACGCGGATTCTCTTTCCGAAGCTCCGCAAGATGAACCCCCGCGCGCTCGATCGCGCCGGGAGAAAGATTGTGGATGAAGACATCCGCGCGGCGGAGCATTGCGCGCAGAAGTTGCATGTCTGCGGGCTGCTTGAAATCCAGCATCGCGGACTCCTTGCCCTGATTGAGCCAGACGAAATACGAGCTCTCTCCATGTACCGCGGTGTCGTAATGGCGGGCGAAGTCACCCGCCGGCGGTTTTTCAATTTTGATCACACGCGCACCCGCCTCCGCGAGGCGGGAGGTCGCATAGGGCGCCGCCACGGCTTGCTCGATGGTGACGACGAGAGTGCCAGCCAGCGCGGCGGCGAAACCGCTTTCTTTGCCGGTGGGTTCTGAGCAGTCAGAGATGTTACTCATTAGATGGCGCTCCAGCCCAAGATCAGCTGTGAGATTTGGAGTGTATCAAGCGGAATGAATTCGCTACCGGAGCTTGTCATTCGCTGAGCTCAGTGTCGACTTGCGCGATCGAGCGGTCTCGAGTGTTCATGCCGAAGCGGCTGCAAATGATTCCGGCGGCCGCGTGGTTCAGACCTTGCGCAAACCCGCCGCCTCGTAGCGTGTCACCGGCGGCGGCAGTTCCCGGCTTACGACCACGTCAACGACGGCCGGCTTGCCTGATTCTTCGGCCCGGCGCAGCGCAGGAATGAATTGCTCGGGAGAGGTGACGCGTTCGCCGTGGGCGCCGAAGGCGCGGGCCACGTCGGCGAACGGCACATCGAGGAATTCGCTCGCTTCCGGACACATCTCTTCGTGCACATATTTCTGCACGTGATATTCAAAAGCCAGCGAGCAGTTGTTCAGGACGATCTGGACGACCGGAATCTTGAGCCGCAGCGCAGTTTCGAGATCCGCGATGTGGTAGCCGATGCCGCCGTCACCGGTGAGACCGAAGACGCGGCGTTTCCCGCCAACCGCGAGCTTCGCGCCGAAAGCCGCCGGGAAGGCCCAGCCGAGAGAGCCCGCCGCACGCAGAATGTGGCGCCCAGGCTGCTTTTGCTGCAGCACTGTCACCGCCCAGGCCGCCATGTAGCCGGTGTCGGCCACGAGCAGGTCGTCGCCGCCGACGTGCTGATCGAGGAGGCGCATAAGGTGATAGGGATTGAGGCGTCCTTCATACATGGGATCACGCGAGACGCGCTCGAGATCTGCGAGCCACGCAACAACCCATCCCTGCACCTGTTTGGTCCAACCAGCCCAGCGGCTGCCGTTCACACGCGCAGCCACCGCCGCCTCACGCAACATCGTCAGGGCCGTGCGAGCGTCCGCGACGATCGACAGCTCTTCGCGGTATGTTCGGCCAAGCGAATTCGGATCGAGATCAATGTGTACGATGCGCGTGCCTTTGCGCGGATACTTGAAGACGTCGGTGCCCATCGAGCTCAATTTCGTCCCGACAGCGAGGCAGAAGTCCGCGGCCCCGAGCACATCGTTGGCAACCTTGCGCGAGTAGCGGCCGCAAGCGCCGACAGCGAGCGGATGAGAATCGGCGATGCTTCCCTTGCCCGCCATAGTCGTCACGACGGGAGTATTCAACGCTTCGGCGAGCGCGGTGAGTTCTGCCCATGCCTCCGAGAGAATGACTCCGCCGCCGGCAATCAGCACAGGCTTCTCGGCGCCCGCGAGGAGGGCGATAGCGCGCTCCACATCCGGCGTGAGCGGCGCCACTCTGAGTGCTGGAGCTCTCAAGAAGGCGGCCTCCGCGTAGAGGTCGGGCGCGGTGGCGAGACGTTTATTGAACCAGTCCGCGGGTATGCCGAGATAGACGGGCCCAGGCACGCCGCTGACCGCTGCCCGTACCACGGTGCGCAGCACGTCGGCGATACGTTCCGGCTGCGGCAGGTCCCCCGCCCACTTCGTTATCGCGGGAAACATCGAGGTCTGCTCCAATTCCTGGTACTCGTAGCGATGGCGCGTGCTCGTTGTCGTCGTGCCGCTCAAGGCGATGAGCGGGCTCGAGGCCCAGTAGGCGTCGATGATCGATGCCGGCAAATACGTGGCGCCTGGACCGTACTGCACGATCCCAAAGGTCGGCTTGCCGGTGACGCGCGCATAGGCATCGGCCATGGCAAAGGCCGAGCGCTCACTGCGCCCGAGCACCACACGTACGCCTTCGCGGTTCTGCATGTCGATCAGCGGATTCTGCGGCGCGCCGGTCAGCGTGAAGATGTATTCGGCGCCGTAGGCTCGCACCATTTTCGCAAGCGCTTGCGATACCGTCAGTGTATTCGCTGAATCTCCCGCGGGTGTGCTCGTCACCGTCTTCTCCTTTTGGCTTGCATCCATATCACATATCCCTTTCGCAGCAATGAGTTGCTCGGTTGGTGCACAACACTATTTGATCGCCAGCGGATTCACCGGCGAAGCGACAGCGCCCGTCACGGGCAAGGCCGGGGCCACAAACATGAACTCGTAACGTTTATCCTCGGCGCAATCCCTGGCCAGTTCCTTGAGAAAAAATATCTCGCCGACGGTCAGGCCCATGATGGGGATGGAAATCCAGTGCCAGGGCTGATTGGCTTCATCGGTCTCGTTGGGCCGGACCTCGGCGCCCCAGGTGTCGGTGGCGATGGCTGCCACTTGCTTCGCGTGCAGCCAGTCGAGCGTTTCGAACGCGAGGCCCGGGGCATCGCCGCCCGAGTAGCCGTCCCACGTATTCGTGGAGAGCATCGCTTCCATCTGCCCGGTGCGCACGACGAGATAATCGCCGCGCCGCACCTCGGCGCCGAAATGACGTTCCGCCTTGTCGAGAATTTCGTTCGTGACGGCGAAGCCATCCGGCAGATGCTCCATTCCCAGCATGCGCGGAATGTCGAGCAGAACCCCGCGCCCGACCATTCTCTGCTGCGTTTTCTCGATGCCACATTTCTGCGCGCCTGCCGAAGTCACGGTCCGGCAGTCATACCCATTCCACATGTGATCGCCATAAAAAATATGCCCGAGCCCGTCCCATTGCGTGCCGCATTGCATGGGCATGATGACGACGTCGTCGGCGCTCCGGATCTTGCGGCTGTCGAGCACGCCGGAATAGGCGTCCGTCCCGGTGCGCATCATCAGGTGGACCGGATTGAAGCGGCCCAGCGACGGATACTTGGTCTTTCCGCCCTGCGGGCCGCGGTTGTCATAGGGAAGCGCCAGCGAAATCACTTTGCCTTTTCGGACCAGCCGCGCCGCGCCGATGATGTCTTCCGGCCGTGTGTAGTTGAGCGTGCCGACCTCGTCGTCCGCCCCCCATCGCCCCCAATTTTTCAGCCGTTCCGCCGCCGCACGGATGTCGTCCATCGTGAGCTTGCGCGCCGATTGTCCCGCTCCCGCCATCCCTTCCTCCTCGTCGGTCGTCGCCTTGCTTAGACGAAATCTTGCCGGCGGACATTGTACTGAAATCCGTCACAAAGCGCCTGCCGTTTCCCGCCCAAAATGTAAGGTGGTGTGCGCTACACGATTTCGGGTCGTCTCTCTCCAATATTTGTTGCCTGCTCGAAGGCGTAGCCGAGCTGAAGAACGCCCCAGTCGTCGTTGTGCCGTCCGACGATCTGGATTCCGATCGGCAGGCCGCTGCCGGAGAACGCGCAGGGCACGGAGATTGCGGGGTTTCCTACAATCGAGATGTAGTAGGTCGATTTCATCCAGGCGATGTAATTCTCCATCTTCACGCCTGCGATTTCGGTGGGATATTGCGCGCTGACGTCGAATGGCAATACCTGATTCACCGGAAGGACGAGGAACTCGTACTCCTCCATGAACTGGCGCATCCGCTGATACAAAGCAGTTCGCTTCGTCTCGATCCGTGACAGGTACGGTCCTGTCAGCTTGCGGCCTTCTTCCACATGCCAGTGGCCATATGCGTTGACTTTGCCGGGGTGGGCGTCGACCGTCTCACCGAGCTGGAGTTCGAAGGCCCAGTGTCGCCATGCGAGAAAGCATTCGTTTGCATCCTTCACATCCGGTTCAGCTTCTTCCACGATGCATCCCAGCAACTCGAAGGCTTTTCGCTGAGCGTGGAAGGCCGTCTTGACCGCCGCTTCCCACGGCAATCCGAGGTCCTTGATCATCGCAACGCGGACGCCCTTGAAGTTGCGCTCGCCGAGTGGTTGCGAGAACTGTCTTCCAGCTTGCTCGATCGAGATCGGCGACCGCCGGTCGAAACCAGCTTGCGCGCTCAGTAATAAAGCACAATCGGTGACGTTGCGCGCCATGGGCCCCGAGACGCTTAGTGTGGACCAGCCCAACTGCGTCGATGGACCGTTTGGCACTCGCCCCGGAGAGGGACGGATACCGACGACATTGCAGAAGTTCGCCGGGTTGCGAAGCGAACCGCCTATATCGGTCCCGCTCGCGATCGGCGCCATGCCGCAGGCCAGCGCAACAGCTCCCCCGCCCGTGCTGCCGCCGCAAGTCTTCCTTACACCGTAGGGATTCAGGGTTGGGCCGAATACCGGGTTGAACGTCTGCGATCCCATTCCGAACTCAGGGGTATTGGTCTTGCCAACCACAATCGCACCGGCATTTTTCATTCGCTCGACAACGAGGGCGTCATAATCCGGGACGAAGTTACTGAACAATGGCGATCCGTAGGTCGTCCGAATGCCTTTTGTTTCGGTGAGGTCCTTCACGCCGACGGGAAGGCCGTGCAATGGTCCAAGCGATTTGCTCTTCGCGATGATCTCATCTGCCGCCCGCGCCTGCGCTATCAACTGCTCTTCATCGACCAGCGTAACGATGGCGTTCACTTTAGGATTTACACGTTCGATCTGACGCAGGTGAGCTTCCATCACTTCACGGGCAGACAGCTTTTTCTCGCGAATCATCGCCGCGACGTCCGTGGCCCTCATAAAGCAGATCTCGCTGTGTGGACCGGGGCGAGTCCCGGAATCGGATGGAGGAGACGAACTTTTGCGACGCGTAGCTTGCTTGCGCTCCGTTTTGGTCACTTGGCAAGATTTCCTTCGGATAACACGACAGCTCCTACGCAGCCGCCTGCGACCGTTTGATAATCCGGACATTCCCTGACCGAGAACTCTGAAGCACTCCAGTTCAGAAGTCCGGAGACGCTGCTGTAGCGCCACAAGACCATTCTCACTTGGCGGCTCTTCTCGATGTCCTACGTCCTCTTCAGCGTCATCTGAATGAGCTTGTCGGCCCGGTCCTGCCGGTCGAGGTTGAGGCAGGTCGAGATGATTTCTTGGAACTGCGCCGCCGGTATGGGTAAACCGGGGATGACGCCGCGAATGCGGCGCACCTCCTCGTCGAAGTCCCAGATGAACTCGCGCCCGGTGCCCTGCTTCGTGTAGCTCTTGCCGTCCTTGGTGAAGATCGTGATCCGCGGACCGAAGAGCGTCATCTGGTGCGACGGGATGATCGTTACCCGCTTCATGAGTTCCAGCACCTCGGGCGGGTCGGCAGCGCCGGCCAGCATAGGAAAACCGCGTTTGACGACTCCGTACGCGGTGTAGTAACTCGTGCCACCCCGCCTCGGCACGGCCGCGTCTTCCCTCCGGGTGGGAAAGGCAGGGCTGGGATACTGTGTCTCGAGCCAGTTCACCACGGCTTCGACGCGATCAACATCTTCATATCGAATGTTGTGCTCTTCACAAAGCTTCGCCGTGACGTCGATGTGTGCGATGTTGTAGCCAGAAATTGAGTAGATGCGATAGATCGTCTCGAGAAACATCCATTCCTTGCCCAGATCGACGGTGATCTTGCCCAGGCTGGTCTGTGTGTCGCCCACAAAGCTATAGGTGAGCTGACCCGTGTTGTTGCCGGCGTAGGCGTGATAGAAGCCTGCATTGCCTTCGAGGGCGGTCTCTCTGCCTGGGTGTCCCTGCTTCGCCAGCACGGCCGCCAGCATGGCGTTGCGCGCAGCGGCACCTTCGCGCAGGGCGCCGCTTTCGAGGTTGCCTCCCGCCAGGTTCACGCAGAGCCCGATCGTGTCGTTCACTTCGCTCTCGGTGAAGCGCATGATCTTCGCGGCGGCGACCGCGGCGCCAAAGATACCGAACACAGGACTGGCGTGAAAACCGCGCGCCATCACCGTTGGAATGAAGTCGGCCGCCATCCGCTCCATGACCTCGTAGCCTGCCGCAAGGCCGGTGATGAAGTCCCTTCCGGATGCGCCCGTCATTTCCGCCGCGACGAAGGCGCTCGGGACGATGCTCGTGCCGGGGTGTGTGAGCATGCGGAAGGTATCCCACTTTCCGCCCGCCAGCGTCATCTCCGAGTTGGCAAATGCGGCGCCGCCCTTCGTCACCTTGGTGCCGTCCACCATGATGGTGGCGCCGTTGTGCACACCCGCTTCTTCTTCGGTGATGAGCTTGATGGCCTCCTGACCGCCCGGCAACTGAGAGCCGAGGAGCACAGACGTGAGGGCCTGGAGAGTGAGCCCCTTGGCACGATCGACCACCGCGGGAGGCAGATCTTCATAGCGCAGACTAACTACCCACCGCGCAAACTGCCGGCTGAGAGATGGAGGGGGAACCGTTCGTCTTCTGTTGTCCTGCAGCGTTTCCCGAGCACCCTGCTGCGTCTCCTGAGCGAAGGAGACGACAGGCGACGCGGCTGCCATGCCGACGATGCCCCCGGCTGCGAAGCCGGAATCACGAAGAAAACTTCGGCGGTCAAGTCCGCGTCCAAGCTTCTTAACCGGCGTTTCCATTTTGACCTCCCGACTCGAGCAAGAAATACACCTACACACATCTCATCAAGTCCTCGGGAGGTGCAAGTATCTACCCGAGGATTGCTTTCTTCAATTTCATATCACTCCTCGGTATCAAGTGATCGGCCAATGCCGAAATCGAAGCCCGCCTACCGGAAGATTAGTCTCGGCGCCCGCGAACTGCAAGAGTCAGCAAGGACGCTTGTACGCCTTCCGAATCCGCCCACACGCCATTTTGATCCGAGTGTGGTGATTCATTCAGGCTATGCAGCGACTTTAAGTTTCCGCAAAATTGTCATCATTGGACACCAGTCAGTGAAGCCCGATTGGAACAAATTCAAACCTACAAAAGCGGTAAAGAGAAACCAGTACGAATTCACCCAGTAGCCCAACGCCAGAGAAACCAGGACAAAAAGTCCGGCAATCACTCTGAGGTAGCGTTCTACGGTCATGGCATAGCCTCCTATTCAATTTGTTCCGCGCGCTAGATCGTCACCCACCAGGGGCACGTTTCTCCTGCTGCCGCGTTCACTCAGGTAATAAAGAATCGGAACCGTCATGCGTGAGAGGACGGTCGAGGCCACCTCGCCCGCCATCAGCGAAATGGCCAGTCCTTGAAAGATTGGGTCGAACAGAATCACGCTCGCACCGACTACGACAGCCGCCGCCGTCAACAACATCGGACGGAAGCGCACCGCACCTGCGTCCACCACTGCGTTCTCCAATGACATCCCGTGCGAGCGGCGCAATTCGATGAAATCGACTAGAATGATCGAATTTCGAACGATGATACCTGCGCCCGCGATAAAGCCGATCATCGAAGTGGCCGTGAAAAATGCTCCCATCAGCGCGTGTGCCGGCAGGATGCCGACAAGCGTAAGCGGAATTGGCGCCATGATGGCGAGCGGCGTCTTGAACGACCGGAACCAGCCCACGACCAGCACATATATCAACACCAACACGGCAGCGAAGGCCAGGCCCAGGTCGCGAAATACTTCGACCGTGATGTGCCATTCCCCGTCCCATTTCATGGAGAGCCGGTCAGTGCGTTCCGGCAGCGCCGTGCCCGTGTATTGCTTCACTTGGTAGCCATCGGGCAATTGGATTTTGTCGATGGCGTCGCTCATCTTGAGAATGGCGTAAACAGGGCTCTCTATCTCTCCGGCCAGGTCACCCGTTACATATACAACAGGTCGCAAATTTTTGCGATAAACACTCGTATCGATCGTTGTTTGCCGAATGTTGGTGACCTCACGAAGAGAAACCTGTCCGCCTGAAAGTCCCGGCAGCTTCAGATTTTGGAGGTCCTCGATGCCGGAACGGTCCGGTCGCGAGAGGCGCACCTCGATCGGGATATCTTCCCGTGAAGAGGGATCGTGCAGCAGTCCCGCCGATGCCCCGCTCAGCCCGATCTGGACCGTGCGGGTGACTTCTGCTGCCGAAACGCCTTGCAAAGCGGCCTTGTCGAGATCCACTTTCATGTCGTACTTGGTCTCCGGATCTTCGACATACCAGTCAACGTCCACCACGCCCGGAGTCTCTTGAAAAATCTTCTTAATCTTTGCCGCGAGTTCGGTTTGACCCTTGTTGTCCGGCCCGTAGATCTCCGCTACGAGAGTCTCCAGTACCGGCGGGCCCGGGGGAACCTCGGCCACCTTGATCCGTGCACCGAAGGGCGCGGCAATCCTGTCTAACTCCGGCCGCAACCTGCGTGCAATGTCGTGGCTCTGTGCCTTGCGGACGTCGCGCGAGAGCAGGTTTACCTGAATATCGGCCTGGTTTGACTGGCGCCGAAGAAAGTAATGCCGCACGAGCCCGTTGAAGTTGTAGGGTCCTGATGTGCCCGCATAGATTTGATAGTTGGTGACCTCGGGCTGCTGGCCCAAGTAGCTTCCCAATGCCTGTGCCACGCGCGTTGTCTGCTCCAGCGTGGTTCCGTCAGGCATATCGATGATCACCTGGAACTCGCTCTTGTTGTCGAAGGGTAGCATTTTGACCTGGACCCACTTGAGCGGAATGAACGCCACCGCTGCCAGGAGCAGCACAACTACAAAGCCAAGAAACATCCATCTCCGCGACGGTTTCTGGATCAGGGGATTCATCAGCCGCCGATAGAGTCGCGTGGTCCAGCCTTCGGCATCATGCGCGGACTCCGGGCGATCGGCGTAACGATGCAGGAGACGCAACGCAGCCCACGGCGAGACCACGAAGGCCACGATCAAGGAAAAGATCATGGCGGCAGACGCACCGACCGGGATCGGGCGCATGTAAGGCCCCATCAACCCCCGGACAAAAGCCATGGGGAGGATGGCCGCAATCACCGCGAACGTTGCGAGGATGGTTGGGTTGCCGACTTCATCCACCGCCTCAACCGCAACGACAGCCAGAGAGCGCCCCCGGTTCTCGGGCAGCCGGAAGTGGCGAACCACATTCTCGACGACGACGATGGCATCGTCCACAAGGATGCCGATGGAAAAGATCAGCGCAAAAAGTGTTACGCGGTTCAGCGTGTAACCGTAAAAATAGAAGATGGCCAGGGTCAGAGCGAGAGTGACTGGGATGGCCAGAAGCACGACGCCCGATTCGCGCCAGCCCAGAGCAAGCGCAATGAGCAACGTGACCGAAAGCGTAGCGAGGAAGAGATGCTCGAGAAGTTCGTTTGATTTGTCCTTGGCGGTCTCACCGTAGTTGCGCGTGACCGTGACGTTCAAATCGTTTGGCAGCGTATTCCCGCGAAGAGAATTAATCTTCCGCAGCGCGCTCTCGGCAATCAGCGTGGCGTTTGCACCCTTGCGCTTCGCCAGTGTAAGGGTCACGGCTGGATATTCTGGATTGGCCAGGCTCCTGCTTATCCCGTTTGCGCTGGCGTACAAGACGTAGCTGTCGGGTTCTGCTGGGCCGTCCTCGATCTTGCCGGCCACGTCATGCAAATACACAGGCCGTCCCGCATGAACTCCCACGACGACGTGTTGCAATTCTTCCGGGCGTGTGAATAAGTTGCCGGCCTCGACCTGAAACTCCTGGTTATCGCGTGCAAAGCTGCCTGCTTGGCTGCGAGTGTTCGCCGCCGCGAGCTGCATGACAACGGAACCTGGAGTGAGTCCGTAAGCCGCGAGGCGCTGCGTATCGAGCACGACACGCAACTTCCGCGTTTGCCCGCCGATGATGGCCGTTTCGGAAACGTCGTCCAATTGCTTCAGCGAGTGCTCCAGTTCCGCCGCAACTCGCCGCAACTGGTAAGCGTCGTAGTTCTTGCCCCAGAGCGTCAGCGCGAGAATCGGGACATCATCGATCGAACGCACCTTGATGATCGGCTGCGATACTCCCTGTGGAATCCGGTCGAAGTTGGAGTAGAGCTTGTTATACGCCTGGACGATTGCCTCGTCTTCTTTCGTGCCTACATAGAATCGCACGATCACCATGCTCAGGCCGGGGTGGCTGATGGAGTAGATGTACTCGACGCCCGGCAATTCGCGGAGCAGTTTTTCCATGGGCACAGTGGCGCGCTGCGTTACTTCCTCGGCTGACGCGCCCGGCATCTGGACGAAGACGTCCAGCATCGGGACAATAATTTGTGGCTCCTCTTCGCGCGGCGTTTGCAGGATGCTGAACGCCCCGAGCAGGAGAGCACCGGCGATCACGAGCGGCGTCAGCTTCGACTGGAGAAAAGTGTGGGCTATTCGGCCCGCCATGCGCATGGGGTGAGTGGGGCTGCTCGTTTTGGACGACAGGTCGCTCATTGACGTTCTGTGATTCGTTTGCCGCCCAATTCACGGTTTGCGGGTGCGGCAACGAGTTTTTCGCCCTCTTGCAGTCCCGAGAGCACTTCGACCTGCTGTCCTGCGGCCTTGCCAAGCGTGATGTAACGCAACCCGGCGGTCTGGTTCGCGTCGATCACGTAAACTCCCTGCAGTTGTCCGCGCTCCACTATCGCTGAGCGCGGAATCAACACTGATGAACGCTCGTCGCGCGCAAAGCGCGCCCTGCCAAACAGACCGGAGCGAAGACGTGTATCGGCGGGGAGTTCGACTTTCACCAGGAAGCTGCGGCTGGCCGGATCGGCTGCCGGAACGATTTGCACGACCTTGCCGGAGAGTTCAGCATTTCCCAGTGCGTCAATCGTTACCGAGGCGGTCTGCCCGATGCGCACTATTCGGACGTCGCTTTCGTCCACAGCCGCTTCGAGTCGATAGCCTCGCGTGTCTTCAACGGTGAATACGGAAGTACCTGGAAGGGCCATCGCGCCGGGATCGGCGCTTCTCTCCGTCACCACGCCGGCAAAAGGCGCCCGAATCTTCGTGTAACCGAGCGAGATCTGGGCTTGGGACAGGGCGGCTTCCGCTTGGGCTTGTCCCGCCCGGGCCATATCGCGCCGTGCCTCGGCTGACTGATGACGGGCTTTGATCTCGTCGAATTCTTGCGGACTGACGGATTTCTTCTCGAATAGTTGCTGATAGCGTCTCAGCGTGGCAGCAGCGAGCGCAACGTCGGAATCGGTGGCGGAAACTTCTTTCTGCGCTGCTGTCACGGCGGCCGCGGCCCGTTCTACCGCAGAGTGGGACTGGGCATCGTCAATGACCGCCAGCACCTGATTGCTCTGCACGCGATCGCCTTCGCGCACATCCACTTCGACAATGTTGCCCATCATTTGACTGGCGAGCTTGCTGGTCTGCGCAGCGCGTACCGTGCCAACAGCCTCCAGCCAATCCTGTATCTTTGCATTTTGCACGGCAATTACCGAAACGTTGCTGATGATTTCCGGCGCTGGAGACTCGGCGCGGCGCTCGTTGGAGCAGCCCGCCAGTCCGAAGGCCAGGGCCACACCGGTGAGCGCAAATCGTGTGACTGCTCGATTCCTGCGATTCATGGCGTCACCACAGGAGACTGAGGATTCAACGTCCCGCTGACCAGTTCCAGGTTGGCATAGCCTGTGTGATAGCGATAGACAGCTTCCCAATAATCCGTTTGGCTGCGTCGCGCAGCTTCTTCCGCGGCGAGCAAATCAGTAATTGTCGAAAGGCCTGAGTCGTAGCGGTTCTGATTGATGCGCAGGCTTTCCTGCGACTGTGCGATGGACACGCGCGCCACTTCGAGCTGCTGCTGGGCAGCATCCAGGTCGTAATACACTCGGCGGACTTCGAGCCGAATCGCATCGGTGGCCATCTCCTTTGCGGCCTCAACCTTCTCCTGCATCGCTCGCTCGTGGGAAAGCTGAGCCCGCTTGGCGCCGCCTTGGAAGAGATCAAACTGAACTTCAATCCCGGCTACCCAGTTGTTCCCCCCACCGCCGGCCACGAAGGTCGGGTTGTCCGCTTCCCAACCCGCGATCGCGCCGACGCGCGGACCGAAGGACGATTTCGCGATCGACACGCTCTGTTGCTGCGCCACTTCTTCCGATCGAATGCGTTTCAGGTCAGGGCGCATTTCCACCGCTTGTTTCTCTACTTCTTCGAGTGACATTGGCGGAAGGTTGCGTTCTGCGAGTCCCTCGGCTGGATCGAATTCGTTCCCCGTGGGAACTCCCATAGCCGTGCTCAACTGCGCCCGCGCCAGTGCCACATTGTTTCTGGCGCGAATGAATTCTTGTTGTCGCGTTGCGAACCGGACTTGGGCGCTCAGGAAATCGGATTCCACGGCCACGCCGCTTTCGACGCGATCCTTGCTGCGGTCGAGGAGAGCCTGCGCCGTCTTCATCGACTGTTCGGCTATCTCCAGCTGTTTCTTCGCGAGCAGCACGCCGTAGTAGAAATCCACCACGCGAAAGACGATTTCCTGGTCTGTCCGGTCAAGCTGGTGCCGGGCGGCGTCCTTCACGCTCTCTGCTCGGCGGACAGTACGCCAACTGGCGAAAGAATCAAACAGATTCCAGGTTCCACCGAAGCGGGTGCTGAAGTTCCCGAATGGAGCTGGCGTGTTCAGGACATTGAGCGCAAAGTCAGCCGTCGTGAACCGCTGCTGCCGCAACTTGCTGCCGAAAACATAGACGGGATCGTTGCCACGCGTGGCCGTCTCGGAAAAGATGATGCGGGGCAGCAAAAACGACCGAGCCTCCCGCACGTTTGCTGAGGCGGCCTTTGTATCAGCGAACGCGGCTTTTCGCTCCGGGTTTTTCTCCAACGCAATGTTAACTGCCTGCTGGAGCGTGAGCGGCGAAGGTTCGTGCACTTGCTGCCCCCAGAGCAAATTGGGGAGAAACAGCGCCAGGAAGATGGCCTGCGCGACCACTGATGCCCGTCGGGGAATGCCAGGAAGTTCCATTGAACCAGCACCTTTTGGAGGAGATACTTTTCCCACCTCATATATCGTCCCGTGTGACGGAACCTGTAGCCTGTGACAGACCTCACCCGTGGTTGTGTCTGACGTCACACTGGGAATTGATGCTCATCTCTGAACTGCAACCGAAACTTGCATCACCCACTCTGCTTTCTCTTCGACGATCTCGTACGTGGTATGCAGGCTGGCCGTTTGCTTCACCATGGCGCCGACCGAGCAGTACTTCTCCTCAGACAGCCGGATGGCTGCCTCGATCGCAGCTGGATCTATCTCGTATCCTGTGACCACGTGATGGACGCGGACGGATGTGAACACTTGGGGCGGACGTTCCGCCTGGTCGGCTTCGACGCGTACCTCGTAGCCGGTCACCTTCTGGTGGTACTTCTGACGAAGAATCGTGATGACGTCGAATGCGGTGCAGCCGGCCAGCCCCACTGCGACCAATTCGATGGGCTTGGGACCTGTGCCGCCGGCCGCGTCATCTAGCAGCATGTGGTGTTCGCTGCCGGTTGTGGCGGCAAACTGCCGCTCCGCCTTAAGTGGTTGAGCAAGCACGACCTTAGCATTGATCATTTGTGTCCCCCGCAGGCTCCGGTCCTTCGGAGCCACACGATTAAATGCACGAACGTGCCATCTGTTACAGAAAAATGCGGGGCGATGCTGATGGGGTTCGTGGGGAGGATTAAGTTCGATTTACTTCACTTGCAGCGTGCTTCGTGATCTTCGTCATTAAGCCCTGATACTCCGACAGCAATTTCCGTCTAAGGCTCGCGGAGACACGCGGATCCAGTGATTCATTTGGCGCCATTCGGCACTGCTGGATCGCTTCCTCAAGGCTGGATAGAAATGCTTTGCAGGGTTCGCAGCCGTCCATGTGCTTTTCCAGCTCTTCACAAAGAGAATCGTCTAGCTCGTTGTCGAGATAGTTAGAGAGTTCAGCGAACATTTCCTTGCACCGCCGTTGGCGCGGCTGTGTGGAAATGTTTCTTTCCTCAGCGGGCTTAGCCGTTTGCTCCCAAATACGATGCTGACCCTGTCTGGCCAGTTCCTTTCGCACAAATAGTCGCGCCCGGTGCAGCCGCACGCGGATTGTCCCCAGCTGAAGCCCCGTTATTTCGGAGACGTCCGCGTCGGAAAGCTCTTCCATGTCATGCAGCACAAGAATGAGCCGATACCCCGGGGGCAGCCTCTGTACCGCTTGCCGCAGGTGTCTTGCCTTCTCGTGACGCAACAAGGAAGCCTCTGGCGTACCGTCGGCCTTGCCCGACGGCCTTGCCAATTCTCGCCGGTCGGGCATCAATTCTTCGAGCGAAAGGCTTTCCTTGGGAGCAAATTTGCTTTTGCGCCGGCTCATCAGACAGCGGTTCTTGGCGACCTTATAAAGCCAAACCATCAATGCCTTGGGGCTGTCAAACTTCGGGAGGTAGGAAACTGACTTGAGCAGCACTTCCTGCATCGTGTCTTCCGCATCTTGCCGCTGCCCGCAGACCTTCATGCTGAATGAAAAGACTGTGCTCTGTAATAGTTCTAGCGCTTCCTCCAACGACTTGGAATCCTTGCGTCGGATCAAATTGACGGCTTGCTCGATCTCAGGTCGCACGGAGCCAACTTTACCATGCAAGTCCATGTCACCGAGCTTGACGGGATCAAAGATTCCTGTGCCACTTGAAATTAGAAATAATCCACATGATGAGCGAGGCTTGTCATGGCAAGGGAAACCGAAAGGTATCAGCCGCAGATAAACTGCCACCCGCCGGCAACATAAGTGCCACGGCAATGCATGTATCAAAACAGACGTGGGGTTACGCCAAAGACGATTCCGTTCAGCCTCAATGATTTCAGGGCTTCAGTAGCGATCTCCTACACTTTGGCAGAGGGATCCAAAATATTGGCGCGATCTCAAATGGTTTTGTCAGCCAGCCGCAACAATTCTGGATAATCAATAAGTTGCCAGCTCGGGGGCCACGGTTCTCAAAAGCAGCTAGACGGCCGCAAAACATTTGGGAATCAGCTATTTTAAGCACAAGTCCGATGGATCGCCGGTCAACCACGTTGTCGCTTGTAGCCGAAATCGCGGCTGGCGAGAGAGAGCGACAAGCGATACAATCTGCAACCATCATGCGCCACTCCACCGCCACCGCCCGCCGGGAATTTCTCAAGTTTCTTGCCGCAAGTCCCTACGTCGCTGCATTCGGCGGAGTCGCTGCCTTCCTCGAGCGAAGTGCCCTGGCCCAGAACACCCAGGAAGCTTCCGACGTCATTGCTGACCCGGCCAAGGCCCTCAACGTCTTCGATTTCGAGGAAGCCGCGCACCGCAAGGTTCAGCCTGGCCATTGGGCTTACATGGCGAGTGGCGTCGACGATGACGCCACGCTCCGCGCTAATCGCGAAGGGTTCAAGCACGTCCAATTGCGTCCGCGCCGCCTGCGCGACGCCACCAAAGTCGACATGCGCGTCGATCTGTTCGGTACCGTTTACAACAGCCCGATCTTCACGTGCCCGACAGGCGGCGAAAAATCGTTCTTTCCCGACGGCGAATTGGCCGTCGCGCGGGCGGCCAAAGCGCGCGGCACTCTGCAGTTTCTGTCAACGGCGACCTCGACCGCCGTCGAAGATGTCAACAAGGCCCTCGGCCGTCCAGTCTGGTATCAGCTCTACGCGCCGAACTCCTGGGATGTCTGCGAAAAAATCCTGCGGCGCGTGGAGGCCGCCGGGTGCTCGGTCATCGCTCTCACTGTCGATAACACCACCGGCCGTAACAGCGAAACCTACCTCCGCACCCGCCCGAAGGACCTGCGCCAATGCACCACCTGCCACGAAAGTGAGGCGGGCCCTACCGTCAAGGAGCGGCCGATGTACGACGGCATCAACATGACCGGCGTGCGCACGACGGATCCTGCCATGGACTGGGCCTTCGCCGATCGCCTCCGCAAATTCTGGAAGGGGAAACTCATCATCAAGGGGATGGACACGCGCGAGGACGCGCGGCTATGCGTCGAACACGGCATCGACGCCATGCTCGTATCGAACCACGGCGGACGTTCCACAGAAACCTCGCGCGCGACCATCGAGGCGCTGCCCGAAGTCGTGGCCGAAGTCGGCAGCCGCATTCCTGTGTTCGTCGACGGCGGCTTTCGCCGCGGCACGGATGTGTTCAAGGCCCTCGCGCTTGGCGCCAGAGCCGTAGGGATCGGGCGCCCCTTCCTGTGGGGATTGGGAGCATTCGGCCAGGCCGGCGTCGATCGCGTGCTCGAAATCCTGCAGGGCGAACTAAAACTGGTGATGGGCAATTGCGGCACCCAGACAGTTGCCGACATCACCCGCGTCTATGTCGCCACGCCCGATTGGAAAATCTAAAGGGCGCGATCGCCGCGCGGCAAGCCGTAGGCGCTCGATAGAGCGGAGTGGTTCCGCCGGCTCCGCCTCAGCAGCCCCAGCTTCTCTCAGCCAGCCCAGCCGCCGGCTACGCGGGGCTTCAAACCTGATCGATCTCGGGTAACGCGGTTCTCGGAAACTGGGCAGCGCCCCGGTTCGCGTTGACGAAAGCGAGACTCGCCCATATAATGGTTGTTTCCAATCTGTATCTGGAGGGGCGATGTACGCCGTCATTCGCAGTGGCAGCAAACAGTATCGTGTGACGCCGGGCGACACCGTGAAGGTCGAAACACTTCCCGGCAAGGTGGGTGGGAAGATCACCTTTGAAGACGTGTTGGCCGTGGGCACCGACGAGAAGAAGCTTCTGACCGGACCCGACGCCGCGAGAGCGAAAGTTGTTGGCAAGATCATCGCGCAGGGGCGCCATCCGAAAATCACGGTCCTCAAATTTAAGACGACGAACCAGTACAAGATCTGCCGCGGCCACCGGCAAAACTACACTGCTGTCGAAGTCAGCGGCATCGAGCTCTAACGAGCTCCAAAGGGATATTTTATGGCACATAAGAAAGGCGGCGGCTCCTCTGTAAACGGCCGCGACTCTCAGGGACAGCGGCTGGGCGTGAAGCGCTTCGGCGGGCAGATGGTCCACGCGGGCACGATCCTGATCCGCCAGCGCGGCACGCGTCACAAGCCCGGCGTGAATGTGGGCCGCGGCAAAGACGATACGCTGTTCGCGCTCATCAACGGCGTCGTGCTATTTCAAGACAAGGGCCAGGACGGCCGCTATATCAGCGTCATGCCGCCAGAGCAGGCGGCAACGGCAAAGCCCGAGCCTGTCACTGCGCCAGCGGATTAACCGGTTTTTGAATTCGAAGGCGTCCCGACCGGGTCGGGACGCCTTTTTGTTTTTTGCCCTGAATCCGCCACGGCGGACGAGGGGTTTACCCGGAGCGCAAGCCGTGCAATTCGGCCCGGCAATGTCGTATTCTTGATTTTTGCGGAAATGGAACTCACATGTTTGTTGACGAAGCCAAAATTTACGTAAAGGCCGGCGATGGTGGGAACGGCTGCGTCGCATTTCGCCGCGAGAAATTCGTTCCGCGCGGCGGGCCCTCGGGTGGCGACGGCGGCCATGGGGGCAGCATTTATCTCGAAGCGAATCCGCACGACAACACGCTGCTGCGCTACCGATTCAACCGCGAATTCAAGGCCGATCGGGGCCGCCACGGCGAAGGGTCGAACTGCTCCGGCCATTCCGGCGCCGACATGGTTTTGCTGGTGCCAGTGGGCACCGTCGTCACCGATCAGGACACCGGCGAGCAACTTGCTGATTTGGCCAAGCCAGGCCAGCGCGTTTTGGTCGCGCAGGGCGGGCGCGGCGGGCGCGGCAACCAACACTTCGCCAAGCCCTGGCATCAGGCGCCCCGTGAATCCGAAGAGGGCGTGCCCGGCCAGGAGCGCCACCTGCACTTTGAGTTGAAGCTGCTGGCCGATGTGGGTTTGGTCGGTTTTCCGAACGCAGGCAAGTCCACGCTTATTTCCCGCATCTCGGCCGCGCATCCAAAAATCGCCGACTATCCGTTCACTACGCTCGAGCCGGGTCTCGGGGTAGTTTCCGCCGACGGCGCGCCAGGAAAATCCATGGGCCGCACGTTTGTTGTCGCCGATCTGCCCGGCTTGATCGAAGGGGCGCACACGGGCGCCGGGCTAGGCATCCGTTTCCTTCGTCACATCGAACGCACGCGCCTGCTCGCGCATCTGATCGATACGAGTGACGCCTCAGACCGCGACCCGGTTCACGAATTCGAAATCATCTCCGGGGAGCTTGCCGCCTTCAGCGAGAAACTCGCCGCCAAGCCCATGATCGTCGTTGCAACGAAGCTCGACGCAACCACCGACCGCGCACGTCTGGAAAAACTGCGCGACTTCTGCGCCGGGAGTGGGCTCGAGTTCCACGCGATTTCGGCTGCTTCCGGCGAAGGCATTCCGCAACTCGTGCGGGCGATGGCCGACGCGCTCGATCGCCTGGCGCCCCGGGAACCACTGCAAGATCCCACGAACAATGAGGCGAATGGCGCGGAGCCCGGCGTTTCCGCGCCTCAGACAGCCGATACTCGAACGGAGGACCGTTGAGCGTCGCCCCGCCGCACGGCCACGGCGTTTTCCGGGGTCATGCGCGAGACCGCCGCATCGCGCTCTTTGGCGGCACGTTTGATCCCATCCACATCGGCCACCTTGCAGTCGCGCGCGCCGCGGAGCGCCGCTTCCACCTCGACGAGATCCATTTCATTCCCACGGGCCGCCCTCCGCACAAACATCGCGGCGGCATGGCGTCCTACGCGGACCGCTACGCGATGGTGGCGCTTGCCTGCGCAGATCACCCGCGCTTCATCGCATCGCTTGCCGAGTCAGGCGCCGGACATTCCGGCCGCGAGGTGTTTTACTCGGTGGAAACAGTGCGGCATTTCAAGCAGAAGTTTCACGGGACGGATACGCATCTTTATTTTTTGCTGGGCGCGGACTCGTTTCTGCACATCCCGACATGGAAGGATTACGAAACGCTGCTGGGCCTGTGCGATTTCGTCGTGGCCAGCCGTCCCGGCTTCCGGGTGGAGGCCCTGCGGCTGGTGATTCCCCCGGAACTATTCGCGCGGCCCGGCTCCGCGCATGCGCCGCTCGATCCGCGCGCCATCGCCTTGCGCCGCACGTCCATCTACGTGCTCGACACGGTCTCGAGCCACGTTTCCGCCACCGAAGTCCGCGAGCGCCTGGACCGCAACGAGTCCATCCACGGGCTTGTGCCGCCGCGCGTGGAGGAATACATTACGAAACAGGCCCTCTACCGGTGACCGAAAAAAAGGATTCGCTGCAACCCGAACTCCGCGTGGCCATCGCTGCGGCGCAGGAAAAGCAAGCGGCGGAGATCACGCTGCTTGATCTTCAGGGGCTCGGCGCGTTTACCGACGGTTTTCTGCTTTGCACCGGCTTCAGCGCGCGGCAGGTGGATGCGATCTGCGACGAGATCGAACAGCAGCTCGCGCGCATCGGGGTCCACCTGAGGCACCGCGAAGGCACGGCCGGCGCCGAATGGATGCTGCTCGATTTCGGCAGCTTCATCGTGCACGTCTTCACCGAGCGAGCGCGCCATTATTACGACCTCGAGCGCCTCTGGCGCGCCGCGCGCCGCATCGACTTCACCGAGCCTGGGGTAAAGGGCTCCGCGCTCGGAACCGCGGAGGCTGAGGGATGAGCGAGCCGCGAATGGCGTGGATTGCCGAAGACCCGGCGTCAAAAGCCGTCGTCGAGATCGCGCGCAAGGTCGCGGAAACATCCACCACGCTGCTCATCATCGGAGAAAGCGGCACCGGGAAGGACCATCTCGCGCGGTTGATTCACGAACTGGGGCCGCGGCGCGATGCGCCGTTTCTGAAAATCGATTGCGCGAGCCTCCCGCAGGAACTGGTTGAATCGGAACTGTTCGGCCATGAGCGCGGGGCGTTCACCGGCGCGGTCGAGCGCAAGCTCGGCCGGCTGGAAATGGCCGGGACGGGAACGATTGTGCTGGACGAGGTCGCGGCGCTTTCCCCCGCGACGCAGTCGAAGCTCCTCCGCGTGCTCGAAGAGCGCCAGTTCGAGCGTCTGGGAAGCACGGAAACGATCACGATCGAAGCGCGTCTGGTCGCGCTGACAAACTCCGACCTCGCGCGCCTGGTTGCTGACGGGCAATTCCGCGAAGACCTTTTCTTTCGTCTGAGTGTTCTGACGATCCATGTTCCCGCGCTGCGCGAGCGTCCCGCGGATATCCTGCCGCTTGCGGACGCGCTGCTGGAGCGCGCCGCTCGCGTGCACGGCCGCGCCGGCGCGGTGTTCGCCGAGCCCTTGCGGCGGATGCTCGTTGCCTACGGCTGGCCCGGAAACGTACGCGAGCTCAAGAATGCCATCGAACGCGCGCTCGTCTTCTCTACCGCCTCGACGCTCACGCCGGAAAATTTTCCAGAGTCCGTGCGGATGGCAGATTCCGGCGCCACAGCAGCCCTTCGCTCGCTTGAAGAGATCGAACACGAGGCCATTCGCGCGACGCTCGATGCCACGCACTACAAAATCAGCAAGAGCGCTGAAATTCTGGGCATCAGCCGAAAGACGCTGCTGGACAAACGCAAGAAGTACGGATTGAACTGAACCGGGACGAGCGAGAGAGCCTGCCCTTCCTGCGTTGCCGGCTCAAATCATCCTGCGCACATGAAAATCCGCCTGGTCATGCTCGGAAAAACGCGCCGTCCTGAAGTCCGCGCCATCGTGGACGAGTATGCGGCGCGGATTCGCCGGTTTGCCGAGCTCGAGATCGCCGAGCTGCGCGAACATTCAGCCGCATCACTTCGCAAGCTTACGGTCGATCCCAGCGCGACCGTAGTTTTGCTGGATGACACAGGAAAGCAACAGACGTCGGCGCAATTCGCCAGGTGGCTGGGTGAGACACGGGATCGCGGCGCGCGCGAAATTGTGTTTCTGTGCGGCGCAGCCAACGGGTTTCCCGACGCGTTGCGCCACCGAGCCACGCAAAAGCTCTCCCTCTCCTCGCTGACGTTCTCGCACGAGCTGGCCCGCGCCATGCTCGCCGAGCAACTCTACCGCGCCTTCGCCATTCTCGCCGGGCATCCGTATCCGAAATGAGATACGGTACAGTGAACCGTAAATCCGACTGTATTTTCCTTCGCTATCTATTTGGCGTTGGAAATTGGACTTTCGGCGCCTCGCGGGATGCCTCTGGAGCAGCGAAGTAGGCGTTGTTGCGCTGGAATCCCGCCCAGCCGGCGAAGATATTGTTCGGGAACAGTCCGATGTACGTGTTGTAGTCCTGGATCGCGTCGTTGTATCGCTTTCGCTCGACGGCGATGCGGTTTTCCGTGCCGGCGAGTTCGTCCTGCAGCCGGAGGAAGTTTTCATTCGATTTCAATTGCGGATAATTCTCGACGATGACGAGCAGCCTTCCGATTGCTCCATCCAGCTGGCCGTTCGCGGCGATCTTGTCTGCAGGCGTCTGGGCTCCCAGCAGGGCAGCGCGGGCGCTGGCGATGTCATGAAAGACGGTCTGTTCCTGCGCCGCAAAGCCCTTCACCGTTTCCACGAGGTTGGGAATCAGATCGGCCCGGCGCTGGAGCACGACATCCACCTGCGCCCAGTCGGACTTAACGGCTTCGTTCTTCCGCACCATTTCGTTGCGGCGGCCGACATACATCGCCGCAATCAGGAGCGCCACGAGCGCCAAAACCACCAGCACAACTATTCCTTTTTTCATGTGCGTCCTCCTCCATGAACCCGTTGTTCATTTTCGCGCATCAAGCTGCCGGTCAAATTCGTTGGTGACTGCTTCCACGAGCGCGAAATAGCGGCCCAGCATTTCCTCGACGTCAATTTCCCGCTCTTTCCGTTTGCCTTCGCGAAATTCGAGGATCGTAAGAAATCCGCTGGGATCGGAGTGAGCGAATCGTGCCACCCGGTCGATCGCCTCGCGTTTATTCGCGGCCGGTGCCTCGCCCAGCGCGATTAATGCGTGCCGGAATAGTGCTGCAAAGGCCGAAAATGACGACACCATCAAATCCAGATGCGCTTTCTTCTTTTTCGGCGCGGCCAGAATGGCCTGCCGCAGACGCAGCCAGTCCGTCCGCAGCTCGCGCTCGACCTGAATCGAATGGTAATGGAGAGGCACCGAGAGCCCCGCAAGGACATCTTCTCCGTAGAGCATCCGGTGATGCGTCTTCATATCGAGCAGCTCGATGGCGAAGACGTCCGCGGAGCGACGCAATTCCTCCAGAGTGAAAACCAGCGGCGCCCGACGCCCTTGCCGCAGCCACCACTCGACCGGTGCGTGAAGGGCTTCAATCCGGGCGGCGTCAGCTTGCTCGAGAACACAAAGGAGATTAAGGTCCGAATGTTTGGAGTGAAATTCCCCTGTCACGGCGGACCCATACAGAGCTACGGCTTTCAAATTTTCGGCAGCGGAAGACTTGAGTTTTTGAACGAATTCGTCCAGCTTGTGGTCCATTGATCTTCACTCCTCTTGTCTCGCGTATTTCACCAGCTTCCGCTGGCCCCGCCGCCTCCAAAAGATCCTCCTCCGAAACCTCCAAATCCACCGCCGCCGCCGAAGCTGCCTCCCCCCCAAGAACCGCCCCCTCCCCACGATCCCCCGCCATACCCTGGACCACCCATCCACCAGCTACCGCGGCGGCGGGAAGACCTGATCGATCGGCCAAACAGCAGGGCGTAAATGAAACTCAGCAGAGGCGACATCAGAAAAAAGGCCACAATGAGGATCCACAGTAGGTTCGTTACAAGAAACCTCGAAAAGGGAGCGAAGTAATCCGATTCGGGTTCGGGTGGCGGCGCTCCCGCCAGTGTATCCAGTGTGAGTCCGCGATCCGCGGCAATGACAGCGGCAACACGTTGCGTGAGCAGCATCATGGCGCCGTCATAATCATTTCGCTGAAGCGAGGGGACCATCTCGCGGCCGAAGCCACCCACTTTGCCGTCCGGGAGGATTGGCTCAAGGCCGTAGCCAACTTCAATGCGATACTTGCGGTCATTGGGAGCGAGCAGAATCAGCACACCGCGAGCTTGCTGTTTCGGTCCAACGCCCCACTGCGTTGCCAACTCAATCGAGAACTGCTCCACAGGCTCGCCTTCGAGTGAAGAGACAGTCACGACCGCAATTTGCGCTCCGGCTTTCTGATCGACTTCGGCGCACAGGGCAGCCAGCTTTTCTCTTGCCGGCGCGCTCAAGACTCCCGCGAAGTCGTTCACATAGCCTTGAAGTTTGAGATTCTTTACTTGTTCGGCGGGCACACGCGAGGTGCTGAGAACTAGAAAAAATAGAAGAGACAGTAAACGAGCCGTGAATCTCGCGAAGGAGGTCTTAAAGGACATCCGGAGCCAGCTCTCACGCAGCAAACCATCTTAGGATGGCGCTCTGCGGACGTCAATGCAGGCGAGCCCAGATCAGACCGGCTCGTCCGATACTTTAACCAAAAGTTTGCCTGTGTTCGTGCCATCGAACAGTTTATTCAGCGCGGTGGGGGCGGAATGCAGACCTTCGGTAATGTCCACGCGATACTTCAGTTTTCCTTCCGCTAGCCATGGCACGATTTTTGCAGCAGCCTCGGGGAAGCGCGGTGCGTAATCCCTCACGATGAAACCCTGCACGCGGACGCGCTTCAACAGAATGTTGCCAAAATTCGAGGGGCCCGGCACGGGGCCGGTGGCGTTGTATCGAGAGATCAATCCGCAGACAGCCACGCGCGCGCGGAGATTGATACGCTCGAGCACGGCGTCCAGAATGTTGCCGCCGACGTTCTCGAAGTCAACATCGATTCCATTCGAGCATTCGCGCTTCAAGGCGTCTCGGAGATTGTCTTTCTTGTAGTTGATGGCGGCATCGAAACCAAGGTCGCGCGTAATCCAGTTGCACTTCTCGTCCGAGCCGGCTATGCCTACGACGCGGCAGCCCGCGATCTTGCCGATCTGCCCGGCGATCGACCCGACCGCGCCCGCGGCGGCGGACACAACCAGCGTCTCCCCGGCCTTGGGCTGGCCGATATCCATGACACCGAAGTACGCGGTGAACCCGATGTGGCCCATCGCGGCCAGGAAAGCTGTCAGCGCCACGCCGGGAATGCGGGTCAACTTCGTCCAGCCGGTCACGTCTCCGGCATAGTATTCCTGCCAGCCGCCCATGCCTTGCACGATGTCGCCTACGGCGTATCCGGAATTTCGTGACGCCTCGATGACGCCGAGCGTGCCTCCGCGCATGACCGCACGGAGCGGCAACATGGGCATGTAGCTGTCCACCGGCTCCATCCACATGCGTTGTGCAGGGTCGAGCGAAAGGTAGATGATCCGCACCAGGATCTGACTCTCCTCAATTTCCGGCACGCTTGCTTCAGCCCATTCGAAGTCGGATTCCGTCGCGCGGCCATGCGGGCGCGACACCAGCCGCCATTGATGGTTCCGTTCCGTGCGTCCTGCAGGTGTGGCCATGTCATTCCTCCTGGCTTCTTCCAGTGTCTGACAAGCGTCAAACAAATTAATTCTCTGGGGCCCTCTGTGATCCTCTGCGTCCACTGTGTCATGCCTTCGGAATTCACCACGGAGCGCATGGAGAACGCAGAGGGTACAGGACTAACGCGCCCAAAGAGCCTCTCGACGAACGGTTAAAAAGCCGATTCGCTACGGGCGCTGCTTTTCGCGCCCGGCTTTCCCCTCGGCCATAATTTTTTCGATCTCGTCGGGTGAGCGCGGCAGACGCGCCGTGAGCAGTTTGTAGCCTGTCTGCGTGATGAGCACGTCGTCTTCGATGCGCACGCCCAGATTTTCCTCGGGAATGTAGATTCCGGGCTCGATCGTGATGACCATCCCGGGCTCGAGCGGGCGCGGCGGACCGCTGGGGTCGTGCACGTTCAATCCAAGGTGGTGGCTCAGGCCGTGAATGTAGTACCGGCCAAGCGGGCGGCCCTCCTTGTCCTTGCCGTGCGAATTGATGTAATCCGTTGCGATCTTCTGGAGACTCGCAGGCCCCTGGCCGCCGATCGTCATGCCAGGCTTGAGTGCAGCGAGTGCTGCGTTCTGCGCGCCCAGAACGATTTCGTAGATCTCGCGCTGGCGGGGCGTGAATTTGCCGTCGGCCGGAAGCGTGCGCGTGATGTCGGCAGCGTAGCCGGAGTATTGCCCGGCGACATCCAGCACGACGATGTCACCCCCATCGATTTCCCGGTCGAGTTTATTGTAGTGGAGCACGGTCGAGTTGAAGCCTGAGCCGACGATCGGCGCATACGCCTCGGTCTCACAGCCCCCCTCGCTGTGAATCTCGACCATCTTGGCCGCCACCTGATACTCGTACAGCCCCGAATGCATCATCTTCATCGCCGCGAAATGCGCGTCGATAGAGACTTCGATCGCCTTCGTGAGCAAAGCCAGCTCGCCGGGGGACTTGATCGCCCGCAGCGTGCCGACCGCCGGGGAAACGTCCTTGAGCGTAACGTGAGATGCGGCGCCCTTAACCCAATTGGACCAGTTGGCCGCGTGCGGATAGCCCTCATCGTGCGGGCCCGGCAATTCGGTATAAATTTCGAGGAAATCCCGGCTCAGGTTAGCGAGCGTTTCGTGCAACTTCGTGAATGATTCGACATCAGCGAAGCCGGTTTTTTCCTTGATGCCGGGATCGTCCGGGCCCATCCGGGGACCGTTCCATTTTTCCTCCGCCAGATCGCGCGGCGGGAGATAGAGAATTTCGCGGGAGCCGGTCCAGCCCTTTTGCGCAGCCGACTCGGGGACCAGCAGAAGCGCCGCGCCTTCTTCGTTGTGGCCGGTGAGGTAATAGAAATTTTCTTCCTGCATGAAGACGTAGGAAGGATTCGCTTCTTCGTGCCCCGTGTAGCCGAAAATCACGATAGGCGCGCCCACCGCGGCGATAAGCTTGGCGCGCCGCTCAGCGAGAACACTGTTCGGCTCGCGCTCCCATCCCGCCGCAGGCGGGACCAGTGGCGCGAGACATATCAGCAGGAGAAGAATCAGACTGCTGCGTAGGATCGAGCTTCGCCTGTTCATCGGTCACCTCGCCGGGCCACTCGTAAAAACATACCACGACGACGCCACCTGGCATGAGGAATGATGTCCCGGGGTTTGTAGGGCCGCTTTTCAAGGCGGCACCGTGAGGACTAGGACGGGTGCCCGCTTGAAAGCGGGCGCTACGCAGGCTAAATGCTAAAACCCAGGCGCGCCGGAAGCGGCGGGACGAATTTCCGAGGCGGGCACGGGACGAGCGCCGAAGCGGAAACGCTCTATCCAGCCCTGGGCGACGGACATGACGCCGGTATAGAGGAAGCCCCAAACGAACAGGGCCAGGAACGGCGTGGTGGCATAATTCTCATTCTGGATGGAGTACACGATTGTCGCGGCGAAGTAGAGGCCCAACGCGATTTCCAGGTACGGCATCCATCCAGCGCGGTTGCGATAGAGTTTTTTCTTCCACGTCCCCGACTGGCCGTCGATATTGAATTTCGGAGTGCGCGCGAATTCCGATTCGACGCCGAAAATGGCTTCGAGCACGCCCTTGGCGTTGCGCACGGAAAGCCCGATGCCCACGGCCATCACCAACGGCATATACAGGATCGAGCGCTTCCACGTGCGCGGATAGAGCGCGCGCTGCGAGGCGAGATAGAAACCGGAAATCGAGCAGCTCGACGCGATGAACAGCGGCAGGTCGATGACCAGCATCTGGAACCAGCCCTGGTAGAAACGCACGATCATGGCGGGCAGCAGCAGCGTCGAGAGAATCACCATGAAGGGATAGCTGATGTTGGCCGTGAGGTGGAAAACGGCTTCGGCTTTGACGTGCGTCGGTTCGTCGGAGCGCAACACGCGCGGGAGGATTTTCTTCGCCGTCTGCATCAGGCCCTTGGCCCAGCGCGCCTGCTGCGCCTTGAAGGCGTTCATCTCCACGGGCAATTCGGAGGCGCATTCGATATCGGGCAAATAGAGAAACCGCCAGCCGCGTAGCTGCGCGCGGTAGGAAAGATCGGTATCTTCGGTGAGCGTATCGTGCTGCCAGCCGCCAGCATCGTCGATCGCGCACCGGCGCCACACGCCCGCGGTGCCGTTGAAATTGAAGAAGCTGCCGCTGCGCGAGCGCGCGCCGTGCTCCATGACGAAGTGGCCGTCGAGCAGGATCGTTTCGACCTCGGTCAGCGCGGAGTAGTGGCGGTTCAAGTACGTCCAGCGCGCCTGGACCATCGCAATCCTGGGACCAACGAAATAAGGCAGCGTGCGGCGCAGGAAATCCGCCGCCGGGACGAAATCGGCGTCGAAAATGGCGACAAATTTGCCGGTCGCGGACTCGAGACCCGCGGCAAGCGCCCCGGCTTTGTAGCCAGTGCGATCGTTGCGATGCAGATAGCGGATCGGCAAGCCGAGCGCCTGGTAGCGCTCAACGCAAGAGCGCGCGACCTCCTGCGTTTCGTCTGTCGAGTCGTCGAGCACCTGAATGTCGAGCAGCTCGCGCGGATAATCGAAGCGCGCGACCGAATCCACGAGGCGCTCGATGACGTAGCGTTCGTTATAGATGGGAAGCTGTATGGTAACCTTGGGCCACTCGGCAAGAGCGGGCGGCGGGCCGGGAACATTGTGGCGGTTCTTGAAATAAGCATACACCAGGTAGTAGCGATGCAGGCCGTACGCGGCCAGGATCACCAGCACGATGAAGTACGGGATCATGACGGCCAGATCGAACGAGTTCAGCTGGTACAGTCCGCGGAACGGATTCCGGCTCGCGTCGGTGAGCTTGGACCAGTAGTTCGAAAGCGGACTTTGCGCCGCCATCGCCATGAAGCCCAGAACATGTTGCGCAGAAATCAAAACGGACATCCCCCCTTGCGAAAACTCACCTTGCGAAAGATCAAATGTTGAGCGCCGCAGCGCGTCGCGCAGAGCCACAGGCGCCGCGGAGCACGCAAGCTCTCGTCGCTCTCGTCGCCATCGTCGCTCTCGAAGCCGTGTTTGCAGCGATGGCGCGCTTCGGAGACCTGGCCGATCACATCCCCGAATTCATGGCCCTGGCGCTGGGCGCCGGCGTGCTGTACTTCATCGCGCTCTACGCGCTCGAGCAGACGCAAGACAACCGGGCCGTGCTGTGGCTCGTCCTGCTGGGCGCGCTCGCGTTTCGCCTGACGATGTTTCCCTACCCGCCGTCGCTTTCGACTGACGTCCACCGGTATCGGTGGGACGGCCACGTCCAAGACGCGGGCTGGAATCCGTATGCAGTGGCGCCCACCGACCCGCGCCTTGCGCCGCTGCGCGATCCGGGGTGGTACGTGATGCCTGCGCCGGAAATTCCCACGATGTACCCGCCGCTGTCTGAGCTTGTGTTCCGCGCGACGTGGCGCGTGCTGCCGGACCCGGTTGGCTTCAAGCTGCCATTTCTGCTCGCCGATCTAGCTGTCGCGGCGATGCTCGCCGGGTGGATCCGTTCGACTGGGGGACGGAACTACCAGGTAGCGATCTACGCCTGGAATCCGTTGGTTGTGGTCGAATTCGCATCGAGCGGCCACAACGACGCGCTCGCCATCGCCGGTGTCGTCGCTACGCTACTAATTATACGAAGGTATCCGGTTGTGTCAACGCTAACGCTGACCGCCGGGGCGCTCTCGAAAGCCTTCCCCGTCGTGCTGCTTCCGCTGGCATTTATTCGTGCGGGCTGGCCCCGACGGCTGCGCGGGTGGGTGGCCGCAACGGGCTGTGTGGCATTGGCTGCGCTGTGCACCTGGCCCTTCCGGGGCGGCTGGCGGGAATTTCTAGCAATGCTGAAATATTACCAGGTGATCTGGAGAAACTATCATTCGAGCCTCTACCCGGCTCTTTTGTGGGTATCCGGTTCCCATGACGTAGCCGCGGGAATCGGCGAAGGAGTTGTGCTCGGACTCGCGTTGTGGCTGGCCCTGCGACGCACCGACCCGACGCGCGCTGCGTTCCTTCTGATCGGCACGGTGCTGCTGTTCGCGCCCAACGGATACTCGTGGTATTTCACATGGATCGTGCCGCTGCTGTGCTTCTACCCGAGCGCGGCGTGGTTGCTGCTCTCCGTGCTGCAGTTTCTCTCGTACAAGATTTTCATCAACTACAGAGCGCTCGGCAACTGGCAGTTCGATCCCTTCTTCCAGTGGCTGACCTATGCGCCGTTCTACGTTCTGTTGAGTTGGGAGATTCTTCGCAACAAGCCGCAACCTGTTAAACAGAGTTGATTCGAGAGGGAGTCGCTTCCGCGAAGTGCCCGATCAGACGTTGATGGAAAGCGTGACGTCAGGGCGGGGGCCGGGCGGCGGAGCCATCTTCGAGCGATCGACAGGGCGGTAAAGCGTGTCGCGCTCGACGGGGACGCGGCCGGCTTCGCGGATCAGGCGCTCGAGTTCGGCGCGCGGGGTGAACTCGGCCGTCTTGGCGCCGGCATCGTGATAGATCTTTTCTTCCACGACGGTACCGTCCATGTCGTCGGCGCCAAAGCGCAGCGCGATTTGCGCGATGCTCGGCGTGAGCATCACCCAGTACGCTTTGATGTGGTCGAAGTTGTCGAGCAGCAGGCGCGAAATCGCGATGGACTTGAGATCGTGGTAGCCCGTTGGCGGAGGCAGGTGCGCGAGTCCCGTATTCGCCGGGTGAAACGCCAGCGGAATGAACGCAGCGAAGCCGTGCGTTTCATCCTGCAAGCTGCGTAACGCAAGCAAATGGTCGACGCGCTCCTCTTCCGTCTCGACGTGGCCGTAGAGCATCGTGGCGTTCGAACGCAGGCCGATTTCGTGCGCCGTGCGCGCGATGTTGAGCCACTGCTGCCCGCTGACCTTATGGTCGCAGATGATTTTCCGCACACGCGGGTGAAAAATTTCTGCGCCGCCGCCGGGCAGCGAGTCCACGCCCGCTTCCTTGAGCGCCAGGAGCGTGTCGCGAATTGAAAGCTTCGTGATGCGCGAAAAGTATCCCACCTCGACCATCGTGAACGCCTTCAGGTGCACGGTCGGGCAGCGCTTCTTCAGGCCGCGCATCAGGTCGAGGAAATATTCGAACGGGAGATCGGGGTGCAGCCCGCCGACCATGTGGAATTCTGTTGCGCCTTCGCGCACGCCCTGCTCCGCGCGCTGGTAAATCTCTTCGAGGGCAAATGTGTAGGCGCCGGGCGCGTTGGGATCGCGTCCAAACGCGCACAGCTTGCAATGCGCAACGCACACGTTGGTAGGATTGATGTGGCGATTCACGTTGAAAAAACAGGTGTTGCCGTAACGCTTCTCGCGCACGGAGTTGGCGAGCCAGCCTGTGGCGAGCAGGTCCGGGGAGCGATAGAGCGCAATGCCGTCGTCAAAACTCAGGCGCTCGCCTGCGAGCACCTTGTCCGCAATCGGTTTCAACCGCTCGTCGTTGATTCGAAGTTCGCTCATCGCCGTAAGATTCAACTCCCAATTTTTGGGCAGTGGCACTGACTTTTCATCCAGAGCCCGCCGCTACGGATGCGCGACGGCTACTGCCGCGCCCCAGAACAGCAAGAACAAGAGACTAATATAACCGTTCACCGCAAAAAACGCAGCATTCATCCGGCTCAAGTCGTTCGGGGAAACCAGCGAATGCTCGTAGGCGAGCAAGGCGGCCACAACGGCGATTCCCACCCAGGCGGGCCACGGCAGATGAAAACTCCACGCCAGCCACGCCAGGAGTGTGATCATCACGACGTGCATGGCGCGCGCAATCGCCAGCGCTCGGGCGATGCCGAAGCGCTTTGGCACGGAAAAAAGTCCCGCCGACTTGTCGTACTCGATGTCCTGGCACGCATAGAGCACGTCGAAGCCGCCGACCCAGAGCGTTACCGCGGCGCAGAGAATCAACATGCGCGCGTCGAGCGAACCGGCAATCGCGATCCACGCCGCCGCGGGCGACATCCCCAGGCAAAATCCCAGCACCAGGTGCGACCACGTCGTGAACCGCTTCGTGTAGGAGTAGAAAAACAACACGGCGAGCGCGACGGGGGAGAGTTCGAACGCGAGAGGGTTCAATTGCCACGCCGCGATCACCAGCACCGCAGCGGCCGCAACCGCGAAACCCCACGCAAAACCTACCGAGAGCGCTCCGGTCGCGAGGGCGCGCGTGCGAGTGCGAGGATTTTCACGGTCGTAGCGCAGATCGATGATCCGGTTCATCGTCATCGCCGCGGAGCGCGCTCCCACCATCGCGACGATGATCCAGGCAATCTGCCGCCATGACGGCCAGCCCGGCACCGTGCCCGGAATCGAGGGATAGCGCGCCGCCAGAAGCGCTCCGGTCAGCGCAAACGGCAGCGCAAAGACAGAGTGCTCGAACTTGATCATTTCGAGGATCGTGCGGATGCGGCTCTGGCTCACCTGCGAGCTCCGGAAGATTCAACGCAGAGGGCACAGAGTACACGGAGAAATGCGGGAGAAACATTCTTCAAGAGCGTGGACTGCGTGCAAGAAATATCTATGTCCCGGTTTTCTCGGCGCTCTCTGTGTCCTGTGTGTTTCAGCTTTTTCTGTCCGAATCTCATGGGCGCGCATCACTTACACTTCGCGGGCTTTGCCTTTCCCTTGTCCTTCCCAACGGTACATCTGCTCCTGTGGCAATCCCATCTGCGCGAGGACGCGATAAACGAACTGCGCGACCAGGTCGTCGATCGTCTTCGGCTGGTGATAAAACGATGGAATCGCCGGCATGACCACTGCGCCGGCCTGCTGCACGCGCAGCATATTCTCGAGATGAATCCGGCTGAACGGCGTATCGCGCACGCAGAGCACCAGGCGGCGGCCCTCCTTGAGGCAAACGTCGGCAGCGCGCGCGACGAGATCGTCGCTCGTCCCCGCCGCGATGGTCGCAAGCGTGCCCATCGAGCAAGGAATCACGACCATGGCGTCCACCGGATAGCTGCCCGAAGCGATTGATGCTCCGACGTCCTTGTTCGGCAACACTTCGGTCTTCGCCGTGCGCCCGCCGATCAACAGCGAGGGAAGCTGCTTGGCATCGCTTGTGGAGATTCCTAGCTCGTGCGCCAGCAGGCGCGCGCCCGTGTCAGTGACCACGAGATGGATCCGCGCAACACGTGCGTCGGCTTCGAGCAGCCGCAGCGCGGCCTGCGCCAGCACGGCGCCCGAAGCGCCAGTGACACATACAATGATCGTCTTATGATCTGCCGGATTCATCGCCTTGCGCGAGAATTTCCAGTCTAGACAGGCCTTCGAACGAAAGTCAAGAAATGTGCGCCATCGGACGTAGGTCTTTACCCAACACAGGATTGCAAAATCAAACCGAAGCTACAGCGCCAATTTAGCGGAGATGGTGTGACAAGTGCCGCCTATTTCTAAATGGCTGCGGTGCTGCACCTATTCAGCTAGATTCACTGTGACGATGTGCCAATCCTCTGGTACGCACAATAGGCAGCGGTAACGAACTCCAATTTGCGTTTGCTTGGCGAAAGAATTCGTGTCTGAAATTATGCCTACCCTCCCCATCAACCCCAAAGAGTGCTTAGGAATGCCAACAAAGTCACGACCTACCGACTTTCTGGAATTTCCCCAATTGGGCCAGCCATCTACACCGACAAACCTCATATTTCCACAATCTGAACATGCGAGCGAGAGTTCCGCTACGCCAGCGGCGACATCTTCATTTGAATTATTCATCAGCCCGTAGGTGATTACGAATTCATAATTCGAACTATTCGCAAGCTGCTGTTTATGTGCCGTTATCTCTGTAGGGTTTGCTTGGCCATTGATGAGGAAGTCTAGTCTTACTTCGCGCTTTTCGAGGGCTTCCTGCGTTCGGGCGACTGACCGTTGCGTCTCATCCAATTGTTTTCTCAAGCTTTCGGTTTGCACGTTGGTGCGAATGTCTGAGATCTGCTTGTTGAGAACATTGAACTGGCTCAAGAAGGCATCACGATCCGACTGCCGTGCACTCTCGCTGTGGGTGATTGTGCTCCTTAACTGGGTGATTGTTTGTTCCAACTTTCCCTGCTGACTCGATGTGTCGCGATCTAATGCAATACCGACCACCATGTATCCCAATGCCAGCAACCCAAAAATGTAATACGAACGTTTCTTCCATCCAGGCGACATTTGCTCCCCCACTAGCGAAGAGGCAAAAATCAGTATGCCGCCGAGAATCTCGTAGGTGTAGCGCCCGAACATTGTCTGTACTGGACACAATACTACTCTCACCCTCTTCGTTGCGAGTAACGTACAATCTCGTGAACACCTTTTTATACAAATAGATTTTAGACTGCACCACCACGTAATTTTTCTATGCCCCTGGTCAGTCTCTCAACTCTCTGATCCACCCCCGCAGCAATACCTTCATTACTCCGGGCTTCTGCGCGTAGCGGATGGCTTTCGGTGCATCCTTCAGGTCGAAAACACGCGAAATCAGCGGCCGCGGGTCCACGCGTCCCGAACGCAATAGGGCGAGCGCGGGCGCGAAAGGACCGCAGCGCGAGCCGACGACGGTAAGTTCCTTCACCACCAGCGGCCACGTCTCGACAGGCGCAGCGCCATGAAATGTGGACTTGAGCACCAGCGTGCCGCGCGGCGCAGTGATCTGTTGCGCCATCGCCAGACCCGAGGGTGAGCCCGTTGCTTCAACGACCAGCGAGAAAGCATCGGCGCGGCGCGACACGCCGGTGCCGGACCGCGCGGTCACGACGCCCGCGAGGCGCGCCAGGCGCAGCTTGCTCGCATGTTTGCCGATCATCAGGACGCGCAGGCCCGCCGTGCGCAACACGCGCGCGATCAACTGTGCGAGTTTGCCGTCGCCGAGCACGGCTGCCCCGCGGTGCGCGCGGACGTTCACCTGCTCGAGGATCTCGCACGCCGCGGCCAGCGGCTCGGTGAACACGGCCGCGTCATCGGGGATGCTGCCGGGCACGCGGTGGAGATTCACGACCGGCAGCGCCAGAAATTCGGCGAAGACGCCGTCGTGACCCACAATCCCCAGCACGCGGCGATGCGTGCAATGCGTCGGAATTCCGCGCCGGCAATAGCTGCACATCTTCCGAAGCCCAGGACCGCGAAGCCCCAGGCCTGCACACGCGAGATTGATTTCTCCAACGACGCGCCGCCCAATCCATCTCTCATCCCTTGCACTTGCGACGCGCACCACCTCCCCCACGAATTCGTGGCCGAGCGTGCCGTGAAAGTTGTGGTAGCCGCGCACGATTTCAATATCCGTATTGCAGATTCCAGCCAGGCGCACGCGGACCAGCGCCCAGCCGGGCCTCAATCGCGGCTGCGACTTTTGAACCAGGGCCAACTGATTTCGACGTGTGACGGCGGCGAGCATCGGAAAGGCATTGGAGCACAGGCAGCGGCACCGGGCAACCCAGTCAGAACCAGCGAGCATTGCCTGTTCCGCACGGCTGGCCACCGAGCGCGTTGACCGTATTTGCTGCTCCGCTTAGCATCAAGGTGCCCCTACATGCTATGGCTAAAACTACTGACGAAGATCTGAGCCAGCTCGAGAAAGACATCCGCCAGCTTAAGATTGAGTACGAACAGTACTTCGGCGGCGGGAAGAAGCGGCCACCCGCGGATATCGAGTGGCGCATTGAAATCATGATGAAGCGCTACGGCGACCGTGGCGCGCAAATGAATTATGCCCAGCGCTTCCGCTACAGCAATCTTGCCCAGATGTATTCGAAGTATCGCGAAATCTTCCGCAAGCGGCTGAAGCAAAAGGAAGAAGGCACAGTGCAGCGGCATTTCGGCGCCGCAGCCCGCGAAATTGAAAAAGAGAGGGCGCACAAGCGGGCCGCCGAACCCCGGTCCGGCGCTCCGGAACAATTTCCGTTCGCTATCTCCTGCAAAGACCCCGATCACGAAAAGAAAAAGGTGGAACAGCTCTACGCGGCCTTTCGCCACGCGAAGGAACAGGCGGGAGAGAGTACGGACGGGCTCACGCTCGAAGCGTTTCAACAGTTCGTCCGCCAGAAAACCGACCAGCTCAAGAAGGAAAAGAGCGCGCACGAGGTCGAGTACGTCGTCACCATCGAAGGCAAGCACGCGCGTCTGAAAGCGCGCGTAAAGTCCTGACCACGACTTGTCTTCCTGCTTCCCGGCCAACGCCCAGTTCGCGCTTTTCGATTTTGGCCATCGCGCATACAATGTTGGTTTCCCTGCCACCCTGCGGAGGATTCTGTGCCCGTGAAACGCGCGCTGGTGAGTGCCTATGATAAGAGCGGACTTGCTGATTTTGTGCGGCAACTTGCCGCGCGCGGGATCGAGATCGTTTCGACCGGGGGCACGGCGCGCCTGCTGCGCGAGGCAGGAATCACCGTTCGCGACGTGTCCGATTTGACCGGATGGCCTGAGATGCTCGGCGGACGGGTCAAAACCCTGCATCCGAAAGTTCATGGCGGGATATTGTTTCGCCGCGGCGATGCGGGTGACCGCCAGCAGGCTGCCGAACACAAGATCGCGCCGATCGATTTGGTCGTCGTCAATCTCTATCCCTTCGAAGCCACCGCCGCGAAAGCGGATCTGACGCCCGAGGAGCTGATCGAAAACATCGATATCGGCGGGCCGACGATGGTCCGTTCGGCCGCGAAGAATTTCGAAAGCGTCGCGGTGGTGACCGACCCGGCAGACTACGCCGCCGTCGCCGCCGAAATCGCAGCGCACGGCGAAGTGAGCCTCACGATGCGGCTCGAGCTGGCGCGCAAGGCGTTTGCCCAGACCGCGCGCTACGACGGTAAAATCGCCACGGAACTCGAACGCCTTTCCGCCGGCGACGGCTCGATCCAGCTCAGTCCGCGCCCCGTGCTGCCCGCTCGGCTGCACTTCGCATTCACGCGCCGGCAAGAGTTGCGCTACGGCGAGAATCCGCACCAGCGCGCTGCTCTATACACGCCTGCAGGGACTGGCGCCTCGGGACTCTCTGCAGCACGACAGCTGCAAGGCAAAGAGCTTTCCTACAACAATTTGGTGGACCTGGAAGCCGCCCTGGCTCTTGCCGGGGAATTCCGGCGGCCTGCCGCCGTCATCGTAAAACACAACAATCCGTGCGGCACGGCCGAACAGGACACGCTGGTGGAAGCCTATACAAAGGCTCTGGCCTGCGACCCGGTTTCCGCGTTCGGCGGCGTGATGGCGTTCAACCGTCCGCTCGACGCCGCAACCGCCGAAGAAGTGGCAAAGCTCTTCGTCGAATGCATCGCCGCGCCGGGCTACGAACCCGCGGCGCTTGAAAAGCTCGCGGCCAAGAAGAATCTTCGACTGCTGCAGCTTCCCGCCGGCGATTCCGTGCGGCGAGAGGCCGAGTGGGAACTCAAGCGAATTTCGGGCGGCGTCCTCGTGCAGGAGCAGGATCGCCACGAACTCGCCGAGAGCGACCTGAAGGTGGTCACGCGGCGAGCGCCCGCGCGTGAGGAGATTGACGCAATGCTGTTCGGCTGGAAAGTATGCAAGCATGTGAAGTCGAACGCCATCGTCTTCGCGCGCGCCGGACAGACCGTCGGCGTCGGCGCGGGACAAATGAGCCGCGTGGATTCGGTAAAAATCGCCGTGATGAAAGCGCAGTTGCCACTGGCCGGCAGCGTGGTGGCTTCGGACGCCTTTTTTCCGTTCCCCGATGGCGTCGAGGAAGCTGCGAAAGCCGGCGCCACAGCCGTGATTCAGCCCGGCGGCTCGGTTCGCGACGCCGACGTGATCGCTGCCGCCGACCGGCTGGGCCTCGCGATGGTTTTCTGCGGAGTGCGGCATTTCCGGCACTAAAGGAGCATGGGTCTTCCTTATAGATATGCAGGAATCACCAGCCGAAAGCCTATACAATAGGAACCATAGGGCCGCACCGCGCATCAAAGATTTGTGCGGTTTTGGTCCTGGCAACCCTGGAGTCACGTGGCGAAGTACTGATGTGGAAATTCGTTTTCTGAACCTTTTTGACCCGCAGCGGAGCGAGGCAGATAATTTTTTGCGGTGACTCGATGAGAATCAGCCAACAACTCGCCGGACTCCTGCTTGTGCTTATCGCCGCGGCAGAGCCTTGTGCCGCCGCTGCGCGACAAGCCAATCGGCCGTCTCCCGCGGACCAACAGGCGGCCATGCAGTCCGGCAAGCTGGCCGACGCCGATCAGCACGCTGAGGCCTATTACGATTTCACGCTCGGCCACTACTACCAGCAGGAATACCAAACCACCAGCCGCGCAGAAGACGCCAACCGGGCGATCGACTTTTACAAGAAAGCTTACGCACTCGATCCGAACAGCCAGCAAATCAGCGAAGAGCTTGCCGAAATCTATTTTCAATCCCAGCGCATCCGCGACGCCGTCCTCGAAGCGCAGTCGGTCATCGCCAAGGATCCGGATAATCTGCCTGCACGGCGCCTGCTGGCACGGATTTATGTCCGCACGCTGGGCGATATGAGCGATACCTCCGGACAGCGCGACACGCTGGCGCGCGCGACGGAGCAGTACCACGAAATCATGCGTCTCGATCCTGCGGACACGGATGCCGCGTTGTGGCTCGCGCGGCTCTACCGCCTGCAAAACGAACACGACAAGGCGGAAGGCGTCCTCCGCGGTTTGCTTGCGCGCGAACCGGAAAACGAAAATGCCGTCGAGCAGCTGACGCAACTTTTGCTCGATGAGGGGAAATCGCAGGAGGCCATCTCCTCGCTCAAGGGCATCCTGGACCGCGCCCCCACGGCACGGCTGTGGGATCTCTACGGCGATGCGTACACCCAGATCCACGATCTTACGAATGCCGAACAGGCATACCGGAAAGCCGCGGAAGCTCAGCCCGGTGACATCAACCACCGCCGGGGGCTCGCGCAAACACTTCTGAATGAACAGAAATATCCGGAAGCGCTCGAGCAATATCAACGTCTGGCGGAAATGGATGCGGACGATCCGGATAACTATCTACGCCTGGCCGAGATTTACCGTCAGTTGAAGCAACTCGACAGGGCCGAGCAGAACGTCTTGCTCGCAAAGCTTCGCGCCCCGGGCAATCTTGAAGTGATCTACTACGAGTCCTCGATCTATCAAGCGGAGGGCCGCTTCGAAGACGCCATCCGCGTGCTCTCCGACGCCGTGACCGGCGTGAAGGCGCAGTCGGAGTTTACGCCGTCGCGGCGGCGCACACTCGCCATCCTGTACCAGCAGCTTGGACAACTGTACCGGGAAGTGAGCAACTACAGCGCGGCGGTGAACACGTTTGAAGAGATGCTGCGCCTGGGGCCCGAGGAAGACCGCCGGGCGCGCTTGATGATCATCGACACCTACCGCGCCGCGCGTGACATCCCGAAAGCGCTCGACGCCTCGCGCAAGGCAATCGAAGCCTACCCGAAAGATCGCGCGATCCGGACCACCCAGGCGTTGCTCTACGGCGAAAATGCGCAGACCGATCAAGCGGTCTCGCAACTTCGCCAGTTACTGGACGGCACGGCAGCCGATTTCGAAATTCAGCTCGATGTCGCTCAGGCATACGAACAGGGTAGGCGCTGGTCCGAAGCCGAGCAGGCGGTTCATGCCGCGGAAAAGATCGCCGCTCAATCTTCCGACAAGGAAACGGCCGGTTTCCTGCTTGGCGCGATTTTCGAACGGCAGAAGAAATTCGACCAGGCCGAGGAGCAGTTCCGCCAGGTGCTCAAAGGAAATCCTCGCAACCCCTCGGTCCTCAACTATTACGGCTACATGCTGGCCGACCGCGGCATTCGCCTGGAGGAAGCCACGGACCTGATCAAACGCGCCCTAGCCGAAGATCCCACGAATCCCGCCTATCTGGACAGTCTCGGCTGGGCCTATTTCAAACAGAATAAGTATTCCGAAGCGGAAGAATTGCTGCGGAAGGCGGCCAGCCGCGAGAGTCACGATCCCACCATCCTGAGTCACCTCGGCGATCTGTACTCCAAGACGGGCAAGGACAATCTCGCAGAAGCGCAGTGGCAGAAATCGGTCGACGAGTGGCACCGCGTGCTGCCGGGCAATTTTGAGGCGGACAAGCTCGCGGAAGTGGAACAAAAAATCTCCGCTCTGAAGCGCCGTCTCGCGCAGCAGAACCCCCCGGACGACATCAAGCCGTAGTAGCATACCTCGCTATGAAATGGGTGCGTGTTCCAGCATACGCGAAGGTCAACCTGCGTCTCGATATTCTCGGGCGGCGCGCGGACGGCTATCACGAGTTGCGCACGATCTTCCAGACGATCACTCTGCACGATACGCTTGCGCTCGGAGCGAGCCGGGACACACGCGTCGATCTGCGCATCATCGGAGATTCCGCCTTGGCCGGCGAGCCTGGCCGCGACAATCTCGTCTATCGGGCGCTCGATGAGTTGCGCCGCGAGCTGCGTTTCCGGCAGGGCATCCGTGCCGTGCTCACCAAGCGCATTCCGGTCGGCCGCGGACTCGGCGGAGGATCGAGTGACGCCGCCGCTGCGATCATAGGGCTCCTGCGTTTGACGGGAAAACGAATAGAAGCCGCCCGCCTGGCTGAGATTTCCTCGAGGCTTGGCGCCGATGTGCCGTTTTTCCTGCACGGCGGCCGGGCTCTTGGTATCGGCCGCGGGGATGAAGTCTATCCACTGCCCGATGCTCCCGGCCGTGCGCTGCTGGTCATTTCGCCCCGGGATCTCGCCGTGCCCACACGGGATGCCTACCTGTGGCTCGCGCGGCGATTGACAAAGCGCCCGGACCCCTCTAAACTATGGCGGTTCTGTGCTCTGTGTTGGAGCCCGCAGGGGGGCGCCCTTTCGAACGACTTTGAGGCGGCAGTTTTCCCGCGGTATTCCCGATTGGCTGCGATCAAACGGGAGTTGCTTCGGCAAGGAGCTGCAGGGGCCTCGCTGGCGGGTAGCGGTTCGGCGGTGTTTGGAATATTCCAAAACCCAGCGAAGGCGCGCCGAGCTGCTCGGGCGTTTCCGAAGGATCAGGTTTTTGTCTGCTCGACTCTCTCGAGGGCAGAATACCGCCGTAAATTGGGCGGGCCGGATTTCGCCTGAACAGTTCTAATTACGGGCTGGCTCCAAGTGGAGCCCGCTCCCGGCGCGCGAAGGAACGTCCTTGACCGACGACAAGTTTAAAATTTTCTGCGGCAGCGCGAATCCTCGTCTGGCGGAGGATATTTGCCGCCACCTGGGCGCGAAACCGGGACTTGCCAAGCTCGGCAAGTTCAGCGACGGCGAGATTTATTTTCAGATTCTGGAAAACGTGCGCGGCGCGGACGTCTTTGTCGTGCAGCCCGGCACAAATCCGGCGGATTTTCACCTGATGGAATTGCTGATGATGATCGACGCCTTCAAACGCGCTTCGGCCTGGCGGATCACTGCCGTGATGCCGTACTACTGCTACGCGCGCCAGGACCGCAAGGACAAGCCGCGCGTGCCGATTTCCGCGAAGCTGGTCGCCGATCTGCTGGAGACCGCCGGCGCGAGCCGCGCCCTGACGCTCGATTTGCACGCGCCGCAGATCCAGGGCTACTTCAATGTCCCTGTGGATCACCTGTATGCGTCGCCGGTCCTGATCGATTACTTCAAGCAAAAAAGGCTGGGAAATATCACCGTAGTTTCTCCCGATGCCGGAGGGGTCGAGCGGGCGCGGGCCTTTGCGAAGAAACTCGACTCGCCGCTGGCGATTGTGGATAAACGCCGCGTGGACATCGACGTCAGCGAAGTGATGCACCTGATCGGCGACGTTCGCGGCCGCGCCACGCTGATCATCGACGACATCATCGACACCGCGGGCACGCTCGTGAAGACGGCCGAGGCCTTGTTGAAAGAGGGCGCGACAAAAGTATACGCGGCCTGCACCCACGCGGTGCTTTCCGGGCCGGCGGTCGAGCGCATCTGCGCGTCGTCCATCGAAGAGGTGGTCGTCACCGATTCCGTGCCGCTCACCGAGGCAGCCAAAAAGGTTTCGCGCATCAAGGTCCTGAGCGTCGCCGGGCTGCTCGCCCGGGGCATCCATTCGATCCACGAAGAGTCTTCGATCAGCGAATTATTTTTCTGAAGGCCTGCGCCGGAAACGCACCCTGCGTTCCGCGGGCGGCCTGTGGTTATGAAACAAGGAAGGACTTATGGAACAGATCATCGTTGAAGCAGCCCCCCGGGAAACGCGGGGCAAAAACGCCGCGCGGCGCGTCCGCCTGACAGGACAACTTCCCGCGGTCCTGTACGGCGGCAAGGGCGGCTCGCAGGCGCTTGAGGTGAATGCCAAGCAGGTGGCCGCGATTCTACGGTCAGCCTCGGGCCACAACACGATTTTCAAGGTCAAGATCAAGGACATCGAGGAAACTGCAATCGTGAAGGATTGGCTGGTGGACCCGGTCAAGGGCCATCTCCTGCACGTGGACTTGCTGCGTATCGCCATGGACGTGCGCATGCGCGCCAAAGTTCCGGTGCATACGTTCGGTGAAGCGCAGGGCGTCAAGCTCCAGGGCGGCATCTTCGAAATGGTCACTCGCGAAGTCGAGATCGAATGCCTGCCCAGCGAAATCCCCACGGAGTTCCGCCTGGACGTTTCCGAATTGATGATCGGCACGCAGCTCCGCGCGTCGGATATTAAGCTCGACCCGGAAAAAATAAAGCTGGTCACCGATCCGCTGCGCGTACTCGCGCACGTCGTCGCCCTGCGCGTCGAGGAAGAGAAACCAGCCGAGGCCGTAGCCGCCGAGGCCGCTGTGCCAGCCGAGCCCGAACTCATCAAGAAGGGCAAGAAGGAAACCGAAGAGGGCGAAGAAGGCGAAGAGGCTCCGGCTGCCGAGAAGGAAAAGAAGAAGTAACGTGCGCCGTCCCGGCGTGGCCGCTTCCTGCCGCGCCGTGCGCGCCGCGCGATGAGCATGGGCATGCGCCTGATCGTCGGCTTGGGCAATCCCGGCATCGAATATGCCTGGACGCCGCATAACCTGGGCTTTCTGGTTGTGGATAAGCTGGCCGAGCAGGCCGGCATTCACGTGACACGCCCCGAAGCGAAATCCTTTATTGGCCGGGGAAAAATCGCGGGACACGAAGTCGTGCTCGCCAAGCCGCAGACGATGATGAACTTGAGCGGCCTTGCGGTGCGCGAGCTGGTGGGGCGCGCCGAGTGCGAGCCCTCCGGCGTGATCGTGATTTGCGACGACATCGCGCTGCCCTGGGGCATGCTTCGCGTGCGTGAACGTGGCTCGGCGGGAGGCCATAACGGATTGAAGTCCGTGATTGGCGCGCTCGGTACGATGGAGTTTCCGCGCGTCCGGCTGGGCGTACAGCCCGAAGAGTTCCGGGGCGATCTGAAGGAATACGTGCTGCGCCAGATACGGCGCGACGAAGAAGACCTGGTCGCCGAGGAAATCGAACAGGGCGCCGAAGCCGTGAAACTGATTGTGGCGGAAGGAATTCAGCACGCGATGAATCGCTTTAATCGCCGCGTGCCCCCGCCCGGCGAAGACGAAGCTGCGAAGTAGAAACGGGGGCGGGCTCCACTTGGAGCCCGCCAGAATAACGGTTTTCGAGCAATTGAAGTTTGAGAAACGGAGTCAACCAAACATGGAAGAGCGCTTGTACGACCTGATTTTTATCTGCCGTCCGGCCACGCCGGAGGAAGAAATCACCAAGATCGTCGCCACGCTCGAGCATTCCGCCACCGAACACGGCGGCAAAGTTGAGAAAACCGAGAGGTGGGGCACGCGCCGGCTGGCCTATCGCGTGTCGAAACACCGCGAGGGTTTCTTCGTCTACATGGTCGTGCGCGGCGCGCAGGGCGACATCATCAAGGAACTCGAGCGGCGCCTGAAAGTTTCCGACGCCGTCATCAAGTATCAAACGGTTCGGCTGGACGAAGATCTGAAACGCCAGCAGAAGCTGGTGCACCATCGAGAGCGCCGTGCCAGCCGCCGCCCGCGCAAGCCGGCGGCGCCGGCTCCCCAGCAGCAGGTTCCGCCCGCCGCCGAACAGACGGCGGCCGGCTAACGGGTGCGGGCTCTACTTGGAGCCCGCCTGAAGAAACGATTTCCAAAGGGAAAGGAAACACGATGTCCGATCAACCAGCACAAGTACCACCCGCAGCGCCCGATGCCACGCCCGCTCCAAGCGCGCCGCGCACAGAGGGACCCTCCAGTGGCGGCGCCCACCGCTCCGAAGGGCATTCCGGCGGAGGCGCTCCACGCCGCGAAGGTTTCTCCGGTGGAGGAGGGGGCGGCCAGCGCCGCGAAGGCGGCGGCCCCGGCGGCCCGGGTGGCGGCCCTGGCGGCCCGCGGCGCGGCGGCAAGCGCCAGTATTTCCGCAAGAAGAAGGTTTGCCGCTTCTGCGTCGAGCGCGTGGACTTCATCGACTACAAGAAAGTCGAAATGCTCCAGCCATTCGTGCAGGAGCGCGGCAAGATTCTGCCGCGCCGCATGACGGGCACGTGCTCGCGCCACCAGCGGTGGCTGGGTGAAGCCATCAAGCGGGCGCGCAACATCGCGTTGTTGCCCTTCGCCACCGAGCTGTAGGCGCAGGGAACGTGTCACTGAGATTGGCACTGGATGTGTTGTAGCCCGCGTCTCTTGCCCTGAGCGAACGTGAAGGGTCAAGACGCGGGGCTTTTCTCAAGATTGAGACGGGAAGAAGAGGAAGCCATGCAAATTATTCTGCAGGAAGACGTCGAAAAAGTCGGGACGCGAGGCGAGGTTGTGGAGGTCGCCGCGGGCTATGCGCGCAACTATCTGCTGCCGCACAAACTCGCGCTCGAAGCTTCACCCGCGAACATCAAGCGCCTGGAAAAAATCCGCATCACGCTGTCCAAGCGCACGGCGACCGAGAAGGACGCCGCCGAACAGCAGGCCGCCTTGCTCAATAACGTGACCGTCAAGCTCGCGCGCAAGGCGGGCGAGAACGATCAATTGTTCGGCTCGGTCACCTCCGCCGACCTGGCCGACGCGCTCGCCGCGCAAGGCTTCCAGATCGACAAGCGCCGCATCGCGCTCGATGAGCCCATCAAGATTGTCGGCGAATCCGCTGTCACGGTGAAGCTGGTCCACGGCGTCACCGCGCAGTTCAAAGTCGTCGTCGGAAAGGAAGCTTAGACTTCCTGCTGGGCCGTTCCTAAGCCGCGGCGCGGGCAAATTCGCGCGCAGCGGCCATTTGTTTCTTTCGGCGCCGGGGCACAGCTTTTCGACGCGTTTTCCACAGACACCTCCCCAGTATATTTTCGAAAAGTTATTCACAGTTTCAGATGAATTCCACAGGGCGGAGTCATTCTTTCCCAGCTAGACTTAGCGCGTTCGGATCCGGTCCTGGCTCTGCCCCATGACGCGCTACGCCTCGCGACCACAATCCTCACTCCAGCGGAGGACGACATGACCAGCGATGTAAACAGTCCGGTGGCGATCCTTGACAAGGAATTGGCGAAGTATCCCTCGTATGCGATCGAGACCTTTGAGCTTTGCGATTGCTGTGGCGCCCGATTTGGAATTGGCTACCATCAGGCGTGCAGGAACCATGCAGCTTCCACACAGCAGGCAGACGAGCTCTCGAAAAAGCTCCGGGAAATGCTCGCGGAGGACCACGGCCATGAGCGCACACACAAGCACTTCACTGAGATTTGGGAGCTTTCCAATTGAGACGCATCTGCCGACTGACTTCCCTTGCCAGACGTCTTTTTTTAGGCGAAACTAAGGCGAACTAGACGATGGCCACCCCAACTACGACGCTCGAACGCCCGCTGCCTCAGAACACTGAGGCGGAGCGCAGCATCCTGGGCGCGATCCTGCTCGACAACAACGCGCTCAATGCTACTCTCGAGAAACTGAAGCCTGAAGATTTCTTCCACGATCATCACCGGCGCATCTACCAGCAGATGATCGCACTCGGTGAGACGCAGCAGGCCATCGACCTGGTGACACTCACCGACCAGCTCCACCGCAGCGGGGAACTCGAATCCTCCGGCGGCCCCGCGTATATCGCCCAGTTGATGGACGGCGTGCCGCACGTCACCAACGTCGAGCATTACGCGCGCATCGTGAAGGAAAAATCACTATTGCGCGGCCTGATCCACGCCACGCATGCCATCCAGCAGCAGGCGCTTGAAGCGGAGGAGGACGCGGACACAATTCTGGACCGAGCCGAATCCCAGATTTTCCAGCTCGCCGAAGACCGCGTCCGCTTGGGCCTGGTGGGATTGCATGACGTCGTAACCGAGAGCCGGGAGCGCATTTCTCATATTTATGAAGGTGGCCACCGTATCACGGGTCTTTCAACAGGTTACGACCTGCTCGACAACTTGACCTCTGGTTTGCAGGATTCAGAACTGATTATTCTGGCGGCGCGTCCTTCCATGGGGAAGACGGCATTCGCACTCAACATCGCGGAAAACGTTGCCGTGCGGGGAAACAGACCGGTCGCGATTTTCAGCCTCGAAATGTCGAAGGAGTCTCTTTTGCTCCGGCTCCTGTCAGCCGACGCCAAGATTGACTCACACAAGTTCCGGACTGGCCACTTGAATCAAGAGGATAAGGGGAAAATTCCACGATCTCTTAGCCGCTTGTCCGAGGCGCCGCTTTGGATCGACGATGCGGGCTCCGCCACGGTAGTCGAAATGGGCGCGAAGTTGCGGCGGCTGAAGCGCGACAAGGGCCTTTCGCTCGCAATTGTGGATTATCTGCAATTGGTTTCCGCGCGCGGGCGATTCGGCAATCGCAACGAAGAAGTGTCCAGCATCACGCGCGGCCTCAAAGGCCTGGCGAAGGAATTAAAGGTGCCGGTGTTGGTTCTTTCGCAGCTCACGCGTGCGCCGGAAAGAGAAGACCGCGAGCCAAGGCTTGCCGATCTGCGCGAATCCGGCGCGATCGAGCAGGACGCGGACGTGGTGATGTTCATCCATAGGCCTAACTTCTACAAGAAGAAAGAGGACGTTACCACAGAGGAGCGTGGAGAAACCGACCTGATTATCGCAAAACAGCGAAATGGTCCGACCGACAATATCCGGTTTGTTTTTCAGGGCTCCTTCACACGCTTTGAGCAGAGAGCGCCTGACGCCTGGACCGAACCCGGGTAGCTGTATCGCGACTCCTTGTGAGACCGAATCTCCCGTTCAATCGAGGGCGGCGCAGAATTCAAGAATACGAATCCGAACGGACTTTACCGGCGCGAGTCCCTCGATCTGCGCGGCTCGATCCAGCAGCAGCACCACGCGATCGAGTTCGCCTTCACCGACGCGTCCCGTGAGCGCCACGCGCAACGGATGAAAGATTTCGCGGCTGGAATACGGCAACCTGGCCTTGACCGCCGCGACAATTTCCTTCAGCCGGTTCGAATCTACCGGACCGCCACCCAATATTTCGGTCGCCAGTGCTCGAAGGACTTCGCGCCCGCCGCGTCGGGCGAGCACCTCCTGGGATTCCCGCGAAGCGAGCGCGGTGTGTGCGTCGTATTCGAAGACCAGCGCCAACAGGTGAGCCAGCGCTTCGCGATTCGCGGCCCGCGGGCCGAGCAGCGCCGCGGCCTCTGCCATCCAGGAGGCGACGGCATCGTTCATGCTCCGCAACCAGTTGTGCTCGCCGAGTATCGCGGCCACATCTTCGGCCGTGAACGGATTCACAGCGGCGTGAATTTCGGCTGCAGGTTCAGGAAGCATGCGAGGAGCAGTGTACAGCAGACTCAGCCTTCGAGCGTGACGATCGCCTGCGCGGCAATCGCTTCCCCGCGGCCAATCGCGTCCACACCTTCGTTGGTCTTGGCTTTCAAATTGATGGCAGAAGGGGAGATTCCCAGTGACTTCGCCAGCGCCTCCCGCATGGCGGGAAAATGCGGGCCCAGCTTTGGTTTTTCGGTGATGACGATCGCATCCACGTGCGCGATGCGGAGCCGCTGTTCGGCGAGCAACTCACGGACGCGCTCTAAAAATCGAAGGCTCGAAATATCTTTCCATTTCGGATCGGTGTCCGGAAAATGCGTGCCGATGTCGCCGAGCCCCGCCGCGCCGAGCAGCGCGTCGCAGACCGCGTGCGCCAGCGCGTCACCGTCGGAGTGTCCCACGGGTCCCTTGTGGAACGGAACTTCGATGCCTCCCAAGGTCAGCTTGCGGCCTTCCGCGAGGCGGTGCAGATCATAACCAATTCCCGCGCGGGTCATCGCGCCGCGCGCTCCTCGCGTAGGTAAAATTCGGCGAGTTGCATGTCACCGGGGCGGGTGATCTTCAGGTTGCGTTCCGAGCCGGCCACGACATGGACGTCGCGGCCCATGCGCTCGACGAGGCCGGCTTCGTCCGAGGCCGAAACGCCATCCTGGCGCGCGCGCGCGAACGCTTCGAGCAGCAACGAAGCGCGAAAGACCTGTGGAGTCTGCGCGAGCACGACGCGCTCACGCGGTATCGTAGCCGTAATGAGCGCGACATCGGCGGCCCCGCCCTGCGGGGTCGCGCGCTTCACTTCCTTCACCGTGTCCATTGCCGGTACGCCCAGGATGGCGGCGTCGCAGGAAAGAGCCTCGGCAATCACGCGTTCGATCTGGTCGCGCGTAACCAGAGGCCGAACCGCGTCGTGCACCAGGATCAGGTCGGCATCGGGTTGGACTTCCGCCAGGGCGTTGGCGACGGAATCCTGGCGCGTGTCGCCCCCGCGGACAACGCGAGCCGGACGACCGAGATTTTCCTGTGCGATGCGTGCGGCAACGGAATCCACTTCCTCGGCCCGGGCGGCTACGACGAAGCCGGTGATCGCCGGACAGGCCGCCAGGCGCCGCAGCGCGAAGATCAGGACAGGCACGCCGTCCAGTTCGAGAAACTGCTTCGGCGTCTCCGCGCCCATTCGGGTGCTGAGTCCGGCAGCAGGCAAGATTGCGGTTACACGATTCATCGTCGTCTCAGTCAGGGGGGCAAAAGCTTACACCAATTGGGGGCGCATATAAACAGAAGTCGAGAGATTCGTCAGTGTAATCAGATCGCGAGGACTGGCGAACGGACGAGCCTCATTCCGGTTCGTGCGAAGGATCCGGGACGACAGGATGCGGCAGTCGTTCGCCTCCGGCGAGTGCTTCGCTGTGCCGGCTGTTGTGCTCGACCGGGCGCGGTTGCGGGACATCGCTGAGGCCATGGGGCGGCGCCGGACGTGATGTCTGAGATTCGCGCTCCTCAAGCCGCCCGAAGATCATCTTGCCGGCGGTTGTCTGATGGACGGAGGTGACCGTAATGTCCACGGTCTTGTTGATCATGCGGCGCGCCCCGTCGACAACGACCATGGTGCCATCGTCGAGATACGCCACGCCCTGGTTGTACTCCTTGCCCTCCCTCAGAATAAAGACTCGCATGATTTCGCCGGGAAGGACCACGGGTTTCAAGGCGTTGGCGAGTTGATTGACGTTCAGGATTTCGATGCCTTGCAGAGACGCGACCTTATTCAGGTTGTAATCGTTGGTCACGATCTTGCCGTCATAACGTTTGGCAAGCTCGATGAGTTTCAGGTCCACGTCAGCGACGTTTGCGAAATCGTCGTCCGCGATTTCGACTTCGAGGTGCGCCATCTTCTGGATGCGCTGCAAAACTTCGAGCCCCCGGCGCCCTCGCTGGCGCTTCATGGAGTCGGCGGAATCGGCCACCAGTTGCAATTCCCGCAATACGAATTGCGGGATCAGCAAGACGCCGTCGAGGAAATGAGCCTCGCAGATGTCGGCGATGCGGCCGTCGATAATCACGCTGGTATCGAGCACCTTGGGCATGCGCCGCGTGCTGCGCTCACTTCCGAACAGGCCCCCGAGGGCTTGCAGGTTGAGCATGTCCCCTTTGTTTGCGCCGACCACCAGACCGATGTAAGTCATCACCAGGAGCAAACCCACATCCAGGAACGAGCGTGAGCCTTCCGGGATGGACGTGCGCGCCAGAATCAGGCCCATCAGATACGCGCCGAATATGCCGAGGATCGACCCGATGGCTGCCCCGATCAATCGCCGCAAGCTGGCGCGCTGCAGCCGGGCCTCGAACAGGAAGACCGAGATTGAAAATCCAAAACCTATCCCAGCATCTACCCACTTTGACAGCCCGAACGGATGGAAATGGTAGCCTGCGGCCACGCACGCGGCAGAAAAAATGAGCCGGACTAGCAGCTGATCCCACCAGCTTCCGAATTCGGGACTTGTGTGAGCGGGCGTTGCGGGCCGCAAAGGGAACGGTGTGGATGCGGGCGGCGGAACCGAACTGCCAGGTCGGATATAAGGACGAGTCATAAAAACCTCACTTCTTATGAGGCGACGTACGAATAAATCAAAACAACTTCTTCACTATAATCTGCATAAATCTGGGCTGATCCGGTATGAAGGATATGAAACCAGCCCTCTTGCACTCTCCAAATAGCTCATTTCAACTCATGGAGTCAAGCGATTAACGGTTTGGGTACAGGTAGGCACGCGCGAGGCAGCAACAGGGATGCTTCGCTGAGGCTTAGCTCTATGTTTCCAGCGCCGAGTCAGGGCAAGGCATTCACGGTGTTCAGGGTAAACGTTCTCGGTGAACCGTTGGCGGCCTCAGGGTAAATAGAACCGAGGAACGCGCTTGCCAAGCGCGCAGAGCAGATCAGCGCTGGCCGTATTGGCGATTCGCGCGACGTCGGGAACGGACTGCGTTGTCCCGCTGTCGGAGCCATAGATCGTGGCGATATCGCCCACGCGCACCGAGGATATTCCAGTGACGTCAGCGGCGGTGAGATCCATCGAAACCGTGCCGATAATGGGAGCGAACTGGCCTCGAACGATCACACGGCCTTTGTTCGAAAGCACGCGCAACAGCCCATCGGCATAGCCGGCGGCCAGCACGGCGACGCGGGAAGGCCCCGTGGCCGTCCAGCGGGCGTTATAGCCCACGCGAGCCCCAACCGGAAGGTCGCGAATGGAAATAATCCGCGCGCGAAACGAGAGCACGGGGCGCACCGGAAGCTTTGTTTCCATCTCCGGGTTGAGCTCGGACGGCTCGAAGAACTGATGATAGCCGTACAGGATCGCGCCGGGCCGCACCATCGCGTGCCAGGTGGAGGGACGGCTGACAATCGCTGCGCTGTTGGCCATGTGCACGATGCCGGAATCAAGTCCGAGAGAGCGCATGCAGGCGAGTGCGGCTTCAAATGTTTTTTCCTGCTCGATCGACTGCTCGGTGGTGAAGACCTCCGATGATGCGAGATGCGTGAACGTGCCTTCGAGGCGCAGGTGCGGGCAATCCGCCAGCACGCGCGCGAAAGCGGGAATTTCCGAAGGCGCGATGCCAAGGCGATTCATGCCGGAGTCGATCTTGAGATGAAAACCAACCGGCTCGCGGCGCGCCTTGCGTGAGCGCGCGGCAGCTTGTTCCAGCAACCGGAGCTGCTCGGGCCGCATGACCGCCGGCGTGAGATGGTGTTCGAGAATGCGCTGTTCTTCCCCGGCCCAGAAACCCGTGAGAATCAAGACCGGCTCGCGGATACCGCTGTCCCGCAGCTCGGCTCCCTCGGCGGAACATGTCACGCCGAACCAGTCCGCGCGGGCGCGGGAAAGCGCGCGTGCCACCGGAACGATCCCGTGGCCATAGGCGTTGCTCTTGATGACCGCGAGAATTTTCCGGCGTGTGCCGCGCGTGCCCGCAGGATTGACGTGGCGGCGGATCGCGCGCAAGTTGTGCGTGAGCGCGCCCAGGCTTACTTCCGCCCAGATCGGGCGTCCATCAAATTTTACGGTTCGTGTCATCGGAATCGTCTCTTTGAGAGTAACCGATGTGGGTGCCGAAAAAGAATTGCTTACCGAGCGATGGCGCGCCGCTTAGTTACTAGCCCGCACTTCTCACAAAGGATTCACCATCTAGCGGCAACGTAACTGAACGAGAGGGCTCTGCGCGGTTTTGTAGTGCCGGCGTCTCGCTCGTCCTGACAAAGGAAGAGCCGGCGTTGTCGCGCTGCGCTGGAGGTTCAGGAAAACGCCTGCGAGACGCTGGCGTTACCAAAAACCGCGCTCGGCAACCGACTGGTGGCTTTTGTACCACCCACTCGCATCGCCGTGAGAAATATGGGTTAAAAGCCCGTGGTCTTGAACGTCATGATTGCCGGACCTGCCATTCCTTCGTCAGGGCGAGAAGGTCCGACCCACAAGGCTTGTCCGGGAAGGTTCATGATGTCGACAAATCTCTGACCCGGGACGCTACTCTTCGCTCAGGAATTCAGCGTCGGGCGGGCCCGGTATCAATCCGGCATTCACGCCCCGCGTGAGAAATTCGCGGACCGCCCGGCGTCCGCGCGCACCATAACCGAGCGTCCATTTGTTCACGTACATCCCGATAAACTTGTCGGCCAGGTCGGGGTCCATGTCGCGCGCGAATTGCATCGCGTAATTGAGCGCAGCTTCGCGATGCTCGAGCGCATAGGCTACGCTCTCGCGAATCGCGCGCGCCACCTGAACGCCGACATCCGGGCCCAGCGCGCGGCGCACTCCGTTGCCACCGAGCGGCAGCGGAAGTCCCGTCTGTTCGAGCCACCACTGTCCCAGGTCAACGACCCGGTGCAGCCCCATTTGCGGGAACGTCAGCTGTCCTTCGTGAATCAGCAAGCCCGCATCGACCACCGAGTTCTTCACGGCGTCTAGGATCTGATCAAACGCCATCGGCACGGGTTCAATGCGCGGCTCGTACAACTTGAGTGTCAAGAAAGCGGAGGTGCGCAGACCCGGCACGCCAATCCGGCATTTTGGCAGATCCTCGCGCTTGAGCGGGTGTTGCGAAACCACGATAGGGCCGTACCCCTCCCCGAAGCTTCCTCCGCAATCCAGCAGCACGTACTTATCGCGGAGATAGGGATACGCCGCAAAACTAAATGCCGTTACGTCATAAATTTCCTGGGAGGCTGCCTGATTGAGTGTTTCAATGTCGGCCAGGACGTGCGAGATCTTCAGACCGGGCGTGCGCACCTTCTGTGTTGCGAGCCCGTAGAACATGAAGGCATCGTCGGAGTCCGGTGAGTGAGCCAGTTTGATCTCGAGTGCTTTCCCAGTAGCAGGTTTCGTCGCCATTGCGTTCCGTCAACTTTCCCGATCCGATGCGTTCCTGGTTTCGACGAGCCCTCTGAGGAGTCAATCCGGCCTGCTGGTCCGCCAGTTAATCTCGAGTCGCAGGAAATCCCGGGGTGACACCCGTTCAGCAGAGAGGAACATCAGAGGCGGATTCCGCGTCTGCGGAACCCCGCTTTCAAGGCCAGAAGGTTATCACACTCCCGACCGCCGAACAATTCCGTCCGCCGTCGACGGCACGTCTGATTTCGAACCAGCCTCGTCCTGCGCGGCCGATTACCAGACGTACAGGGCTAACAGGGATCTTCACTCGCATCCTTGGGGATTGATGCGGAGCGTGCGCGGTCCAGTGTGCTCCGCACGATCTGGCCAAGGTTTTTCATGCCGTACGGCTTCAGCAGGATTGGAGCGTCTTTTTCGAGCATGGAATTCAGAGACGCCATTTCGGCTGTATAGCCGGTGGTAAAGACTACCCGCAGATTGGGTTGAATGGCAACCATTCGCAAATACGCGGCGGGACCAGATATGTCAGGCATCATTACGTCCAGAAAGACCATATCTATTTTGCCGGAATTCGTCTTGAAGAGCCGGGTTGCTTCCTCGCCGTTAGATGCGAGAATTACGCGATAGCCAAGCCTTTCCAACATCATCTGGGCTGCCTCTCGGAGTCCATCGTTGTCTTCGGCCATCAGAATTGTTTCGGTCCCCTTCGGGGTTCGTTCGTCGCTCCTGGGCTCACGCGGTTCGGGCGCGCCGCTTCCCGCTGGCAGATAGATTCGAAATGTTGTTCCTTTTCCGGGTTCGCTATACAAATGGATAAATCCGCCGTGCTGTTTTACGACGCCGTACACGGTTGCCAGGCCGAGCCCAGTGCCCTTACCTAGTTCCTTGGTAGTGAAAAAAGGTTCGAAGATGCGTTCCGTCGTTGCAGCGTCCATCCCAACGCCCGTGTCGGATACCGCGAGTAAGACAAAACTCCCCTGCCGAGCGTAAGGGTGAAGGCGGCAGTACTCTTCCTCGATCTCGACGTTTTGGGTCTCGATGATGAGTTGTCCGCCTTCCGGCATGGCATCCCGCGCATTCAAACAGAGGTTCATGAGAACCTGCTCGATCTGCGTGGGATCCGCCTGGGTAACGCGAAGATCCGGCGTCGTCAGGACGCGGACCTCAATGTGTTCTCCGATCACCCTTCGAAGCATGCTCACTCCCTCCATGACGAGAGTGTTCAGATTGATCTTTCGCGGCTGGAGCACTTGGCGTCGCGCGAATGCCAGGAGCTGGGAAGTCAGCCTCGCGGCCCAAAGCGCCTGGTCCCGAATCTTCTGAAAACGGTCGTGAAAACCGGTTCCTGGCCGCGTTTCCTCGCATCCCATTTCCGCCCATCCCAAAATTGCGCCGATTACATTATTGAAATCATGGGCAATGCCGCCAGCCAGCTTTCCAATGGCTTCGAATTTCCGCAATTGCTGCACCTGCAGCTCCATTAGCTTGTTCTTCCGGCGGTCTTCCGTTTCTCGGAGTGCCCGCTGCACCGCAGGAACTAGGTGCTTCAGATTGGTCTTCATCACGTAATCCTGGGCGCCTTCTTGCAAGGCAGCTACGGCGGTATCCTCGCCCATGGTCCCCGAAACGAAAATGAAAGGGACGTCGGACCCTTTTGCTCGCAAGAGACGCAACGCGTCTGTGCCGGAAAAATGCGGCATGGAAAAGTCGGAGACAACCAGGTCCCAGTTCTGCTTATCCAGAGCGGATTTCAGCGCGTCAGGAAGATCCACTCGTTCAAACTCAACGTCGTAGCCGCCGCGTTTCAATTCGTGCAGAAGCAGGGCGGTGTCGTCTTCAGAGTCCTCGATTATCAATACGTGAAGCGGGGTTCCCATTTGTTATCTCCGGGCCGGCGGCTGTTCGTTGAGAATCAGCCAGTACAATCCCAGCTGACGCACGGCCTCGATGAACTGATTGAAATCGACGGGTTTCCGCACATAGCTGTTCGCGCCTGAGCTGTACGCTTTGAGGAGGTCCTGCCCTTCATTGGAGGAGGTCAAAATCACTACGGGAAGCAGTTTCGTGAGCTCATTTCCGCGTAAGCGCCGCAAGACTTCCAGGCCATCCACCTTTGGGATCTTCAAGTCCAACAGGACCAGCTGCGGCATGAAAGTTGTGTCTCTCCCGGAATGCGTTCCGGTGCCAAATAAATAATCGAGCGCCTCCGCACCATCGCGTGCGACGATGACTCGATTGCCGATATTGTTTTTCTTGAGCGCCCGAAGCGTAGGCGCCTCATCGTCCGGATTGTCTTCGACCAACAAAATGATCTTGTTTTCCATAATCCACTTGTCCCTCGATATTCCGGCGGGCTCCAAATTCTGGCGGGCTTCAAGTAAAGCCCGCACCCGGTAGAGCCTGTACCCGATTCCGGCGGGTTCCACACCCCGGCCAGGCCGGGGCGTTCAGCGTAAAAGTAGAGCCCGCACCTGCAAGCCGATTCCGTCACAAAGTGAAGTAGAAGGTCGCCCCTTTTTCGACTGCTCCCTCTGCCCAAATCTCCCCGCCATGTCTGTGGATGATCCGTTGCACCGTGGCCAGACCAATGCCAGTGCCTGGGAATTCCGCCGCCGTGTGCAGGCGCTGGAAGGCTCCGAAAAGACGGTCCGCATAACGCGGGTCGAACCCTGCGCCATCGTCCCGCACAAAAAATGGACGCTTGCCGTTCTGCTGGGTCCTGCCAAATTCAATCCTGGCACTCGCGTGGCCGGAAGTGTACTTCCAGGAGTTGCGGAGGAGATTTTCCATCACAGCTCGCAGTAGCTGCGAATCTCCCGCGGCGGTTAAGTCATTTTCGATCACGAATTCTACCCGCCGATTTGGCTCTGCTTCCTGAAGCTCTGCTGTAATCGACTTCGCCATGGCGCTCAAGTCGAGCTTTTCGCGGCGCATCGCGCTTCGGGACACACGAGAGAGATTCAGCAGGTCGTCAATCAACGCGGACATGCGTTGTGCCGCGCGGCGCACGCGCTGAAGGTGATCCCGGCCGTTGGAATCGAGCTTGTCTGCATAATCTTCCAGGAGTGCCTGACTGAAGCCATCAATGCTGCGGAGCGGGGTTCGCAAGTCGTGAGAGACAGAATAGCTGAACGTCTCCAGCTCCTTATTGGCGACTTCGAGCTGGTGGTTGACCTCGGCCACTCTGCTCTTTTCGACCTCCATATCCTCCAAGATATTGAGGAGCGCACGCTGGCTTTGCTCGGAACGGGTTTTCTCGGAGTTGAAGTCCTCCACAATGTTGATCGTCGCTCGCTGTACGTCCTCCAATCGCTTCCTTTCCGCATCGAAATCTTCCAACACGTTCAGCGTGGCGCTTTTCACTTGTTCCAATCTTTTCGTTTCAGCGTCAAAGTCCTCCAGAATGTTCAGTGTGGCTCGCTGCACGTCTTCAAAGTGTCTGAGTTTGTCCTCGTGGCCCTCGAGGGGATCGAGTTGCGTTCCCATTTTCGCCCGCCTATCTGGTCTCGACTTCAGCCAGCTTTCTTCTTAGGTCGTCAATTTCTCTCTTGAGCTCAATCATTTTGAGCTCACGGCCCACGGTCAATTTCTGGAATCGCTCCAATTCGGCCAGGCGTTCCAGCTCCTTGCCTCGTTGCTCGGCCACCTGCGCCTCGGCGCGCTTCTGGGCGGTGACGTCACGGGCGGCGGCAAACACACCCAGCACGTTCTCGTGTGCGTCGCGGTAGACCGAAGCGTTGTAAAGCACGTCCGTCAGCCGGCCGTTCATGTGCCGGACGGTGAGGGGATAGTCGGTGACCAACCCTCTGGCGAAAACCTGCCGGTACCCTTCGCGGGCTTTTTCGGGCTCGGTGAAGTAGTCGGAGAAGTCGGTGCCGGTTAGTTTCTCGCGGGGCAGGCCGGTGAGTTTGACGGTGGCCTCGTTGACGTCGGTGATTTTGCCGTCCGCGCTGATGGTGACCAGAGGGTCGAGCGAGGCTTCAATCAGACTGCGGGCATACTGATCCATCCGAATCTCATCGGAGATGTCCTTGGAGATGAGCAGAAAGCCGACCGGTTTGCCGGAGGCGTCGTACCGTGGAGTAACCACCAAGCGCGCCGTAAACAGATCACCATTCCTCCGCCTCCGGTTGATCGTCCCTTCCCACTTCCCGTCCAGCAGCGCAGCATCCATGAGTTGCTGCGGTCTTCCGGCCTCGATGTCCTTCGGGTCGTGAAGCATAGAGGAGTTGGCTCTGTCGATCACTTCCTCTGGCTCGTACCCGTACAGCCGCCGTGCGCCCTCGTTCCACGATAGGATGGTCCCCGCGATGTCGTTGGCGATTATCGAGTATTCCGTAGAAGATTCAAGGATATTGGTAATGAAACGAACGGCTTCTTGCGGCCCGCTCACGATGGAGGCATCGAAGAGTCTCGGCTTCTTCTCTACAATTGGCTCTCTGGGAAAAATTCCCCGTAGGGGACCTTGCTGTATACTCTTGCTCCCACGGTTCATGTTCTACCTCCTTGCGCCACCGTCGGTCTGGTGGTTCAATCTTTGCCTCCAAATGGGCCTGTCCGAGCAACCAGAGTTGTGCGCCAGACGGAACTTTCGAAGGGGGAGAGCGTTTACCTGGCGGGGATCACCCAAACAGACTCAGTCGGGCGCACTGGTCAGTGCCAAATAAAGTCTCTGAAGGGGTGATTTCATCCTACTTGAAAACAGACCAGTGTCAAACACATTCCGGATTCAGGGATTGGAAAAGTAATCGTTTAGCGCGACCTGTATGGAGTCCCCCCACCACCGCCGCGGCCCGCACCGCGCACTTCCCGACGGCTTGCACCTTACAATGCAGACGCCAGACGCGCCACAGCAGTGTCGAAGGAAACCTTGCCATCCAGATACGGCCGCCAGTAGAGATCCAGCATGCCGCGAAAGCGATCCCACGCGCCGGAATAGAGCCCGAATCGCGCTGCGTAGGGCTGGTAACTGGACGGATCCGTTCCTTGAAGAGCTGCGAGGGTCATAGTTCCATAAGCGAGATCCCGGCGGACCAATTCACCGGTGGTGTAGAACAGCAGAGCGTGCCAGAGGTCGCGCGGAATGGGTTTGTCACGTTGGCGGAATTCCCGGGCGATTGCTTCGGTCACGGCGCCTGCCAGCGCGTGTGAGGACTCGTGGAAGAGTACTTCAAATCCATAGATCCCCTGGTTGCGTGCGTCGTGGCTTGAGAGCGTGACATGTATAGGGCTGAGGGATGTATAGGCCCCGTACGGTCCTCCGTACCACACGACGTCCACCCGCAGCCGTCCTGCCGGCCAAGGTCTTTGATAAACGTCCGCAAGCTGTCCGGAAAGCTCCAGACCCATCTGCCGGACCATGGGTGCGACCTGGGCAATCCATTCGCGGTTTGCGCGATCCTGGTCGGCCCACCAGTGCGCCCGGTAGACCGGGGCGGCGCGGTCGAGAGCCTCCACCAAGTCCAGCTGTAGTCCTGACCTGCACGCAGGGAAATTTTTCCCCTCTAGATCTGGGCAAGCCTCCATCACGGACAGGCGGTTGTTTATGATTTCCATCTCACCGTTGAGAAGCAGGTCGCGTCTGGCCAGATCTTTTGCATAAAACGCCACGGCAGCCTGCCATGCCCGGATCTCTTCAGCGGGAAAATCGATGAGAGAAATGGGCGCTTCGCGCGGAGCCGCTGCTCCTCTACCACTGTCCATGGAAGAGGAGTTGCCATTCATCAACCGCGCTTGCAGGTAGAGGAAATGATGCAGGTTCACCCAAAATCCACTGTGCAACTCAAAGACAGGCAGAGGGGAATCCGCTCCGGAGGACTGTTGCGTTGCCGGTCGTTCCTCGTGTAAGGCTGGTGCAGCCCAAACAGAAGATTCAGCACAGTTTCCCGCTGCCAGCAGCACAAGCGCCGCAATGGCGGCAGTGCAGCGGCATCCAGATCGGAGAATAGGAATCATGACCCGAGTTGGGATGGTATCGCCAAATCCACTTCCTCCGCTAGGTTCCTCATCGCGCATTCGCTCGTCACCCGTGAATCAAGCCTAGGTGGATGCGGCGTTGCACTCTGCGTGTTGGATCGGGAATAGGCCGGCCTTCCAGGCTGCCGCTTGAAGGAGGAGTCTTGTGTCAGGAAAGAGCAACTACGAGTTGCTGCATCAACGGAATATTTTGCGCAGTAAAGCCGTGCCTTCAGTCTCGTTGATGATCTTCTTGCGGACCATCACGTTGACAAGTTCATTCAACACTTGCTGCAAATGGAAGATGGTCGGGACCATGCCGGACTCGGGTTCAGTTGCCACGACTTCGGGCTCGGGCAACCGCTCGCCGCTCAGCTCCGCCACCCATGCCCGCAACACAGCCTGATGTTCCGGCTTAGTCTCGGTAAACGCCAGCCCCATTCCCATAGAGACATGGGCGTAAGCAACCGTGGCCACCGTCTCGAACACTTGCTGTTGGCGGGCCAAGCGCAAGCGCACGAGGGTTCCCACGGAAAAGGGCGAAAGCGTATCGATGTAACATCCGCCGAGCCCTAGGTCTGAACTGCGTCCGGCTACACGTGTCTGCGAGCGAAGTTCCATGACCTCCGCTGTTGCGGTGAATGGATAGCGAAAGACTTGGCGGCGCTCGGGGCCGTTCGCCATTTCCGATGCGGCCCGTATCGGGCCTGGCACGACGATCAGCGGCTTGTCTGAATGTTCGGACATCGTGCACATCAGGCAGCAGACAAACTTCTACGTGTCAAACACGCTTATCGTGGAATTCCGGGCACACTCACGCGCTCGGAAAACGGAAGGGTAAATATATTGTCGCTCTGCGGCGGAACAGCTGGCAAGCGAAAACTTGGACGCGTGTTATCCGCGCACGAGGGAGGTCCTATTGAGGGCCGATACGTGGATCCATAGAACTCGCGACCGCACCTTGCTTGTCGGCCCCGCGCAGGATTCCGCCGGAATCGAGAAAAAATGACCGCCGAGCATTCTTGCCATACTCGATAGGGGTCGCAGCCAGTTCAAACTTTGCCGCTTGGTTGGCGTCTTCCTCCGAGAGGTTGCCGCCAGCGGGCACAATCCTGTACCGGAACGCATAGCCGTCCTTGCTTCCGGCGGATAGCTCTTCGTCGACCAGACCTGCCGCCTCAGGAGAAATTCCACTTTTTGGCGCCGGGCCCAATGGCTCAAGCGCGTTCGGCAATTTGCCGTACGCCCGGCGATAAGTCTCCAAAGATGTAGCGAGCTTACGCAAAGCGGCGATGGCATCGTCCTCGTGCCCCTCCAGATCCGCCTGTTCCCATTGCTTCGCCATCGATGGAATATCCAGGAGAATCAGCCCCACCGAGAGCAGCTTCCAGTTGCCGCCTTCGCGCACCAGGCCAAACGTGATCGACCGCGAGGGTTCGCCTGGAAGCGGGATCTGCATGGGGACGAACGCAAGATTTTCACGCGAACGTGTCTCGCCAAAGCGCATCTCGGTCGCGATGCCTGGGGTTTCGCAACGAACGACCCCGTGACCGGTGGCGCTTGTGGAGAGCAGCGGCCGTCCGGGGGCTTCGAGCAGCACGAACCGTTTCATGAGCGCCGTGCGTTGCGGGCCCGGGAGCGCGCGGTAGGCCGTGGCGTTGTCCGATGTGAGAAAGTTGGCGAATGCCGCCGCGTCCTGCCGGCAGGCGGCAGAAAGCGCCTCGGAAAGAGTCGTCTCGGGACTTGCCAGGACTGGCTGCTGGGCCTGTGCAGGAAATGCCGAAAGCAGTCCGACCGAAGCGAAGGCTATGATCAAGGCGAGATTTCGAGCTGTCTTACAACGCGTCGAAAATTCTGGCTCCGCATTGCTCATGATTTCGCACCGCGCAAAATCGCTGCGAGATTTTGTGTGAACTTGGATCGAGGCATCACGTCCTGGCATCCTGCCGCGCGCGCGCGTTCCGCCAGCTCCGTCTGGACGTGAGATAGAAATGCAATCACGCGCCGGGGGTTGCCTGGCCCATTCGATATTCCGGCGGGCTCCAAGTTCTGGCTGGCTCCAAGTGGAGCCCGCTCCCGGTAGAGCCCGCGCCCCTTGCAAAGCTGCTCGATGGCCTCAAGAGCCCCTTGCCGCGCATTCAAGTCCACAATCACAAGCGCTGCGGGACTTGCCGCTGCCGCTTTCAGGAGTTGCTCGCCCGTCGCCGCGGTTTCGAGGGTGATCCCGGTCAATTTCGCCGTCTCAAACAGCTTCGCCTGAAAAAAAAGATCATCGATCAACACTATTGCATCGGCCATGACCGCTTGTCCTCACAAAATCCTTCCCTTCGGATGTACCACGCACGTCGCCGCAACACAAGCCGCACTCTCGTAAGGGTCGTTGTGGGTCGCGGCTTTAGCCGCGACATTCAGGTGTTAGAAGAGAAGGGGCTTCAGCCCCTGAGGTCGCACACATCGCGGCGGGCGTACGAATGCCGCTCAATCTGCGGTATAACGTCCTACTATCTATTATGGACGAACGGCAACGGAAAATTCTGGCTGCCTTCGATCACCCCGGCGCGCGTGCGTTGTCCCTCGCGGATTTTGGGGAGCCCTCTGCGGTAAGCAACGCGGTGGCGCAACTGGTCGAGCGCGGGTGGTTGCGTATAACAGAGAACCGGGACACCTACGCGCGGACCGAAGATGGACGCTTGCAACTCGCAGGCCCGCGCGACGTTACGATCTATTCACGCCCCGGATGCCATCTTTGCGAAGAAGCAAAAACGCAGATCGCGCCTCTTCTCAAAGAATTTGGCGCGCGACTCACTGAAATAAACATCGATGAAGACGCACAGCTTCGCGCTCGGTACGATTTCGACGTCCCGGTAATTTTTCTAGGTGCGCGAAAGGCCGCCAAGCATCGCGTCGATCTCGTTCAATTCCGCCGCCAACTCCATGACGCCTCCCGCTGAACTCAAAACTGGACAATGAATAAAGGCACCAAAGTGGAAAATCTCTGTGGGATACGCTCATCGCTAGCGGCCCGAAGTCGGTTTTACGCCCACGGTGCGGTCGGGGACGTCGCCGGGACGCCCGGCGACGCGGTCATACACGGAAATCTGAGACGTTGATCCGAGCGCTTCGTTGTAATAGGTGGGCACGCCGAGCGCGGTTCTCAGCTCTTCGTTGAAGCGGCGCATGCGGAGAAGCTGATCGGCATTCGCGGGAAACTTCCGGCCGTCATCGGTGAGGAGGAATTTCTGATAGCCCGCGTCCCACAGACGCGTGAATTGGCCGTTCAGCAGGATGGTCGGCGGAATCGTCATCAGGTAGTGGTCATCCGAAGTACGGCGAAACTCCGCGCCAGAGCCATATTTTTCTACGCGCGTCACGCCGCCCGTGCTGCTGACTATGAATCCAGCGCCCGGCAAGGCTTCCATATGCCGGACCTCGAACCGCTCTGTCACATTCCACATGCTTCCAGAATACGGAGCGCAGCCGGGGGCTGTAAAGACAAAAAACGGGGCGGCGGGCCTACAAGTTTGTCATGTTAAAGAAAATACGACGGATACGGCCGCGCCTCGATTGATCTTTAGACGGGAGATTCGCCTTTCACCGCGCACGACGGGTGATTGCGCCGCTTCGATTTCACTAAATCATTGTCAACGCAACGTATGTGTTGACATCAGACTTGATGGGAATAGAATACGCGGTCTCTTCCGGGAGGTGCCGTGTTAGGTCAGGATCCGGGACGGGAATAGTTGATAGCCTGCCGGAACATGTTTTTAACAAAGCCTTCTTAGCATCACGATCATAACCCATCGTCATCGTCTCAATTAGGGCCCGGGACCGAAATCTAGACAGCGAGGGGGAACGCATGTACCGACGAACGCTTTTGGTGGTCGCGCTGATCCTAGCCGCGGGTACGGCGTGGGGACAGGCACCACCAACGCCCAGTGAGGGCGAGTCAACGAAGGATTTGCTCGAGAGGATCGAGAAATTGGAGAAGCGCATCGTAGAGCTAGAGGCGAAGGTGGGCACTACGGTGGCCGCTTCCTCGACCGCCCCCGCGGTCAGCCCAACACAAAATCCGACCCGAAACGAGCAAGCGGCGGGAATGGAGCACCCCCAGGCATCCAATAGTGCTGGGCAACAGGCGATTGTTCAGGAGGCCGAGGCCCATTACCCCGCTCTGGCAATCCGAGGGTTTGCCGACGTCGATTTCTCTGCCACAAATCAGAAGGGGTCTTTGAGTGGCTTCAACCTCGGCCAATTTGACCTGCATCTTGCCTCGCCGCTGTCCAAGAAGATCAGCTACTTCGGGGAAGTCACTTTTACGGCTCAGCCGACAGGATATTCCGTCGAAGTGGAACGCTCGATCATTCGATATGACTACGACGACTACTTCAAACTTTCGTTCGGGCGCTACCACACGCCAATCAGCTACTGGAATACTGCCTTCCATCATGGGGCTTGGCTGCAAACCACCATCTCACGGCCGGAAATGACCAAAGTTGGAGGAAACTTCATTCCTGTCCACTTTGTCGGATTACTAGCCGAAGGCAGCATTCCTTCAGGAGGGTTGCACCTGGGTTATGAATTCGGCTTAGGAAACGGACGGGGCTTGACCATCAGCCGGGCCGGGGATGCAGGGGATGTCAACAACAACCGGGCCTGGCTGATGAGCGTTTTTGCGCGGCCAGCCGGGCTGTATGGATTCCAGGTGGGTGGATCGTTTTACAAAGACGAAATCACGCTGCCGAACGGAAGGAATGTTCGCGAATGGATAGCTTCCACCCATCTGGTCTGGACGAAGGAAACGCCTGAGTTTCTGGCAGAATTTGCAAATTCCCACCATCAGGACATCTTGACTGCCCAGGTCTTCAATACCCCGGCCTTCTACGTTCAATTCGCTTACCGGCTTCCCTGGTTAGAAAGGGCATTGAAGCCGTACTACCGCTTCGAGTATATTCACCCTCCGCAGGGTGAACCGATCCTCGCGGGGTCAGACCTCACGGGCTCGACTCTCGGCATCCGGTATGATATCTCCAGTTTCACAGCATTCAAGTCCGAGTACCGGAACACGCGGCGTCTGGCGAGCGAACCCCGCGTTAATGGTGTGTTCTTCCAGACCAGTTTTACATTCTGACGAGGCAAGCGAATGAGACCGATCCGCAAACGTTTGGGAATAGCGCTTTTTCTTTCGGGCGCTTTTTGCTTGCTCATCTGGAGCTCCTCAGAGGCTCAGACACCCAGTGATGCCGACGTCGCCGTCGTGGCTCATCCAGATATGCCGATCAACGACCTGAGCCTTGCCGACGTTCGCCGGGTGTTTCTTGGCGAAAGGCAATACTGGAATGCAAAGCTTCCCGTTGTCTTGCTCATACGCGCCCCGGTCGCGCGCGAGAGAGACGTCGTGTTGCGTGTGATTTATCAGATGACGGAAACTCAGTTCAGACAATATTGGATCGCCAAGATCTTTCGAGCCGAGACCGCGTCGGCCCCGAAGATCGTTTACTCGAACGATGTGCAGTATAGCCTCGTGACAGCTCTCGCCGGCGCCATCGGATTCATGGATGCGCGGGACGCCTCACGGGCCAAGCTCAAAATCCTGCGGGTGGACGGGCTCTTGCCTGGGGAGCGAGGCTATCCTCTGCGATGAGCGGAGATCGCCTGCCCGGGGATGGAAAACAGCGGGTGACCCTGCGGCAGATAACTTGATCAAGTTTAGGGCGAGAGCCCCAGCCGGTGCACGAGGTCTCGAAATCTCCGATCCCCTCGCATGGGGTCGAACCCAGAATCAACTTTCAAGGACGCGAGCCTGCTGTCACGTACCGCATATGCCTTTTCCAGCCATGTGAATGCCGATTCTTTCTCGCCTAATCGGGCATAGGTCTGAGCCACGGTATAAGGCGAAACATAGTCTCGCTTCGAGACTTCGAGCAATCCATCCAGCCAACTTTGCAGAACACCTTTATAGCCCGATGTTGCAAAGTCCTGGGCGACAGATGCGGCAAGTTCTGGGCTCCCGGAAAGCTCTAACGCCTTTTCGCGCTCGGCGACGGCCTCTTTATACATTCCGCTCTGCGCGTAAACCTCCTCGAGGGTGCGGCGGGCCGGCGCGAACTTGGAATCCATCTCCAGGACTCTGCGTAGTTGTTCAATCGCCTGCTCGTTTTGCCGCGCGATGTAGAATTGCCATCCTAGAGTCGTATTGATCGTGAGGGACAGCGAGTCTAACTCCTTCGCTCTTCTGAGCTCGTGGGTTGCTTCCCCGAGTCGTCCCATTTTCGCCAGATAGTCGCCATACCAGTGATGCGCGGTGGCGGAGTTTGGGTTGAGTTCAATGGCGCGCCGGAATTCTCTTTCGGCGCCGGCCCAGTCCCAATCGTAATACTCCCGGACGAGGCCCACCGACGTGTGCGCTTCTGCGAGCGTGTCGTCAATTTCCAGAGCTTCCATTGCTGCCGCTTTGGCTCTTGGCCCGGCGTCCCCCGGAGCAAGATATCCAGAGTCCCCCAGCAAGCTATACGTGTCGGCAAGGCCCGCGTAAGCCAAAGCATAGCGAGGGTCCTTCTGGACAGCCTGGGCAAAGTAGTCCGCAGCCTTTTTGAAATCCTCTTGCGTCCCCTTGTTCCAGGAAAACAGACCTTGCAGGTAGAGTTGATAGGCCTCGGTGCTCTCGGTGGTTCGCTTCGCCAGGCGGCGTTTTTCTTCGCCAGTTAATTCTGGCCGCAATCGTTCGTATATGTCTGCCGCAAGTTCCTCTTGCACGGAAGCGAGACCGGAAACTTTGCGGCTGTACTGCTCCCCCCAGATGTGCCTCTTGGTCTGGATGTCCTCGAGCTCAACGCTGATCGAAAGATCGTCGCCCGTCTGCATGAGCCTGCCCGTGAGAATCGTGCGGACACCCAAGTCCTTCCCTACGCTCTCCGGGTCGGTCGCCTGGCCCTTGTACCGAAAAACAGTGCTCCGCGAAATCACCGCGAGGTTTGGCAACTGAGAGAGACTGTTGATAAGGCTCTCTGTGATTCCATCAGTGAGATATTCGGTTTTCGGATCGTTGGTCAAATTCAGAAACGGCAAGACGGCGATCGAATCGATCTGGGAAGGACCGGCCTTGCCAAGAAACCGCTCTCGCCAGCCACCCACGTTCAACGTGACCAAAAGCAACGCCACGCCAACAGCCGCCACCGATGCGAGGTGCCGCCAGTACCGCCGGAACGTCTGCGGGAATGTAAGAGTAACTGGAATGACAGCACGGGAGGAATCTGTGTCACGCTTCAGGCGCTGCAGGTCTGATCGCAGGTCTGAAGCGGTCTGATAGCGCAGATTCCGGTTTTTTTCCAACGCCTTGTTGATGATGTTCTCTAGTTGCTGGGGAACGGCTGGGTTCAGACGCACCGAGGAAATGGGCGCGCGGTTCAGTATCGCCTCGAACACAATGCCGGAGGTATTTCCGAGGAAGGCCTGCTTGCCAGTTACCATTTCATAGAGCACGACCCCCAGGGAGAACAAATCCGTGCGTGCGTCGAGCTCTTCGCCGCGGACCTGTTCGGGGGACATGTAGGAGACTGTGCCTAATATCGTGCCCCCGCTTGTCAAATGCTCGTTGTCTGCCGTTCGCGTCGTCTGATCGGAGCGTGTCGTCGGCCCTGTAGAACTCCTTCGCTCGGGCAGTAACTTGGCGAGGCCGAAGTCCAATATCTTGACCTGACCGCGGTCCGTCACGAAGATATTTGCCGGTTTGACGTCGCGGTGCACGATTCCTTTCGCGTGCGCAGCATCCAATGCATCTGCGATCTCAAAGCCCCACTCGGGCACGCTTTGTAAGTCGATCGGCTCGCCAGAAATCAGATGCTTGAGCGTTTTGCCTTCGAGATATTCCATCACGATGAAACTGGTGCCTTCGTGATCATCGACGTCATAGATTGTGCAGATATGAGGATGGTTCAACGCCGAAGCAGCCCTCGCTTCGCGTCGAAAGCGCCCTATTGCCTGGTGGTCCTTGGATAGTTCCTCGGGCAGGAATTTCAAGGCGACGCTACGGCCCAGTTTGATGTCTTCGGCTTTGTAAACGACTCCCATACCGCCACCGCCCAACTTCCCCAGAATGCGGTAATGGGAAACGATTTGACCGATCATCGGAAGAAAGCCTTCTTAGGCTGGCCATCTTAGGCTGCCCTCCCAGGCAAGTCAATGCCGGGTGCGGCGTCCTTCCTCGGGGGCGCCTGGCAAAACCTCAATGGATGAGAAGGTTTTGAGGGTACCCAAGCTGTCGCGCCGCGCGACATTTGGGGCTTTTGAGTTTGCTTCTTTCGCCGGAAACCGCTCGAGGGCGGGGCCATCTATAAGACCGAAGGCGTTGTCAAGGCAGAAAACTCCCGTGCAGTCTTTTTAGCACCGCGTCGCAGCCAGAGGGTGGAGGACCAAAACGCTGGAAATCTCACGGTGAATCATCCCTCGGCGAAACGAATCGTTTCACTAACTATCGATATATCCTGAACAGCGGCCATGATTCTTCTATTCTTCTATGCGAACCTCGATCTGCATCGGGCCGGAATCGGCTAAGTTATGCTAAATTAGCCGAATACATCCGAACGTGTCCTGCATCTATGCCCGGGTGGGTGTGGGCCTTTCGGCTTGTGTCGAGGGGCGTCCGAAACAAGGCAGGGGAATACCGGCGCGCATGCACACAGCGAAGAAGCCTCTTTGGGCCGAGTCGTCGGCAAGTATGGGAGCCATTGGCCGAAGCCTGCTTGATTGCATTGGAAACACGCCGCTGCTGCGGCTGGAGCGCTTGGGGCGGAATTACCCGAACGCCGAGTTCTACGGGAAGGCGGAATGGCTGAATCCCGGCGGCTCGGTGAAGGACCGTCCTGCACTTGAGATGATCCGGGAAGCGGAGCGCACCGGCAAGCTGAAGCCCGGACAGACGATTCTTGACGCGACCAGTGGCAACACAGGGATTGCGTATGCCATGATTGCTGCGGCGTCCGGCTATCGCGTGAAGCTATGCCTCCCGGCCAGCGCGAGCGAAGAGCGTAAGAAGATTCTGGCGGCGTACGGGGCGGAGATGGTCATCACGCCGGGCGATGAAGGCTCCGATGGAGCCATCACCCGCGCGCGCGAAATTATTGCGGCAGAACCGGGCAAATATTTCTATCCGGATCAGTACGAAAATCCGGCAAACTGGCGCGCCCACTACAAGACCACGGCGAACGAAATCTGGGAGCAGATCAGCGGGCGGGTGACTCACTTCGTGGCGGGACTCGGCACCAGCGGAACATTCGTGGGCACGACTCGGCGCCTGAAGGAATTGAATCCGGCGATCCGTTGCATCAGCCTTCAGCCGGACGCGGCGTTTCACGGGCTCGAGGGCTGGAAGCACATGCCGACGGCGATTGTGCCGGGAATTTACGATGCGACGCTCGCCGATTCCAACCTTACGGTCAAGACGGAAGACGCGTATCGCCTGGTCAAGCGCGCAGCACGGGAGGAAGGATTGCTGCTAAGCCCGAGCGCTGCCGCCGCCCTCGACGGCTGCTTCCAGGCTGCCGCATCGCTCAAGCCCGGAGAGGGCGCCGTATTCGTGACGATCTTCCCGGATTCCGGGACAAAATATCTGAGCGAGCGCTTCTGGGAAGAGGCTTAGAGGACACCATTCTGGCGGGCTCTCCGCCAAGCAAGATGGCGGCCCCGCACCCGTCCCGAGAGAGAATCGCGTGATGCTACTGCTGGCGACAAATCTGGAAAAAGAAATCCGCGAGCACGGCGCGAAGGATTATCCGCGCGAATGCTGCGGCGCGATGTTGGGAACAGATACTGAGGCGGGGCGGGAAGTTCGCTCGTTGTTCCCGCTGATCAACCGGAGAGACGATTCTCCGCACAATCGCTTTTCGATCACGCCGGAGGATTTTCGCGCGGCCGAACGTGCCGCGACCGATCGTGGACTCGACCTGATGGGATGGTATCATTCCCATCCGGATCATCCGGCGCGGCCGAGCGAATTCGACCGGGAGCACGCTTGGCCGTGGTACAGCTACGTGATCGTAAGCGTGGAAGCAGGAACTCCGAAGGATTTGACATCCTGGCGGCTCGAGGACGACCGCTCGAAATTTCAACCGGAGGAAATCTTGCCGGTGCGGATTGCAAGCCAGGGGACGCAGGGCTGAACTATGTCGCTTCAACTCAGCCGCTTAAACTTGCGGCTGAAACTTCGGCCGCAGTTCGTGCATCCGATCCTGTGTTCCGGCGGGCTCTCCGCCAAGCAAGATGGCGGACCCGCACCCGTGTTCCGGCGGGCTCCAAGCGGAGTCCGCACCCGATATTCGATGAGGGGGAAATCATTGTATGGCCGTAAAGGTCTTGATTCCGACGCCGCTCCGCCAGTTCACCGGAAAGCGGACGAGCATCGAATGTAACGCCGTTACGGTGGGCGAGGCGCTCGGCAGCCTGACGGGGAGCTTCGCCGAACTGCGCAAGCATCTCTACACTGACGACGGCAAGATTCGCAGCTTTGTGAATGTCTACTTGAACGATGAAGATATCCGCTTCCTCGACAAAGAGAATACGCGAACCAAGGACGGCGACACGATCAGCATCGTGCCTTCGATCGCAGGGGGGCTCGCCTGACCGGAATAAAGAGTAGAGGAGAACGTCCGTGGCAATTCCGACCGACACGCTGCCGAAACAGGAAGTGAAGCTTTCGAAAGAAGAGGTCCTGCGCTATAGCCGGCATCTCATCATGCCCGAGGTAGGTCTGGAGGGGCAGCTCAAGCTCAAGCGCGCCCGAGTGCTGATGATTGGCACCGGGGGGCTGGGCGCGCCGCTGGGTTTGTATCTGGCTGCGGCTGGCGTGGGCCATCTGGGACTCGTGGATTTCGACGTGGTAGATTTCTCAAACCTGCAGCGCCAGGTGACGTTTTCCACCGCCGATGTGGGCAAGCCCAAGACCGAAGCCGCGAAAGCGCGTCTATCAGGGCTCAATCCGACCATCGAGATTGAGACGTTTGAAACGAGGCTGACCAGCGAAAACGCTCTCGAATTGTTCCGCGATTTCGACATCATCGTAGATGGTACGGACAATTTTCCGACGCGTTTCCTGGTGAACGATGCCTGCTTGTTGCTCGGCAAGCCGAATGTGTACGGCTCGATTTTCCGCTTTGAAGGACAGGCAACGGTATTCGGATATCCCGGCGGGCCGTGCTACCGCTGCTTGTATCCGGAGCCGCCTCCGCCGGGACTGGTGCCATCGTGCGCCGAAGGCGGAGTGCTGGGCGTGCTCCCGGGAATCGTCGGCTCGATTCAAGCGATGGAGACCATCAAATTGATCCTTGGCAGCGGGGAACCGCTCGTCGGGCGGCTGCTGTTGTTCGACGCTCTCGCCATGCGCTTCCGGGAACTGAAGCTGCGCAAGAATCCGGCGTGCCCGCTCTGCGGGGAGCACCGGACGATCACCAAGCTGATTGATTACGAAGAGTTTTGCGGGATTCGCGGTGAGGAGGCTCCCCCCATGACGGACGGCATACCGGAAATTGCTCCGAGGGATTTGAAGGCGCGACAGGACCGTGGCGACGATCTATTCATCCTGGATGTCCGCGAACCGCATGAATATCAGATCTGCAATCTAAACGGGAAACTGATCCCGCTCGGAGAACTCCCGCGGCGCGTGAACGAACTCGATAGTTCGCGAGAGATGGTCGTCCATTGCCGCAGCGGAAAGCGCTCGGCCGATGCGATCCAATTCCTGCAGAAGGCCGGCTTCAAGAAGCTTTGGAATCTCAAGGGTGGCGTACTGGCATGGGCAGACGAAGTCGATCCTTCGATGCCAAAGTATTAAGAAATCATTCTCGCGAGTGCGGGCTCTACTCTTGCGCTGAACGCCCCGGCCTGGGCGGGGCGTGGAACCCGCCGGAATTTGAAGGCCGCCGGAACACGAGTGCAGGTCCGCCATCTTGCTTGGCGGAGAGCCCGCCAGAATAGAGGAAGAATGCCTTCAACCAAGATCATTGTTCGGAATGACGGCCCGTTGCGCGTCGAAGGGGATTTCGAAATCGTCGACATGCAGGGTCAGGCGTACGGCCTCGCAGGACGCACCGCGCTCGCTCTCTGCCGTTGCGGGCACTCCGCGAACAAACCTTTTTGCGATGGCGCTCACAAGGCGGCCGGATTTCGGGACCAGCAGAAAGCTCGCGACCTCCCCCCACCGAAACCTCAGGTCTAGACTCCCCGCTTGGAGTAAAGTTCTAGGTTTGTCGCTCAGCAGGCAAGTTCGAGGTGTCAAATTCGCCACGAGCAGATCTCATATTGGGAAGCACGGGTGAGTCATGGTAACATTCCTACACGTCCCCTGGGAAAGCTTTGCCTGGGGGCTTTGTGGGCCGACCTGTCTGACTTTAGTAAGTCTTGTATTGTCTTATACATATAAACTAATTTTTGACGCCTCACAAAAGGCGATGAAGTTGCTTCCCCTAGCAATGTCGATCGCATCGTGGCGATTGCGACTGCTCAACTGGGGGAGCGGTGCGTGTGCTGAATCAAATCTGGGTAAGGACTTGGCGTCTCCGTTGGATTCTTGGAGTGGCGGCGGGGATATCTCTTCTCGTTCTCACTGCCTGGCTGCGCCAACTTCCGTTCTCTTCCGAACCCATTTTCTATTCCTATCTACAGATCGTCGGAAGCCTGCTCTGCTTCACGTATGCGGCAAACGCCATCGTGCGGTTCCGCGGCACGCACGACCGGCGAACGCTGATTCTCGCCTTCGGGTTTGTACTTTCCGGTGTGATTGAAACCGTCGCGACCTTTAACTTTTACGACATTCTCGCAGCCGGCGCGTCGGGCCAAATGCGCGTGCCTCTGGCGTGGATGGTTAGCCGGACGCTGCTCGCCATGGTGTTGATTGCGGCGCTCGTAGTGGAACGGCGCGTTCCGAATTCGCGAGATCCCGGCCGGGAGATCGCCGTCGCGTTGGTTGTGGTGGTTGTCGTAGCGTATCTGACGAGCGCGGCGTATCTCGGCTCTCCGCTGGAGCCGGGTATGCATCCCCTCGCTTTGATCTCCAGGCCTGGAGATCTGTTTCCCGCGCTGTTGTTCGCCGTGGCAGGTATCGGCTTTGGAAGAAGGCAGCGTCGCACAGCCTCGCCGGTGGACCGGGCATTCTTAGCGGCCGTGTGGATGAATGTCGCCTGTCACGTCGTCGCGAGCCAGTCCGAACGTTTGCTCGATGCTCCTTTCACCCTCGCGCAGGTGCTGAAAGTGAGCAGTTACGCTCTGGTGCTGGGTGGCGCTCTGCTCGATAACGCAAGGCTGTTTGATCAGGTTCGGCAGCTCGCCGTGACCGATCCTTTGACGGGATTGTCCAACTACCGCACGCTGATCAACGTGATGGAAACCGAGATCCAGCGGTCGCGCCGCACAGGGCGGCCATTCGCGATCCTGTTGCTGGATCTCGATGGCCTCAAGGGGATCAACGACCGTCACGGCCACCTGACCGGCAGCCGCGCCATATGCCGCCTGGCGAATGTCCTGCGAGTGCACTCGCGCGCGATAGATACAGCGGCGCGCTATGGCGGAGACGAATTTGCCGTGGTGTTGCCTGAAGCAAGTTCAGAAGCGGCGACTTCGGTCAGCAAGCGCATCTGCGAGCGGCTGGCGAATGACGGGGAGGCTCCGCACGTCACCGTCAGCGTCGGCGCGGCTATATTTCCACAAGATGGGGAAACGATTGACGCTCTATTCAATGCTGCCGACCGGAAACTCTACGGCATGAAGGGGCATTCGGACGGCATTCATACGCTGGCCCGCATTGCGGCCTGCCTCTAAGAAAAACGCGGGTGCGGGCTCTACTTTGACGTTGAACGCCCCGACCTGGCCGGGGCGTGGAGCTCGGGGATTACTGAGGGAGTGATGGCGAATACATTCGGGGTAGAGCGTCTCGAAAAAAGAATTCCGATGGCGGTTGCGGTTCACATCTCCGGGCATGGACGCGCTCCTGGCGTAGAGACGACGTTCACCGAGAACGTCAGCTCACGCGGCGCGCGCGTCGCAAGCATCCGCCGCTGGCGGCCCAACGAAACGTTGGAAATCGCGTCGCTGCCCGGCGACTTCCGCGCCCAGGCGCGCGTAGCGTACTGCCAGCCACAAAGCGAAGGCTTTGCCATCGGACTTGAGTTCCTAGAGCCGTCCGGCCGGTGGGTAGTCAACGCCCCGGTCGTCTCAGGGAAACCGCTGCAAGGATAGGAGGAACACGCGAAGGCAAAAAACTGGCGTAACAAATTGTGACCCAGAGCGCCGGGCATCCCGCGGGAACGGGAGGTCCGGCGCTTTGGCTTTTTCACCTTCCTGTGGCGCCGCACCGTATCTTCAGAATCTTGCGCGCGCCGCGATAGTTTCTTCGTAAACGCGGAGTGTCTGGTCCACCATGTGGTCGGCGGAAAAGCCAGCGATAATGGTTTCGCGCGCAGCCTTTCCGAATCGCTGCGCCTCGTCGGAATCCACGAGCAGCCGCGAAATCGCCGCAGCCAGCGAATTCGGTTCCGGCTCGCCAACCAACAAGCCGTTCTTGCCGTCCTTCAACACTTCGGGCACGCCGCCGCGCGCGAGCCCGACCACCGGAAGGCCGTGCGCCATAGCCGCCAGAAGAACGGTGGGCAGCGCGTCTGCCAATCCCGGGAAGACGAAGAGGTCGATCCCCGCGTATATGGTTTCGACGTCCCCCACAAACCCTGCGAATTGCACCGCGGGATCAAGCTGGAGCTGTTCGACGAGTGCGCGAAGCTTGGCGCGCTCCGGCCCATCTCCGGCAAGAAGCAGTTGGCAATGCGGGAATTGCTCGCGCACGCGGGCGAATGCGCGAATCAACAGAGCTTGTCCTTTGTCGGGGGTGAACGCGCCCACGTTCCCCAGGAGGATTCCCTCTTGTCCGACAGCGAGTTTGCGGCGCGCGGCAACACGATCCAGCAGGGAGGGCAGGGGAGGAATATTCACGCCAACCGGGATCACGGTGATGCGGTCGGGTGGCAAGCCGGAACCGAGCACGGCATTCTTGACGCACTGCGATACTGCGAGGATACGCGCCGCGGCGCGATAACGCTCCAGCGCCATGGAATTCGGCGAAAGCGGGAAAATCACCCGCCGCGAGACCACCAGCGGCACGTGGTGGTGCGTTCGAGCGAGCCATGCGGCCGTCAGCGCATGCGGCTCATTTGCGTGGACGACGTCGGCTCGCCTTTCGCACACAAGCCGGCGGACCACGAATGCCGCCGCAAGTCTTCTGGCACGCGCGCTCAGGCCGTGCACTGTGATCCCCGCGCTGCGCGCGCGCGAGGCTAAAATGGAGTCGCGGACGGCGACAAGCTCCGCTGCGTGACCTCGCGCAACCAAGCCCTGCAATAACAGGAGAGCCTGGTGCTGCCCGCCGCGATAATCCCGGCTGAGCTCGACAAGCAGTGGGCGCACGCTCAGGCCCCGCCCGGCCTTGGCCACGCGCGGTGCGGAAGAGTTTCGCCCGCGAGCAGCCGCCCGAGCTTGCGGTACTTGACGTAAATGTATCTTGCGGACATCCAGGCAATCAGCCAGCCGCGCCGTCCGTCGAGAACACCCGCCTGGAACACAAGCCTCTGCACGATCGTCCAGGGAGGAGCAAACATCATTGCGGCACGCCAGTTCCTGCGGCCCCGCGCCAACATATCTTCGGCGGCCATGGTGGTAAGAGCATCCAACTTGGCTTCGTGCTCCGCGAAGGATCGAACGGTGTAGTGAAGCAGGTGGCCCTGGAGACGGCCAACGGGTCCATCCAGCTTCACGCCCTCGTGTAAGGCGCCCACAAATTTGCCTTGGTCGCGCCGGTAGAGACGCAATTTGTAATCGGGATACCAGCCCGAATGCCGGATCCAGCCGCCCAGATAACTGGTCATCAGCGGGAAGTCATATCCGGCTTTATCGGGAGTGTTTTGTTTCCACGCGAGGATGGAGGACCGCAAATCGGGACTTAATTCTTCATCGCAGTCGATCGAGAGCAGCCAGTCGTTCGATGCAAACGAAGCGGCATAGTTCTTCTGCTCGGCGAGGCTGTCCAGTTTGCGCGAATAGACGCGTGCGCCGAACTCGCGCGCAATGTCGCAAGTGCGGTCGGTGGAACCGGAATCGACCAGGACAACTTCGTCGGCCACGCCTTTGAGCGAAGCAAGTGCGCGAGGCAAGTCCAGTTCCTCGTTGTACGCGATCAGGATCGCAGTCAGCGCGGGCATCGGGAATCCAGGACGATACGGTAGCACGAAATGACGGGTGCGGGCTCCCCTTGGAGCCCGCCGGAATGGAGAAAACGCGCGGTGGTCAGCGCGGGACGGCGAGCTTTGGCGTGATGCTCAGGAGAATTACGGACGTGCCGATGCGGAACTCGGAAAGATGTTTCAACTCCGCCACGCGCACGCGTTCATCGGCAAAGTAGGTGCCGTTTGTGGATTCCAGATCGCGGAGCCGGATGACGTCGTCTTTGATCTCGATGGCGCAATGCCAGCGAGAGATTTCCTTATCGTTGATGACGATGTCTGCGTCCGCCCGTCCCAGCACGATGCGCGGCTTCTGCACGGGATAGACCAGACCGCGGGCAGCGCCCGCGATGACCGAAAGGGCGATGGACTTTCCTTCCGGCAGACGCAGGCTGGCTTCTTCGTTGCCTCCGCCGCGCGCGAGTCTGGGCGCGCCTGCGCTTCGTGCAAACTCCGGCAAAGGCGACAGAACCTGGGTCGCATCCGGATTTTGCACAACTTCGATCAAAGTGGTTTTCCCGCACTTTGCGCAACGAAATTGCACGCGGGGACGCCCCACAAGCTGTGCGGCTGGGAGAGAGTGCTGGGCACCACAACTCGAACAAGCTGCCTTCATCGGATCCTACGATTCCCCCCTTCTAATTTAGCATGGCGGTATCCAGCACGAAGGCCGCGTCGCTCGGTGTGTTCCGGGATGGGAACTGTCCTGCCGGACAGGTGGCAGGGAGCGCCGGCATCAATTCAATTCCGCGGCTGCTGGCCGCGCCGCTTAAGCTTAGGTGCGCCCCCGTTTTGATCATTGCTTCGTGAGTTCGCATCCGCCGGCGAAGTCTTTGATTTTACATTTGACTGTTGGTAATTCTGCTGGGCGGTGTAGATTGCTGCGCCGCTGAGGTAGGCGGGCTGGTCCAGAATAACCGTGAACGGCATTCCCGGCTCGAGGTACACATCTTGTCCGCGGTGCGACATCATGATGAGTATAGCTACGGCGGCTCCCGCACCGGCGCCGACTGCTGCTCCTTTTGCACCGCCGATGACTGCACCCATCAGCGTGCCCTGAATGGAATCCATCATCACACTGTACAAATCGGTGGAACGGCGGTTATCGGTGGTGAGCCGGCCTTGGGCTTTCATGTCAGCGGAATCCAGATGTGCGTCGAGGTTTGCCACGCCGCCGGTTTCAAAATGCAGGTTATCCACGGTGACGCGAAGCACGCCGGCCTTTCCGAAGCGACCGGGCCGTTTCACTTCGCTTACATGGCCCAGGATCTCCACGTCGGGTGGAATTTCAAGATCGTCGGTAAACCGCAAGGGACCCGGGGTTCGAAACGTCACAACCTGTCCTCGCTTGGCAATACGCGTGGAAAGCGGCGTATCGAGCACAACAGCGATGGGCCGGCCCGCAGGTATTGCGACCCGCTCCGGTAATTCCGGCGGGGGTGGTTCCGGCTGCAGCCGTCCAAAGGGCAACGTAGTCACATCAACGATATCCGGCGCCATGGAGGAGTCCGCAGGTGGCAATGGGTCGGGGATAGGTTGTTCTGCTGAGGAAGACTGCACGGGCGCTTGTGGATGGATTGGTCCTTCTACCTGCGCCGCCGCGGACAACGCGAACAAAAAGACGGCGACAAACGTTCTGCCGATCTGTTTTCCATGTAGAAACGGGTTATGGGCAGGACTGGTCTGCCGCATGACACACCTCAGGCACAGTTAATTAGGTGCAAAGAGCGGCAGAAGGTTGCCTCTCAAGATCACGGGCACCGTGACGCGACGGCCACAATCGCTGGCGTATTTTGTCACGGCGCTGAAGATGGCGGCACCCGCCGTTTTGTCGCATGTTCGAATGCGTAAGCAAGTCCTATGAGCCGAGGCTCGCTGCAGGCCGTACTCGTGAAACTGATGCCGAACGGCGCCGGCTTCGCGTTGAACCCCTCCGGGAAGGGAACGTCCGGGGCGTTTGGGACCATTCCGAAGGGGACAATGACGGTAGGATATCCCGGCTTAGCTGCGATAGCCGCCCCTGTGCTGCCGGGAAAGAGGAGGGCGTCCACATTGTGCTCCTTTAGAGCTGCATCGATGCCCCGCGCGCCGGCAAGCTCGAGGTCCTTCGCGCGGTCGGCCTCGTAGCGCGCGCGATCCGTATCAATGTCCATCTCGTCCGAAATATCGAGCTGCGACTGGCCGTACTTAATGGCGCCAGCCGCGGTGTGGGCGAGGTTGAATTTACGGAGTTCGGCCAGCGTCTTTACAGGCGCGGCGGGGCCCAATGAGGCAAGCCACTTGTTGAAATCGCGCTTCATGCCGTACTTGAACACGACCGAGCAGGCCTCATCTTTGCCCTTCGCATTTTCCAGGCCCGAACAGGTGTTCCACTTGAGCAGATTATTCTGCGGGTCTTTGGAAATAACGCTCGGGATATCGGCCGGATCGACGATGACAGCGCCCTGCTGCTTGAGGATCGCGATTGCCTCGGTCATCATGTTTTTCTGGTTTGCATTGAGGCCGCCGCGCAGCTCCTTTTCGTCCGGCGGGGTCACTGCGTCATAGTAGAACGCGCGCGGGATGCCGATGCGTGCTCCTTTAAGTCCATCAGGTTTGAGAAAGCGTATATAGTCACGGCCCGGCGGGGGAGCGCACTTCTCGGTGGCCGGGTCGTTAGGATCGGGCGCCGGGCCCTCCAACGCTCCGAGCAGGATGGCCGCGTCGGTCACTGTCCTGGCCATCGGGCCCGCAGTGTCCTGATCGGCGGTGATGGGAATGATGCCATAGCGGCTGATGCGGCCCACAGTCGGCTTGATGGCCGCGAGCATATTCTGGTTCGCCGGGCTGAGAATAGAGCCCGAAGTCTCGCTCCCGACGTTGGCGGCCCAGAAATTTGCGGCCGTGCCGACGCCCGAGCTTGACCCGCCAGTCCCCAGGGCGGGGCGGCCGTCGAAGGTGGAATCGCGCGGATCGCGCCGGGGATCGTAGGGATTCATGCTGTGTCCAGCCAGCGCGTTGTATCCGCCCGGCATCGGAGTGGGCCCGCCAGCGACCCAGTTGGCGAGTTCCGTCATGGTGGTCTTTACGATGATCACTGCGCCGGCGTCCCGCAGGTTCTTCGTGAGCGTGGCCTCGTACGGCGGCACGAACGCGTTAAAGGCCAGCGCCCCGCCCGTTGTCGGCAAGTCCGTCGTCTGCATGTTGTCTTTGAGTGCGATGGGGATCCCGTGAAGGGGGCCGCGTACCTTGCCCAGCGCGCGTTCGCGATCGAGCGCCTCGGCCTCCTGGAGCGCGTGTGGATTTACAGAGATGACCCCATTCAGCTTATTGTTGTAGAGAGCGATCCGGAGCAGATACTGGACAACCAGGTCGCGCGACGTGACGCGTCCCTGTTTCATGGCGGCCTGCATCTCGGGTATTGTGGCCTCCGCAACGCTGAACGGCCGCTGCCTCCCGCGAATATCGTGAACCCGGGGCCGGCCTTGTCCGTACACGCTGACGGTTGCGGATGTTAGCGAAAGTAGCAGGAGGACTCGTTTCATGGCGGACCTGATTCTATCCCATCGCACCGTGCATCCTACACCGGCAACGGCTGTGGAATTTCTTCTTTGCTTTCAGAGACGCTTGTTGAATATTACGGCTTCTGCGTAGATCATATCCGGGGCTTGGCGGCCGGGAGGGATGCGAAGTGAAGCTTAAGGAATTGCCCTACTTTCTTGGTCTGCAACCGGGACCGAAGACGTATGCCCACAAATTGAAAAAGTTTGACCTCCCGAACGACGGAATCGTTGAATACGCACAATGGCTGCATCCGCGCGAAACGGAAAAAGAAATCACGCAGCAATCCGTCGATGAGCTGCGCAAATTCCTGTCGCCGGGCGATGTGGCAATCGATATCGGGGCGCATACGGGAGATTCGACCGTGCCGATCGCGCTCGCCGTTGGCAAGACGGGTTGCGTTTTGGCCCTGGAGCCCAATCGCTATGTTTTTCCGGTATTGAAGAAAAATGCCGAGCTGAATGCCGCGAAGACGAACATCATTCCGTTGATGTTCGCCGCTGCCCCTGAAGATGCGGAGATGGACTTCCAATACTCGGATTCGGGTTACTGTAACGGCGGACGTTTTGAAGGAATGAGCAAATGGCTGCACGGACACGCTTTCAAACTAAGGGTGCAGGGAAGAAATCTGCATTTGTTCCTGAAAGAAATGTACCCGCAGCTTCTTCCCAGAATCCGGTACATAAAAATCGATACGGAAGGGTATGAATCTGTCGTCCTTCAGTCTCTCTCCGATTTGATATCGCAGTGCAAGCCGTTCATGAAGGTGGAGGTCTACCGGAAATTGGGCGATCAACAGCGTCGCGCGTTGTACCGGTCCATCGCCGGATACGGCTACGCGATCCATAAGATCGCGGATGAAGGTAGCTACTTTGGAGAGATTCTCACGGACCAGGATCTCAATAAATGGCGGCACTTCGATATCATCTGCGCGCCCACTTCTTGATTCCCTGGGCGGTAATCCTCGCGATCCTCACAAAATGGAAGTCGCTGGCTATTGCACGAAACCCACATTCGGCACGGGATTCGGTTCGGGAACCTCGTTGATAGGGCCGAATTGCGCTTCATACCGGCTGATATTTTCGCCGAGTGCCCGCAAGATGCGTTTGGCGTGCGCCGGACTTACGATCACACTCGAGACCAGCTTGCCCTGGGGCACGTTGGGAAACACATAGATGAAGTGCAGCGTGAACTCTTCCGCATTATGATGGAACATCACCAGATTGCAGTACTGTCCGACCAGTTCCTTCTCATCCGCCTTGATCTGTACCTGCACCTGCTCGCCGCCGGCTTGAGCCATGACTCCCTCCGTTTTCCTGGTGACACTACCATATTCTTCCAATCCATAGCAGAAGGAACTCGGCCCGAGTTTCTGCCGCTGTGACGCCTCCCAGGACGAGAGTTGTTGGTTTCGCGTTCTGCGGTCACAAGTCGATTGACTCGCCCGCACGTTAATGCTAGTTTATGTGTTGAGTTTATCGAAGTTAACTATGTCCGGTCACCCCACCTCATCCGAGCCACCGAGTTTGTTTCCAAGCAGCAACGGCCAGGACCCATTGAATTCCACGACGGCAGGCAGTTTGCCCCTCCCAGTGCGTTCGCCCTCGCTTCCCGAGTCGCACCGCAGCATTCCCATCGTGGCTGGTGCTTCTTTCTTCCGGAAGATGCTCGCCTTCGCCGGGCCGGGCTACCTGGTTGCTGTCGGCTATATGGATCCGGGCAATTGGGCGACCGACCTGGGCGGCGGCTCGAGGTTCGGCTACACTCTGCTGAGCGCCGTGCTTGTTTCAAGCCTGATGGCCATATTTCTTCAGGCGCTTTCCGCCAAGCTGGGGATTGCCACGGGCCGCGATCTTGCGCAGGCGTGCCGCGAGCACTACTCCCGCCGCACGGGCATTGTTCTCTGGGTGCTTTGCGAGATCGCCATAGCCGCTTGTGATCTCGCGGAAGTTCTCGGTTCTGCTGTCGCGCTGAAACTGCTTTTCGGATTGCCGCTCCTGGCGGGCGTGTTGCTGACAGGTCTGGATGTGCTGCTGGTGCTGGCGTTGCAGGGCCGCGGATTCCGCGTGCTCGAGACGGTGGTGATTACGCTGATCATGACCATCGCCGGGTGCTTTGCCTACGAAATCTTTTTTTCGCGGCCGCTCTGGATCGAGGCGGCGCGCGGGTTTCTACCGGTCTCGGAAATGGTGCGGAACCGCGAGATGCTCTATCTTGCCATCGGAATTCTTGGGGCCACGGTGATGCCGCATAACCTGTATCTTCATTCCAGCCTGGTGCAGACTCGCGCGTTCGCCGAGAACCGGCAAGGAAAACGCGAAGCCATCCGCTTCGCCACGCTCGATTCAACGCTTGCGCTTGGTTTTTCTCTCTTCATCAATGCGGCCATCCTGGTGCTCGGTGCGGCGGCATTTCATCAGCGCGGCATGACGACCGTGGCCGACATCAGCCAGGCTTACCAGCTATTGACTCCGGTGCTGGGGGTGAGCTTTGCGAGCACACTCTTTGCCGCTGCTCTGTTGTGTTCCGGCCAGAACTCCACTCTGACCGGGACGCTGGCCGGCCAGATCGTCATGGAGGGATTCCTCGACTTACGGCTGAAGCCGTGGCTGCGGCGGCTGATCACGCGGTCCCTCGCAATCATCCCGGCCGCACTCGTGATCGGCATTATGGGCGAAGGCCATGTCACCTCACTCCTCATCTTGAGCCAGGTGGTCCTGAGCTTCCAGTTGCCGTTTGCCGTGGTGCCGCTGATTCAATTTACCGGCGACCGCAGCAAGATGGGAGAGTTCACCAATGGCCGAATGACGGCGGTTCTCGGCTGGACGATGGCTGCTGCCATCATCGTGCTCAACGCGGCCCTGCTCTGGCTTACCTTCGGTGGAAAGATTTAGATTTGCCTTGAATTGGACTAGAATTCGAAAACGCTTCTAATTCATTCATCGGATAACAATTAGAGGGGCTGGCAAGGAACCTTCGGTGACACTGGGCGGCATGTTTGACATCTTCACCCCCCAGGAGCGCATCGTAATCTAATCACACTGTTTTGCAGATGAAAAATATCCTGCCTTATGGCAATATTTGTTGCTGCGCAAAATTTGTAAATGGAGTCATGAGAATGATTGGATCGAACAAGGGGAATTCGCTGTGGCTGGTCCGTACTTTGGGAATCTGTACGATTTTTGCATTCTTGGCTTTTGCGGGAGGCCGCACGGCGGCGGACGACGTCAAGCCCTGGATCGCGCCCGAGGACGCTAGAAAAGTCAAGAATCCGGTCCCTGCTACCCAGGAAAACCTGGCTGCTGCAGACCAGATCTTTCGTGATAATTGCATGCTTTGCCACGGCGAAAAGGGCATGGGCGACGGCCCTGGAGCGAAGGTCCTCAAGGTGAAACCCGCGAACTTCACCGACGCGAAGCTGATGAGCGAAGAAACCGATGGTTCGCTCTTCTGGAAGATGACCGAGGGCAGGGGCCCGATGCCGTCATGGAAAGAAGACCTGACGGAGAAGGAGCGCTGGCAGCTCGTGAACTATTTGCGGAAGCTCACCAAAGGAGCCAGCGCTAAGCATTAGAGAAAGCAGAGGGCGCGTCGCTGCGTCGTGCATTGTGCAACCGCTGCCGCGCCCTCCCTGCTTCTTTCGTTCTGAATTTCTCCTGCCTTGCTTTACAGCCTTATTTCACACCGGCTAGCGCCTGCGCGACTTCATTCATGTCAGGCACCACGGGAATATCGTAGTTCTTGAACCAGGCAATCTTTCCAGCCTTATTGATGATCGCGATGGCTCTGCCGGTAATGCCTTTTTCCGACAGGTACACCCCGAATTTTTCCGCCACGGCGCCTTTCGGATGGAAGTCCGCAAGCAGCGGGTAGCTGATTCCCATCTTCTCGGCGAAGGCCTTGTGCGCCCAGACACTGTCCACACTCAGGCCGAGCACTTGCGCGTCGAGCTTTTCAAACTGCTTCAGGTCGTTGACAAAGCAGGCGTGTTCGTTCGTGCAAACGGGGCTGAAATCGAGCGGATAAAAAATCAGGACGACATTGCGTTTGCCAGCAAAATCGGCAAGCTTGATTTCCTTCTGACTCTGGTCTTTGAGTGTGAATTCCGGAGCGGGTTGTCCTACGGCAATCGGCATGAAGCCTCCTGAGGTTCGAATAATGGGTACCAAGTCTCGCGGGTACGAAGCCGTGGTGCCGGACGCGCCGCCGCGAACTCCCTATGATAACGGTGATAACGGATTTCGTCGAGGCGAAGTGCCGCAATTGTCGCCGCAATCTGATACCATCGCCGCGGTATGCCGCGCCTCACCCTGGACCAGGCTTATCCTGGAATTTTGTTTCGCGCGCGGTCGCGCAACTGGTGGGCGCGGCTGATGCGCTGGCCCGCGGAATGCGTCCACCTCGAAAACGGACATGCCTGGATGGCGACGTTCATCCCCGATACGCTTTACCTGCGCGGCAAAGCTGCGCCGCGCCGCCGTCCCGCGAGGCCGGAAGTATCGCTCTGCCTCGATTGCCTGGGGGCGCTGCTCCAGCCGGAACTAGCCGCTCATACCGGGCGCGTCGTCGCGTTTGAGCCCGACGGCGAGAGTTTTACGCAGTATTTTTTTGTTGGCCGTGACGACTTCGCAGCGGCAGGTTTGCGCCAGGAAGTCGCGGCGGCCATTGAAAAGCGCGTTGGAAATTTCGGCGGCGCGTGCAGCGAGTGCGGCGGGCGGGCGACCTGGCTCTGGATTTCCCGGCGCGAAGTCTCGAGCCTCGATCAGACCGAGCGCATCGAAGAGTCGCCTGGCGCAACGTATTGCGCGAAGCACGGAGCGGCAAAATTGTGCGAGGCCCTCGGCAAAGTAGACGAGGCGAATCTGTTTTATGTCAACGTCCCGTATGGCGATTCCGGCGCGTACGTGTGGATTTGATTGTGGGCTGCACCAGGTTTTGCGTTGTCATTGCGAGGGCTGATTCCATCGGCCGAGGAATCTCTCTGAGGGTTTTACATGGCACGAACATGAATCTCCGTGATGTGGTGAAGAAATATCTGGCCGTTGCGGGCGGCTACGGACGCCCCGTCGCGCTTGCTGATTTTGCCCTCGACCGCGCGGAGATCGAGCGCGTCTTCAGCGCATTTGACGAGGACTATCATATCAGCCGGTATTTTCACTTCACTTCTGGCGCAGGCGCCGCCTACAAGATCAATGGTTTCGGTCACACTCAAGTCTCGATCGACGCCGAAATCCAATCCGTTCTCTAAGGCAGAGTGAACGAGGACTATTTCTAGGTGGAACACTTTTTCAGTTGTCCGTATTGTGGCGAGCAGATTTCGATGATCGTAGACCTTTCGGTTCGCCGTCAAACCTATGTTGAAGATTGTGAAGTCTGCTGCAACCCCGTTGAAATTACCTGCACCGTACAAGACGGCGCCATCGCTACCTTCAACGCCAAGACCCTTGAATGAATTGTTGCCATGCGGCCCTACAAACGTACGGTCGATGACGTACAAGAGGAGCGTGCACGGATCAGGTGGCATGTTGAGGGACCGGTACCTGCCTGTTGATTACGCCCTAGTAGCAAATATGGAGCGCACAGGAAGATTCCAGGTGTTATCGCGGGCAACAGAAGAAAGCCAGTTTCCGAGAAGACGACTTCTCAGGAAGTGGGGCCACCTTCGCACCCCAGAAGAAGGGTGCTTCGACGGTGCCGTTTTCACACGCGAGATGGGCACGCATATGGACGCGAAGTCTGACTTGCCCTAAGCTCATATCGATGGGACGGATAACAACCGCCGCACTACGCTGGGCGTTGTTTGGCCTTGCGATGTCTCCGTTCGCTCACGCTCAGGGAGCCAATTCGGCACAAGGTGTGACCGATTCGCTCCAACCTAGAATTCTTGACACCGCTACTCCCAGTGAAATTGCATGCATCGGGTTTACTCTTGACAGCAAGTACTTCTACGCTGGCTCACTTGAAACCTATATGTACGTATGGGAAACCGAATCATGGAAAAGGATTCTTGCCCTGAACCCCTCTCCACCCCCTAGATCATCGCCCGGGGAACATCAAGCTGAGTACAGGAACTTGCATGCCTGTGCGACAAGCCCAGATGGGAAGCTCCTCGCAGTGGGGTCAGACGGTGACAGCATTGCAATCTATCAATTGCCGTCAGGTAAGAAACTGAAGGATATCCCACTCGGAATAGAGGATGAAGCATTGGCTTTCAGCCCAGATGGCAAGGAGCTTGCGGCAGGGTCCGGGAACTCAATCGCTTTTTTCCGTCTTAGTGACTGGTACAAGTCTGAAAGCCCTCCATTCAGAACCAGGATCTCCCGATTGCTCTACAGCCCGAATGGGGAGGTGCTGGCGGTTGATGTTGGAAACATTGAATTGTGGGACGCGACCGCCCGGTTGCCACGACGAACACTGAATGTAGCTGGCAACATCACTGCACTTACTTTCAGCCCTGACGGCCTGACACTCGCCGCAGCAGAGTGGGGCATGAAGGAAAATGCACTACAGGTCTGGAATACGGATTCAGGTGCGGAGAAAATGCGCCTAAACGTTGATCGAGACACCAGGGGCCTTAGAGATTTCGTGGGTGTGGCATTCAGTCCAGACGGAGGGTGGCTTATTTCTATCAACGGAAGCGGCGACATGCAAGAGCTGAATACTCGCGACTGGTCGGAATGCCAGCGCCTCGCTACGGGTAGTTCGGGCAGCCTCATAGCTAGCACGGATGGTCATTGGCTCGCCGCAGGTGGCGGAATGCCTACGGTCGCAATTTGGAATCTGCCCGCAATCGCAAACGGTACTTGCAGGTCCCGATAAACGGTGCGGGCTCAACTGGTCGATGCAACACCATCTAATCGGTTGATCCGACAATACTTTCCCTGGAGAACCGATCTGTCCGGCTGTACTCAATCAGACCTAAACAGGGTAGTGTTCCGTTTGAATCAACGGTCGCCAACGAATTTAACC
>JBGPPL010000006.1:0-152988 GCA_041488495.1 Terriglobia bacterium
GTTCGTTTTAGCGCCTCGGGCGTATGGATGTCAGGCTTGGCCGCACCCGCGCGGATTCCGATACCGAGTTCGGAGCGGCCCAGGTCGGCGCGTGAACCGCCTGCGAGCTTACCCTGTTTGATCAGCTCAGCAATTGCTTCGGACGTGATAATCGCGACATCAAACTCCTCGCCCGCCTCGATCTTCTTTTTCACCGATGCAGTGGAATTGAACTGCAGCGCCAGCGGATGCCCGATCGCGCGCTCGCACTGTGGCTGGAGTTCCTCCATCGCGGCCTTCATGCCGTTCGAAACCAGGACGCGAACTGCGGTATCCTGCGCCGTAACTTCCTGTGTAGACAGGAAGATAAATCCGACCGTAGCTGCCACTATTGCCGCGGCGATTGAGCGTACTCTCATTGGGCTATTATATCGAATCCGACCGCAGGAGCAACCTCATTCCAGATGTCACACCTCCTCGCGAACACCGCTCACGATGACTTTTCGACACGGATAGATTCCGCTTGGTTCATCCTGTTTGAGTGGCAGTCGGCCACGGTCGTCTTCGGACAACGAATTGGTGTGGAAAGTCTTGACAACTCCAATATTGGAGTTCTATCTGTTTGTGTTTTCAAATTCATAGCTCACCTCAATCGGTGCTTGTTTGTTCACATCTTGGCTCGCCACGCTATCCCCATAGCCAAACACTAAAATCGCGTCTGTAACTCCCTTGTCCTGTGCGGGCGTGTTAACGATATTTGCGCTGTTGCGGACTTGCTTTCGAACCGTCCGCATTCTGCAGGTCCGCCCGCTGTACTTTGCTCTCCGTCTCATGCCAACCAGGGATGTGCCGCAGCCACGGCAGACGCCCAGTTTGTGGTCGACACCATCACGACAGGCACGCGAGCACCACATCCCTGGTTCAGCGCGTATCGTCCAGCGAACTGGGCCGAGCAGAACGCCATACTTTTCGCACGCCTCGGTCACGTACACACCGTGAGTGCACAGCAGTTTGCGACTGCGCGCTTCAAGGAGCCGCGTGGCAAGCCTCCGTGCTTAGGCCCACTTCGGGCCTCCGCGTACCCGAGGTATACCTTAGTTCGGGGTTTCTGCTACTTGTGTTGGTTTGGTCAGAATGTGGAGTGAATAACTTTCGTGTTTGTAGTGGGCTTAATTGTATGAGTCCGATCGAAGTCTCTGAGGTGCGCCAGAAGCGGACCAGCAGTCCATTCGAGATGCACCGAGACTTAAAAAGGAAAAATCCAAATGCGCCTATTTTAGGAAATAACCCGCTCGAAGTGCGCCTGGAGTCCACACAAAAATCCCCACAATGGACAGACTGGCAGGAAAATGCGGAACGAGCTAAGTGCTTGTAATAGAGTGGTGAGCCGCGCAGGACTCGAACCTGCAACCCGCTGATTAAGAGTCAGCTGCTCTACCATTGAGCTAGCGGCCCACGAATTTTTAATAATACCATGACTCCATTATTATTCGGACCGTCGAGCCAGGAGTCAAAAAATACCGTTTGCACAGGGCGCGTGTTCCATCGTCGCGCCCGCGTATTTTCCGCTCGAAATTTCGAGGGGGGAGGGACCAAACGCGGAGCGGACAATCAAATTCCGCGCCACGAGCACCGCACGTTCGAATGCTCTTATCGTTAGTGGCGCAACTTTTCCGCGATTTCCTTCGCCACGAGACGCGCCCGCTCAATGTCGTCCGGTTCGAAAGAGATCGCGGAGACACGCGGATGTCCGCCGCCGCCGTATTGTTCCGCGAGGCTCGCCAGATTTTGTTCCGAGGCATCCGGATTCCACGGATTCGAGCCAACGGAAACTTTCGAGCGCGTCGGTGACGCGATGACGCTGACCGAGTAGCGCGCGTCCGGGTGCAGCATATAGGGAATGAACTTGTTGTATCCCTCAAGATCCAGATCGCTGACGTCGAAGAATATGACGCCATCGCGAACTTCTGTCCGCTGGCGCATCAGATCGATGGACCGGTGATGCCGTTCGAGCAACGGCCCAAGGTGCCGCGCGACGACCGGCAGCTTTATCATTTCCGCGAGCGGACGCTCGGATAAGTCCGGAATAATTTTTGGCACCAGCCCATCTTCCGGCGCCGCTTCGATCACGAGAGCCAATTGCGTTGCAGGCTCGGAGAGGGCCACCGCGGATTCCGGCGTCGGGTATTGCGCTCCGTCGATGATGTCCCCCCAGTGCACCAGCTCGGACAGAGGCTTCACGTCGAAGCCGAACTGCGTGCTGGTCACGTCCGCCAGAAGCTTCGTGCAGGATTTATATTCTGGATTGTAGAATTTGTGGCCGCCGCGATCGTGCCGGAAGTGTTCGGCGTCGGCGGGCGTCAGGAAAGCACTCTGGTGGTGGTCAAACCACCACGTCACGCGGGGAGAACTCGAATACTTGAAATCGACAATGGCGTTCTCGTCGCCGTCAAACAGCCCGTCTTCGAAAGGCTGCCGTGCGCGGTGCGTCATCCCGGTGAAATGAAATTCCGCTCCGGGCCGGATACGCTCGCGGAAGAAGCGATAGAAGACCGCCGACGATGCCGCACCGTCGAAGCATCGATCGTGGAAACACAGACGAACCTTGACCAGATCTGCCACTACCCTCACCCGCCTCCACTCAGATACGGGGCATCATACGCAAAGTCATAAAAGATGGACGGGAGCTGGCAGAATGTCAAGACGAAAAGGCGCGACCGGCCGGCGATGGAATACCTTCACCCTTCAGCCATGACTTGCCTATCGACATACAAGAGAGCGGCAGCCAACTCTCCGGGCTTATACCGCGACCGAGGGCTGCCAATTTGATGAAGGAATCTACTTGCTGGCGAAGCTCTGCGCGATTGCTGCCGCCACCGGCACTTGAAACTTTTCACCCTGGTAGGCTTTCACCATAAGCAGGATCCAAAGGATGAATGCGACCAGGCTGATCAAGCCATATAGCGCCGCCCCCATCCCGAAAGCGCCCCATCCGCCCATCATCATGAAACCAGTGCCAAACACGATGCCAATAACAATGTTGATGACGTGCAGCCCGCCGAAAACCACGATGGACTGCGCAGCATGAAACCGGACGAATGGCCGCTTGTCGATCAGAAAAAAAATGATCCCCGTGACCCAGCCCAGGACATAGCACAGCAATCCGGCGACATTTTCGGTGATTCCCGGCTGTGCGTTCTGCGAAGTCTGTGCCACTTGTCCTCCCGTCTGCGCTTGCCCGCACTTTGGGCAGAACGCGACGCCAGCTTGTACTTCACCACCACACTTGCTGCAGTAGGCCATCGTCTCTCTCCGTCTGCGGGGGGTTGAGGATGGGAAAGGCCACCACGATGCAGAAGGCTATCATTGCTTCCCCCAGTATACAAGTGGAGCGGAGTTTCCATGGCGTTGGCTCCTAAGAGTGCGGCGGCTGAGGTTTCCAGAGGCGATGCGGAAGCAAGTAGGTGACGCCGAAAAAGGCTTCCCAACGGGTCGAAGTGCCGTTGAAGCCGTAGTTGAAGCCTGTGTCCAGGACGAGATTGGGACGAGCCGTATAGGACACCGCCCACAGGTTCCCGATTGTATTGCTGTGCAGAAGCGGTTGCCTGAAGTGCCAGATTTCTCCTGCCAGGGTGAATTTCTTCAGCGGATGAGAGACCGAAAGCGTTTGCCCGTACTGCGCTCGCCGGACAATTCCCTGGACTTGCTCGTTGAAGATTCCGTTCGCGTCGAAATGGAAGCCGAACAGGTCTCCACTCACAAGAATCAACGCGGATTGATTCGCCGAGCCGATATCGATGTCCGGCGCGGACCCCGAGTAGATGGACCGAAGGTAACTCACCGAGATCGTAGGTCGAGTCTCGTGCCCCGGCAATAAGACGCCCTGCACGCCTGCAGAGACGCCACCCGCCTGCCACGCGTGCTGCCCTGCTGCCGCACTGCCGACAAGAGGCTCGGACTGCACGATCAGTTGGAGTCGCGGATGCACCGTGAGCTTGGTGACCTGGTTCACGCCCAGGCGTGAGGAAAACTCCGTCGAGTCCTGCGCGTACAGGATTCCGTTTTCAAACTGGAGATAGCCGACAGGTGTGAGCGTTGCTGGGGTCGAAACCGTTGGGCGTCCGGGATTGGCGTCCGGAGTCGAAGGGACTCCCGACTGTGCAGAACAGCTTGCAACGAAACCGCCCAGCGACAAGAAAACCCAAACAAGGGTGCAGCAAAGACCTCGCGACAATGGCATGGCCATCCCAATGTTATACTGTCCGGCAACGCGGAAGTGGCGGAATTGGCAGACGCGCCAGCCTTAGGAGCTGGTGGCCGAAAGGCCGTAGGGGTTCGAGTCCCTTCTTCCGCACCAGAAGTTTTCTTCGATGGGCGCTGCCCATTGACGCGCAAACCATCGCGAGGAATCCTCGACGAGGGAACGTATGTCCGTGGCCGCTCCTATGTGTGTCCTTCCCGAATCCCGGATCGCTCGAGGGGTTGCTCTGCTGGGTGGTCCGGCGCGGCCTGGAGGAATGGTAATCGGAGCGCGGCCTCGGCCAGGGCGCATCCCGCTGGCAACAGTGAAGTCCAATAAATCGGATAACGATAACGCGGGTCGGATTGCACCACGTAATAGATCGTCGGGAAGAAAACCCACGCTGTAAACATGAGCCAAGCCGAGACCGGATTTTTCCGGGCCATCACCAAAATACCAAACAGGGAAATCAGCGTAATCATCCAGACTTCGATCGTCTCCCAGGCATGGTCCAGATCCGGCAGCCAGAACTGCCGGAATCGCCTGGCCGTCAAAACAAGGAATCTCTGGCGGTTGAAGCCGATCCAGACAAGGGCCTCATGCAGCCTGGAGCGATTGAAGGGATACTCCCCGGCGGAAACAAGCTCCATGGCGACGGCCCGGCTGGGATTTGGGTGGGTCCGGGCGTGACAGCCAGACTGAATGTTTTCGAGGAGAGTCGCCTCTGCGCAAGGATTATTTGCGGTGTAGAGTTCGAGACCCAGGTTGTCGCGCACAAAAATGAATGCGCCGAACTGTACGTAGTTGCGCGCGATCCACGGCGCCACAGTCAGCAGGGCGGCGCCAACGATCACCGCGAATCGTTTCACGGCCAGGGCACGGTCTCCGGGTGGCTTGGCCAGCACCCAGCACAACGGCCATGCCAGAAGCAATAAGACTGTGATGGGGTTGGTGAGAACGAGAATCCCCCAAACAATGCCCAGTCCCACGGCGGCAGTGAAAGCGCGCCGGTCGTGGAAATAGCGCTCCACCATAAGGCAAACCAGCAACAAAAGCGTTCCTGCAAAAAAGGATTCCCACTGCGTGTCGACCGGCGCGAACAAGGAAAAGGACCCGAGCGCTGCCGCCACAATGCCCGGCAGCACACCCAAATGCAGGCGATGAGACAACAGTGGGAGGAGCGCCATTTGCACGGCCAGGAAGCCCAGATTGATCGCCCACAGAATCAAGAGCGCGGCGTACCCCGTGCCAAAAGCACGAAGGGCCCATGAGTAAAGAAAAGGATAGACTGGTGCCACGTGTGCCGTGATCCCGGTTTTCAATGTGGCGAACGGATCGGCAAAAGTGCCGTGCGCCGCCAGTGAGCGAGCAACGCGGACATTCTCCCCGCCGAATGGCACGCCTAAATCGATCAGGCGCGCCTTGGGAAGCAATGCAAGAATCAAGAAACTCGCGGCTCCCACCGCGACGCACCAATGCAAAAGAGTCCAACTCGGAAATTTCTGAAGGAGGAAGTCACGAGACCGGACTTCCGAATTCGCGTGGCTCATCAAGGTAGCCTCGTCCGAGGCAAGAAATTGCGCGAGATCTCGGCAATGCGCTGCACGATCCAAATGCGAGGCGTCCAATCGGCCAGTACCTGTCCCGCCAGCAAGAGTGATATCCACAGGATTGGGTCGCGGTAGCGCGGTTCGTATTCGACGGCGCGGCTGGTCACGGACGTTCGCTGGACCTCCGTTACAGTCTAGGAAAGCTTTGCGGGACGCACAATCGGCCGGTGATTCGCCCTCGCGTATGAGTACAGAGATGAAGGGTGTTGGGAAACTGTCCGGAGGTGGCGGGATTGGCAGACGCGCCAGCCTTGGAGGCTGGCGGCCGAAAGACCGTAGGGGTTCGAGTCCTTTCCTCCGCACCAATTGCTCCGGTGAATTTTCGAGCGCGGCCACGTCCGGCCACGCGAACAACAGCAGGGCACACTCCGGATTTGCCAAAATCGCGATGCCCCGAAGAAACCCGAGGAGCGCAGAGTGCTGCCAGTCATGCGGCGACTTGAAATACGGCAGGGTGAGCACGCACAGGGCAACCATCAAAACACCCGTGAAAAGCGATTCCCATTCGGGAAGAACGCGATAGGGCTGAACAACAGCTCCAAATACGGCCGCGAGGACACCTGGCAAAACGCCAAGTCCAAGCCGCTCCGACAGGACCGGCAGCAACGCCAACTGGAGCGCGAGGAAACCTACGTTCAAAAGCCACAGTGTTGTTGCACCGGCTGCGCCTATCCCGAACAATTTCGCGACTGGCGCGAAAAGAAACATATAGGCCGGTGCCACATGAGCGGTTGGCCTGGTTGGCAGCGCATGGTAAGGGTCGGCAAAGGTTCCCCGTTGCGCGACGCTCAAGGCCACCCGGGTGGTTTCTCCTCCAGGCATCAGATCATAGAACGCGGGCCTGCCCTGAGGCGAAAAGGCATAGATCAGAAAGCTCAGACTGAAAATGATAATCGCGAGGTGCGTCGTGGAAAGCGAGCGGCCAATGCGGCTCAACGAAGCCTGATTCTTCGCATCATTGTGCAGTCGCATATTATCCAGTCTAGAAAAGCTTTCGCAAACGCCCAATTGTTCCCCGCCGGACGCACCGCCTATCGGTACCGGGCAGTCCTCCCAGTGTGTTGGACGGCAGGGTGTTGGTTTCGTCCTGGCGGGGCTGAAGCGCGAACACTGCTCGTGTGAGTTGACGCCGGTACTGGATTCACCTATACTTCAATTTCGTTGTATCCCGCTCGCAGTTCTTTCCCGTTTCCTTTTTCCGGACCGAGAAGCGGCAAAGAGTAGAAGTATGAACATCGGGCGGTTCTAGGACCAATCCGACACGCAATTACGCAACCTGCGAAAACGAAGACCTGACGATGAGTGAAGCGACTTGCCGGCGCGAGCTGGAACTGGAAATCCCCGCCGAGGATGTGCAGAAGGCGGTTGAGCGCGTGGCGCGGGAATTTGCGCGAGTGGCGCGCGTGCCGGGATTCCGTCCCGGGAAGGCGCCTGTGACGCTGATCCGCCGGAGATTCGCCGACGATATCAAGAGCGAGGTGCTGCAATCGCTGGTGCCGGATCAAATCGAGCGCGCGGTGAGCGAAAACAAGATGGTGCCGGTGACGCAGCCGCAAATCGATAAGGTGGATTTCGCCGAGAGCGGGCCGGTGAAGTTTCGCGCAACGTTCGAGGTGCTGCCCGAATTCGAGCTTGGGCAATATAAGGATCTCGAAGTCGAGATCGACGGCGTCAAAATCGAGGACGCCGACGTGGACAAGGCGCTCGAGGAACTGCGCGACCGAGCCGCAATCTTTGTCCCGGTCGAAGGCCGCGCCATCGCCGACGGTGATTACGCGCAGCTCAAGCTGAAAGGCATCCCGGCAGGTGGCGGTGAAATCCTTGAAGCCGATAGCGTGCTCTGCCACGTGGGCGGCGAAGAGACGATGGACGCCTTCAATCAGCATTTGCGCGGTGCAAACGCCGGTGAACACAAGAATTTTGAAGTGACGTATCCGGCCGACTATCCCGATCCCAAGCTCCAGGGGAAAACATATTCGTATACAGTCGAAATTCTGGGTCTCAAGGAAAAGAAGCGGCCTGAATTGACTGATGAATTCGCAAAAGATGTGAGCGACGTGCAGACGATCGAGGAATTGAGGAAGAAGCTTCGCGAAAACCTCGAAGAGGCGCGCAGCCAGCGTCAAAGCGAACAGACTCGAGAAAAACTGCTCGCAAAATTGGTGGAAGCGCACGAGTTTCCCGTGCCGCAAGCGCTGGTCGAGCACCAGATGGACTCGCGGTTGGAGCGAACGGTGCGGTCGCTAGCCGCGCAAGGAGTAGACCCGCGCGCTGTCAACGTGGACTGGGTATCCCTCCGGAGCCGCCAGAAGGATCGCGCGGTCGAGGATGTGAAGGCCGAACTGCTGCTGGACCGGATCGGCACCGCGGAAAACATCGATGTGACGGAGGAAGACGTAGAAAAGCAAGTGGAAGCGATCGCCCAGCGCAGTGGCGAATCCGCTACAGCCGTTCGCGCGAACTTGACAAGGCAGGGAGCGCTCGATAGGATGAAATCGAAGCTCCGGAGTGAAAAAACTCTGGACTGGCTCTGCCGAAATTCCCGGGCCCGGACAAAATCTGAGGAGAAATGATGCAGTTCCGGCCGGGATCCTCTGCGCATCCTAAGAAAATCTTCATGACCCATACCGAAGATTCGAGTCCACGCGCGACAACGCTTATCCCCATGGTGGTCGAACAGACCAACCGGGGCGAGCGCGCATACGATATTTACTCCCGGCTCCTCAAGGACAACATCATCTTCGTCGGGACGCCGATCGACGACCACGTCGCGAATCTGGTGACCGCCCAGTTGCTGTTTCTGGAAGCGGAAGACCCGGAGAAAGACATTTCGCTGTACATCAATTCGCCAGGTGGTTCGATCACGGCGGGAATGGCGATTTATGACACGATGCAGTTCGTGCGGCCCAGCGTGGTGACCATTTGCGTCGGCCAGGCCGCGTCCATCGCTGCTCTGCTGCTGACTGCCGGTGCGCCGAAAAAGCGCTTTTCCCTGCCCAACTCCCGCATCCTGATTCATCAGCCGTGGATGTCGGGTTTGTCCGGCCAGGCCACCGATATTGACATCCACGCGAAAGAAATCCTGCGCATGCGCGCCGTGATCAATGGACTGCTGGCCCAGCATAGCGGTCAGGCGATGGAAAAAATTGAGAAGGATGTGGAGCGCGACTTTATTATGTCGGCGCAGCAATCCAAGGAATACGGCCTGATCGACGAGATCATCACCAAGCATCGTTAGCGCGTTCCAAACAGTTAGTAACAAGAAGACGCGCCGGTGTACGGAAGATGGAAAAGGGGCCTAGAATAATCCGCGCGGCAGGGAGTTGGTCCTTTAGCCGCCTGGGGGCATCACACCGTTGAGAAAACTCAGCACAGACGAACCGTTGCGATGTTCCTTCTGCCATAAGACGCAGGAGCAGGTCGAGAAGCTGATCAGCTCGCCCTCTGACTACCCGCGCGCCTACATCTGCAACGAATGTGTGACTGTCTGCGAGCAGATCCTCGAAGAAGAAAAGCGGGAACAATCGAATCCAGTGAACAAGAGGCTCCCGCGGCCTCCGGAGATCAAGGCGTTCCTGGACGGTTATGTTATCGGCCAGGACAAGACCAAGAAGAAGCTGGCCGTCGCGGTCTATAACCACTACAAGAGAATTTTCCTGAATCGGCAGCCGGGCGACGTGGAACTGACGAAGTCGAACATTCTCCTGATCGGGCCGACCGGAACGGGCAAGACGCTGCTGGCGCAGACGCTCTCGCGAATGCTGGAAGTTCCCTTCGCCATCGTGGACGCCACGACGCTGACCGAAGCGGGATATGTGGGCGAGGACGTCGAGAACATCATCCTGAAACTGCTGCAGGCGGCCGACGGGGACGTTACCAAAGCCCAGCAGGGGATCATCTACATCGACGAGATTGACAAGATTTCGAAGAAGGACGAGAACCCGTCGATCACCAGGGATGTTTCGGGCGAGGGCGTGCAGCAAGCCCTGCTGAAAATCCTGGAGGGCACGGTCGCGAATGTGCCGCCCCAGGGCGGGCGCAAGCATCCGCACCAGGAATTCACTCCTGTGGATACGACGAACATCCTGTTCATCTGCGGGGGCGCGTTCGTGGGCCTCGAGAAAACCATCGAACGGCGCATCGGGCAGAAGTCGCTCGGGTTTCACACCGATGCGCAGCCTTCAACCGCGCAGCGCCGCAACATCGAGATGCTTCAACAAGTGCAGCCCACCGATCTGATCCGCTACGGGCTGATCCCCGAATTCGTGGGGCGCCTGCCGGTGGTCGGAGTCCTGGGCGACCTGGACAAAGGCGCGCTGATGCAAATTTTGACGGAACCGAAGAATGCGCTCATCCGTCAATATCAACGGTTATTCGAATTTGAAAACGTGCGTTTGCGGTTCGCCGACGACGCGCTCGAGACCGTTGCAGAATTGGCCCTGCAGCGCAAGGTAGGTGCGCGCGGCCTGCGCATGATCCTTGAAGATCTGATGCTCGAATTGATGTACCACCTCCCGGCCCAGCGTAAACTCCGCGAGTTCGTCGTGACCGCCGAAATGGTCCGCAGCCGCGAGATTAACTGGACGCTGCTCGAAAAAGCGGGATAAAGCGCGTGCGGGCTCCACTTGGAGCCCGCCGGAAAATTGCCCAAGGAGCCATAAACACTCACGGGACCCATGTTTAATCGAGAAAAAACCGAGTTGAAGCGCGTGCCGATGATGCCGGTACGCGACCTGGTCATCTTCCCGCAGATGATGAATCCGTTCATCGTCGGCCGGGAAAGTTCTTTGCGCGCTCTGGAAGAAGCGCTGGCCGGCGACAAGAAGATCTTCCTCGCTACACAGCATGATGCTTCTGTGGATGATCCGAAACCCGACGAGATCTACACGGTCGGCACTCTGGCGAACATCGTGCAGAGCGTGCGGCTGCCGGACGGCAACTTGCGCGTGCTCGTCGAAGGTGTCGAGCGCGCGAAAGTCGTACAAGTTACAGCGGACGAAGGGTTCTTCCGGGCGACGCTGAAGGTGATTGCCAATAAGGTCGAACCGTCTCCGCAGGTCGAGCAAGCCGTAACCAAGGTGACGGGCTTGTTCGAACAGTATGTAAAGCTCTCGCAGAGTCTGAACTACGACACGATGATTGCCGCGACCCGCGTCGACGACGCGGCCAAACTTTCCGACACCATCGCATCCAACCTGCAGATTCCGGTGGAGGAAAAACAGGAGCTGCTTGAAAATTTCGATCCGCTGGAACGTCTGAACCGCGTCGGAGAGATTCTCGAAAGCGAAATCGAAAAGCTCAATGTGGACCGCAACATCAATACGCGCGTGAAGCGCCAGATGGAGCGGGCCCAGAAAGAGTACTACCTCAACGAAAAGTTGAAGGCCATCCACAAAGAGCTGGGCCGCGGCGAGAAGAACGAACTCGAAGAGCTCAAGAAGAAGATCGACGCCGCGGGCATGCCGAAAGACACGCACGAGAAGGCGATCCAGGAGCTGAAGCGTCTGGAAATGATGCCGCCCATGTCGGCCGAATCGACTGTAAGCCGGAACTATCTGGAATGGCTGCTGGCCGTGCCGTGGAAAAAGAAATCGAAGGAAATCCGCGACATCGCGCTCGCCGAGAAAATTCTGGAAGAGGATCACTATGGGCTCGAGAAAGTCAAAGAGCGCATCCTCGAATACCTGGCCGTGCGGCAACTGGTGAAGAATCCCCGCGGGTCGATCCTGTGCTTTGTCGGGCCACCCGGGGTGGGCAAAACGTCTCTGGCAATGTCCATTGGACGCGCGACAGGCCGTAAGTTCGTGCGCGTGTCGCTCGGCGGCGTTCGGGATGAGGCCGAAATCCGGGGACACCGGCGCACCTACATCGGCGCACTTCCCGGTCAGATCATTCAGATGATGAAGAAAGCCGGGACCGTCAACCCGATCTTCGTGCTGGACGAAGTGGACAAGATGTCCACCGACTTCCGAGGCGACCCGTCCGCGGCGCTTATGGAAGTTCTCGACCCCGAACTGAACCACTCCTTCACGGACCATTACCTCGATGTCGAATACGATCTCTCGAAGGTGATGTTCGTTTGCACAGCCAACGTGATGCACACGATTCCCCAGCCGCTGCAGGACCGCATGGAAATCCTGCGGATCCCGGGATACACCGATGTCGAGAAAACACAGATTGCGAAGCGCTTCCTGGTGCGGAAGGCCCTCGAATCCGCGGGTCTGACGGAATCGAACCTCACCTTCAGCGACGAGGCGATTACACACATCATCCGGCACTACACTCATGAAGCCGGCGTGCGCAACCTGGAGCGCGAAATTTCCAACATCTGCCGCAAGGTCGCGCGGCGCGTCGTCAAGGAAGGCAAACAGTATTCGATCGCGGTGACGCCGGAAAACGCCGGCGAATTTCTGGGCGTCATCAAATACCGCGAAATCTGGGCCGAGAAGAAAAACGAAATCGGCCTGGCGACGGGCCTGGCGTGGACCGAAGTGGGCGGCTCGGTGCTGTCCACCGAAGCGACGATCATGCAGGGCAAGGGGCGCTTGACGCTGACCGGCAAGCTCGGTGACGTCATGCAGGAGTCGGCCCAGGCGGCGATGAGTTATGTGCGGTCGCGGACCGCGAACTTCGGCTTGCCGCGCGATTTTTACCGGCACATCGATATCCATATGCACGTCCCCGAAGGCGCAATCCCGAAGGATGGCCCCTCGGCCGGAATCACCATCGCAACCTCCATCGTGAGCGCGCTGACGCGCACCCCGGTGCGCTGTGATGTGGCGATGACGGGTGAAATTACGCTCCGCGGGAAGGTATTGCCCATCGGGGGCATGAAGGAGAAGTTGCTGGCCGCGCACCGCGTTGGGATACGAACCGTAATTCTCCCCAAGGATAACGAAAAGGATATGGCGGAAATCCCGGCGGAGGTTCAGGCTGACCTGACCATCCGGTTTGTCGAGAACATGGACCAGGTGCTCCAGATCGCGTTGGAACGGCCGCTTGAACCCATAGCGCACGACGCGGCGCCGGAAGTGGCCACGAAGTTCGAATCGGAAACCGAGAGCGATCAGGAATTGACCAACTGAGGGGAACCTCAGCCTGTCTGTCCCGAAGAACAGCAAAGCAACCATGAAGAGAATCGCTTCGGGATGTGGAACGCACAGCGCCAATTCGTCGTGTCGCAAGTGATCTGAATTTCCAGTTTGGCTACCCCGGTCGGAAACTTACTTGACCTGCCCGGAGTCCGCCGATGAGAACGACCCCGGCCTGAATTTCAGGCTTATCTTCAAATAAAAGCTTAAGGAAACGAAACAATGAGCATTAGTCTTGCAGAACTGAAAGATAAGAACATCACGGATCTGGCGAAAATCGCCAAGGACCTGGCCATTCCGGGTTCCAGCGGCATGCGCAAGCAGGAGTTGATCTTCCAGATCCTCCGCGCCCAAACAGAAAAGAATGGCTTGATTTTCTCGGAAGGCGTCCTGGAATGCCTGCCCGACGGGTTCGGCTTCCTGCGCGCGCCGGAATACAACTATCTGCCGGGCCCGGATGACATCTATGTTTCGCCGTCGCAGATTCGGAAGTTCGATTTGCGCACCGGCGATACGGTCTCGGGGCAGGTGCGTCCTCCCAAAGACGGCGAGCGGTATTTCGCTCTGATCAAAGTCGAAGCGGTCAATTTCGAGGATCCTGAGGTCGCGCGGAACAAGATTTTCTTCGACAACCTGACCCCGCTCTATCCCCAGGGACGCCTGAAGATGGAGACGACGAAAGAGAATCTCACCGGCCGCGTGCTGGATCTGCTGTGCCCGGTCGGCAAGGGACAGCGCGGGCTGATCGTGGCGCCGCCGCGCACCGGAAAAACCATGATGCTGCAGGCCTTCGCCAACTCGGTCACATCGAATCACCCTGAAGTCGCGCTGATCGTGCTGCTGATCGACGAACGGCCGGAAGAAGTCACCGACATGCAGCGGACCGTGAAGGGCGAAGTCATCAGTTCCACCTTCGATGAACCGCCGCAACGTCACATCCAGGTGGCGGAGATGGTGCTCGAGAAGGCCAAGCGCCTGGTGGAGCACAAGCGCGACGTCGTGATTCTGCTCGATTCGATCACGCGCCTGGCGCGCGCCTACAACGCTGTCACACCGCCTTCGGGCAAAGTTCTTTCCGGCGGTATCGACGCCAACGCGCTGCAGCGGCCACGGCGATTCTTCGCCGCCGCGAGGAACGTCGAGGAGGGCGGCTCGCTCACCATCATCGCCACGGCGCTGATCGATACGGGCAGCCGCATGGACGACGTCATCTTCGAAGAGTTCAAGGGCACCGGCAACATGGAAATCAACCTGGACCGGCGCCTGGTGGACAAGCGCATCTTTCCGGCTATCGACATCAACCGCTCAGGCACGCGCAAGGAGGAACTGTTGATGCCGGCAGACGAACTCAATCGCGTCTGGGTGCTGCGCAAAGTGTTGAATCCCCTTTCACCGGTCGAGGCCATGGAGTTGCTCTGCGGACGGCTCTCGAAATCGAAATCGAACGCCGAGTTTCTCGCTTCGATGTCCAGCCCGACCTAGTACACCGCACGATTCCCTCTTTCCGACTGCCGGTTCCGAATCGGCGGGGCTGTGCTTTGTGGGTCGCCGTTTCATCCGCGACATACCAGATTCACGAAGAAGGGGCTTCAGCCCCTCAGGCTGTTCTTTTCTGCCTAATTTGTTGGAGGCGCCTTACAGTGCCGCAGCTTTAGCTTTTTCCTGCGCAAACAAAACAATCACGCGCGCGGTTTCTTCCGCGTCCATCGCGGTGTTATCGACGATCACCGCGTCTGCGGCGCGAACCAGCGGCGACATCTCGCGCTCGCGGTCCCGGCGGTCGCGTTCGCGCACGTCGGCAAGCACTTTCTCCAGCTCAGGCGCCTCGCCCTTTTCCTGCAGCTCACGACGGCGGCGTTCCGCGCGCACTTCCGGCGAAGCGTCGAGATAAATCTTGAGGTCCGCGTGCGGGAATACAACCGTCCCGATGTCGCGGCCTTCCATCACGACGCCACCCTGCCCGCCTGCCCGGCGCTGCTCGGCGACCATCGGGCGCCGCACACCGGGGACCACTGCAACCAAAGAAGCGGCGTGCGAAACTTCCGGCGTGCGGATGAGATCCGTGATGTCTTCCCCGTCGAGAATCACGTGAAGCTTTCCGCCGCGCGGCACAAGGTCAATTCGCACCGCACGCGCCAGTGCTTCGAGCTGCCCCGGCGAATCGAGTGGCACGCCTTCACGCAGCGCCTTCCACGCAACGCCGCGGTACATCGCTCCGCTATCAAGATGTGTATAGCCCAGCAATTCGGCGACGCGCCGCGCCACCGTGCTCTTCCCCGAACCCACCGGGCCGTCAATCGCGATAACTAGTTTGCTCATTAGCAGGTTGAGGAAAAAAGCTCCTGCCGCCGTCATTCCGAGCGCTCGCGCTGAAGCGAAGCGTGGAATCTCTCTTTCAACAAGGCTGGCAAAAAGAGGGGTTCCTCGTCGCTCCGCTCCTCGAAATGACACGCAGGGTGAGTTTTTTCCGCACCCTGCTAGGAGCCCGTCAAATTCGCTTGAACGCGCGCTCGATTTCCCGCACCGAGTAGCGCAGCACGATGGGACGGCCGTGCGGGCAGCTCATCGGCGCTTCTGTCTTCGCCAGCTCCGCCAGCAGCCATTCCATTTTTGTCTGATCGAGAGGCATGTTCACCTTGATCGCCGCGTGGCAGGAGGTCGAGGCTGCAATTTTCGCTTGCAGCGAATCCATCGAAATCGCCGCGTTCTCGCGTTCGATGCCGTCGAGGATTTCCATCAGCAGCCGCTCCGCATCCGCGGTGGCAATTCCAGCCGGCGTGGCGTGAATGGCCACGCTGCGCGGTCCCATCTGCGCGACTTCGAATCCGTTGGCGGTCAGCTCCTCAGCGATGCGTTCGAAAATGACGAGTTGCCGCGGGGAAAGCTCCACCATCAGCGGCACGAGCATGCGCTGGCCGCTGAGCTGTCCTTCGCGGCGCGCGCGCAGATGCTGTTCGAACAGCACGCGCTCGTGCGCCACGTGCTGGTCGATGATCCACAACCCTTCCCCGTTTACAGCGACGATGAAGCTCGAACTCACCTGCCCTAGTGGCTTCAGCTCGCCCAGGCTTTCTGCGCTTGCCTGCGACTCGGCGCCCGCCCCCGCCCCGGCGTCGCGAAATTGCTCCGCAATCGCCGAGCCAGATTCGTCGGACAGCGTTCCGATGCCGCTTTCGAACTGGAAGCGCTGCGGCTCCGGCCGCAACGGCGCTGCGCTCAATTCGAAATCGGCTGCGATGGCGGCGCCAGCCGAGCCGGCAGCATTCATCGAAGGAATCACGGCCCGCGGCAGGCCTGTGCTTGCATTAGTCGCGCCCGCAGCGGCAACTGCCGCAGCGCTGCCCTGCTGATTTTCCGGGGCCAAAGCGCGGGATGCCACGCCGGGGAAACTCGGGATTGGACGCGCGCGCGAAAGGGCCTGCCGGATCGAATCGCGTGTGAAGTCATGCACAAACTGCGGATGGCGGAAGCGCACCTCGATCTTCGCGGGATGAACGTTTACGTCCACTTCTTCGGCGGGCAAGTCGAGAAAGACCAGGACCGCGGGAAAAACCGCGGGCGGCAGCACATTGCGGTACGCCTCGTGAATCGCGTGCAGGACCAGCCGGTCGCGCACCAGGCGACGGTTCACGAAGACATAAATGGCGTTGCGATTGCTGCGCTGCACCTCGGGCCGCGACGCAAATCCGCGCACGACCAGTTCGGCGGCATGCTCTTCAGGGGTCAGCTCGGTTTCGGTGATGGCGGCGCGCATGGGGGAGGAAACCGGCAGGATTTCAAACAGATCCTCGAGCGCTTGCCGGCCGAAAAGCTGATACACGCGCTCGGCCATTGTTTCCACTGAGGTTGCGTTGATGATTTCCTGCGTCGGCGTCTTCAGCACGAATTGCTTGCCGGGATGCGCGAGCGCGTAGTGCGTGACGAGCGAAGCGATGTGGCCGAGTTCCGTGGTCTCCGACTTCAGGAAGTTTCGCCGCGCGGGTACGCAGTAGAAAAGATCGGCCACGCTGATCGTCGTTCCCGCCGGAAGCCCTTCCGGCTTGACGCTTACCAGCTTGCCGCCTGCAAACTCGATCCGCGTTCCCTCGTCTTCCTCTGCCGCGCGCGTTTGCAGCAGCAGGCGCGAGACCGCCGCGATCGAAGGCAGCGCTTCCCCGCGAAAGCCGAGCGTGGCAATCGAGAGCAGGTCGTCGGCCGTGCGCAGCTTCGACGTGGCGTGGCGCTCGAACGCCAGCAGCGCGTCGTCGTGCGCCATTCCTGTGCCGTCGTCGATCACGCGAATCATCCGCTTGCCGCCGGATTCAACTTCGACGCGAATCGAACTCGCACCCGCATCAAGCGCATTCTCGAGCAGTTCCTTAACCACCGAGGCAGGCCTTTCGACCACCTCGCCCGCGGCGATCTTGTTCGCGACGTTCTCCGGAAGTATGCGTATTCGCGTCATAAATTCAACTGCTGGGCCGGACGGAAACATGGCCAAACACCATCTTACTTCTCTTCGGCCGGCCTCAGCTGAATCCCGAGCAAATCAAGCTGGTCGGCATCCACATTCGACGGCGCTTCGGCCATCAAGTCTTGTGCCTTCGCGGTCTTCGGGAAGGCGATGACCTCGCGGATCGACTTCTCTCCAGCGAACAGCGCCACGACGCGATCGATGCCCAGCGCGATGCCACCGTGCGGAGGCGTCCCGTAGGTCAGCGCGTCCAGGAAAAAACCAAACCGGTTTCGGCGTTGCTCCTCACTCAGGCCCAGCGCCTTGAATACTCGATCCTGGACCTCCTGCTGGTGGATTCGAATGCTGCCCGAGCCCAGCTCGGAGCCGTTCAGCACCAGGTCGTAGCCTTTCGAATGCATCGAAAGGCGCACTTCGTCAGAAGCGTCTTCGAGTTTCGAAATATCTTCCTCGACGATGCCGGTGAAGGGATGCTGCGCGCTGACGACGCATTTATCCGCCGGGCTCCATTCGAACAGCGCGAAGCCGGTGATCCACAGAAATTCCCAGCGGTCCTTGGGAATGAGTTTAAGTTGCTCCGCGAGCAGGAGGCGCACCTGCCCTGCAATCAGCGCTGCGGCATCGGTGCCGGGGATCTGCTCCTTTGCCGTGACGGCAACGACGAGGTCGCCGGGCTTGGCATCGGCCGCTGCGGCGATTTTCCTCAGCGCTTCGGCGCCGAGATTCTTTTCTAGCGGGGACGTAACACCCTCGGGAGTGACTTTAATCGTATACACGCCGCGGGCGCCCAGGGATTTCGCTTTCTCGGCGATCTCATCAAGCTGTTTGCGCGAGAACGTGGCGGCGCCGGGCGCAGCGAGCGCCTGGACATGCCCTTCGATGTGTAGCGTCTCGCGCGCGGGAGCGAAATGCTCGGTCACATCGTGCAATTCCATGCCGAAGCGCAGATCGGGCTTGTCCGAGCCGTAGCGACGTATCGCATCACGATATTCCATGCGGCGGAACGGAGCCTTCGCGCTAATTCCGGCGGCGGCGCAGGCGCGCACCATCACCTGCTCGATCACGTCGAAGATGGCGTCCTGCGTGGGGAACGAGATCTCGAGGTCCAGCTGCGTGAACTCGGGCTGGCGGTCGGCGCGCAGGTCTTCGTCGCGGAAGCATTTGACGATCTGGAAGTAGCGGTCCAGGCCGCCGATCATCAATATCTGCTTGAAAATTTGGGGCGATTGCGGCAGCGCGTAGAACTGGCCGGGATGCACACGGCTCGGAACCAGATAATCGCGCGCGCCTTCCGGGGTCGAGCGCGTGAGCATGGGCGTTTCGATCTCGTAAAAGCCCAGCTCGTCCATGGCCTTGCGAATTTCGAGGATGACGCGGTGGCGCAGCACGAGGTTCTGCCGCGGGCGCGTGCGTCGCAGGTCGAGGTAGCGGTAATGCAGGCGCGTCTCTTCGCTCGCCGTCACTTCGTCCTCGACCACAAACGGCGGCGTCTTCGCCGTGTTCAGGATGCGCAGCTCGCTGGCGATGATTTCGACTTCGCCTGAGGCCAGGTCGGGATTCGCCTTCTGCCGCTTCACCACGCGTCCTGTGACGGCGACGACGAATTCCGAGCGCAATTCTTCGGCGCGCGCATGCGCGGCGGCGTGCTGTTCCTTGTTGAAGACAATCTGCGCCAGGCCCGAGCGGTCGCGCAGGTCAATGAAAATCAGGTTGCCGAGATCGCGCCGCCGATGGACCCAGCCCATCAGGACGACGTCTTTGTCGGCATCAGCCGCGCGGAGATTGCCGCAGTAATGTGTGCGTTGCAAACTACCGAGTGAATCGAGCACGGACCCTATATCCCTTCTTGTGGAACAGCTTTTTCAACAACCGTATCATTGTCATTCCGAGCCCCGGCAGAGGCCGGGATAAACTCCGCGAGGAATTCCTCCTGATTTCGAGCGCAACAGAGGGATCCCTCGTCGCCCCGGCTGGGCCGGGGCTCCTCGGAATGACATCATGACACTTAGCGTGCGCGTTCTGCGCGCAAATACGAAAGCAAATCCGGCTCTGCAAGCTTCTGCTGCGTGCCGTCGGCCAGGCGCTTGACCGTGACCACTCCGGCGGCGAGTTCATCTTCACCCAGAATGACCGCGTGGCGCGCCTTCAAGCGGTCGGCGAGGCCCAGCGACTTGCCAAACTTCATCTCGACTGCGGGCAGCTCAACAACGAACCCGGCATCGCGCAGCCGACGAGCGAGCTTGACCGCCGCGGGTTGCGCCGCCGCGCCAAACCATGCGAAATATATGTCGAGGCCGCCCGTCACTTCGCCCGCCCCGGCTTCCTGCAGCGAAAGCACCAGCCGGTCGGTGCCGATGGCGAATCCGATGCCCTTCGTCGTGGCAGGGCCGCCCAGCAACTCCACCAGGCCGTCGTACCGCCCGCCGCCGCAAACGGCGTTCTGCGAGCCGAGCCCCGGCGCAGTGATCTCGAATGTGGTGCGCATGTAGTAGTCCAGGCCGCGCACCAGGCGCCAGTTTTCCCGGTACGTGATGCCGCGGAGCGCGAGGTGCCGTTTCACTTCGTCGTAATGCGCGCGGCAATCGGCGCAAAGGTGTTCGGCAATGCGCGGCAGTTTTTCGATGATGGCCTGCTCGTTTTCGAGCTTCGAGTCCAACACGCGCAGCGGATTCGTCTCGATGCGGCGCTGGCTGTCCGCGCCCAATTGCTCGCGCACCTTTTGAAGTTCGGCGCGCAACATCTCGACATAGGCCGACCGGCACTGCTTGCAGCCGATGGAATTGATGTACAGCGTGGCACCCTGGAGCTTCACGCGCTCGAAAAACGCTAGCAGCATTTCAATCACCTCGGCGTCAATCCCGGGCGCGTCCGATGTACCCAGCACTTCTACACCGATCTGGTAGAACTGCCGGTAGCGCCCCTTTTGTGGCCTCTCGCGGCGAAACATCGGCCCCATGTAATACAGTTTCACATTGCCGGGCAGGGTCTGCATCCCATGCTCGATGTACGCGCGAACGACTGAGGCCGTCGCCTCGGGCCGTAGCACTACATACAACCCAAAGTTGATGTCAACAGCACAGCTATTGATCACTTCTGCTAGCTCCGTCAGCTCATCGGTCCACTCAAATGGGTCATTTCCCTCGATTGCTCGCTCGCACTCGTAGGCTTCGTGGAATCTTGCATATGATTGTTTAAGTCGCTCGATTGCGACCATGTTTTCGTGGGTCTTCTGAAAACGGTCACTAGCCATGTTGACATCAATTTGCCTAACGAATTCGGCGAACTGTCGATCTGCTTCAAAAGCAGTCGGATTTTTCTCATACTTTCCAAGAATGATATCTCGCCACATTTCGAGATCGTATGAGCCGTGAAGATCAAAAAGGTACATTTCCTTCTTAACGATGTCAGTGTCCGCGCCAACCGAACGCGCGAACAATTCAGTCGGCTCAAAAATAGGCAAACGAATTTCGGCGAAGCCGAAAGTCCCAAAGACCTCGCGCGCGGCCTGCTCAACGCGGTTCCACAGGGCGGACTCCGGCGGGAGGATGTCGCGTACGCCTTTGATGGCCTGGAATTTCATTCTGTCATCAGGGGCTAAAGCCCCTTTAAGTCTCCCGATGAATGTCGCGGCTGAAGCCGCGACCCACAAAACTCTCCCTTCACCACAAGGCTCTCCACACATTGAGTAGGAGTTCTGCCTTGTGGGGCGGAGCTTCAGCCCCGCCATCAAACATTTGCGATAGAGGGGGGCTTTAGCCCCTGAAGCTCAGCCAGCAACTACGCCTTCTCCGCTTTGTACGTCTCCGAATACTCGATGTACCGCGCGGCGTAGGCCTCAATGCTAGCCTGATCTTCGGACGTGAGCGCGCGGCGGAACTTCCCCGGGTGGCCCATGAAGAGGCTCCCCGGCGGCACGACGGTGCCTTCGGGAACGAGCGTGCCCGCGGCGACAATCGAGCCTGCGCCGATTTTCACTCCATTCAGGAGCACCGAGCCCATGCCGATGAGAACGCGCGATTCGATCGTGCAGCCATGCAGGATGACGCCGTGGCCGACCGTGACGGCATCGCCCAGTTGCAGCGGATGCGTGTCCTTCATCACGTGGAGCACCGAACCGTCCTGGATATTGGTGCGCGCGCCAATGCGAATCCAATTGACGTCGCCGCGAATCACGACGCACGGCCAGACGCTCGAGTGTTCGCCGATCGTGACGTCGCCGATGACAACCGCCTCAGGGTCGATATAGGCCGAGGCCGGAATTTGCGGCGTGCGGCCGCGGTAGCTGCGAATCATGCGCGCACCTCGCGAGAAATCAAACAAGTGAAGCTAACATACGGTCCAGCGGCTGACAAGGAAGGTTAGACTGTAAGAAGTTTTCAAGACGCCGCGACGGTTGTGGGCTCTTTGCGTGCTGGACTGCCTCGCGCGGGTCTGCGGCCACGATCAGAAAACCAGACGAACAGCCGCCAGCCCAACAGAACCGCCATGACTGCTGCATATTCAAGCGGTATGTGGACGTCGGATTTCACAAGCCAATAAAAATGAATGACTCCGGCCACGGCGCTCACGTAAATCGCGCGATGCAGCATCTGCCAGCGCCGAAAGCCTATCCGGCGAACCCACGCGGCCGTCGAGGTGATGGCCAACGGAATCATCAGGACGAATCCCGTGAATCCCACGGTGATGTATCGCCGCTTCATCACGTCTGCCCACACGCCGTGAAAATCCAGCGCCTGGTCGAGGCCGAGATAGATGCTGAAGTGCAGGCAGGCGTAGAAGAAAGCGAACAATCCCAGCATGCGGCGGAAGCGGATCAGTTGCGGCAGGCCAAGTATTGTGCGCAGCGGCGACACTGCCAAAGTGATGGCAAGAAACCGCAGTATCCAGTCGCCTGTGGCGTGCTGAAGGAATTGAGTCGGGTTCGCGCCCCAGCCGCCGTGGAACCCCTCCCAAACTAGGATTCCAAGGGGCGCCAGGCACACCCCGAACACAACCACTTTCGTCCATTTGCTGGTCAGGATGCGATTCATTGGCCGGGGATTCTCAGTAATTCTTCTTCAGGTCCATGCCGGTATAGAGGCTGGCCACCTGATCCGCGTAACCGTTGAACATCTGGGTCGGCGTATTCTTGAAGAACCCGGGCAGGCGGACCTCTTTGGCCTGGCTCCAGCGCGGGTGATCCACCTTGGGATTCACGTTCGAATAGAAGCCGTATTCGTGGGCGTTTGTGATATTCCATGTTGTCGGCGGCTGATCTTTGACGAATTTGATTCTTACCAGCGACTTGATGCTCTTGAATCCGTACTTCCATGGAAGAACCATTCTCACCGGCGCGCCGTCCTGGTTGGGGAGCGTCTCGCCGTACATCCCGACGCCGAGCAGCGCCAGCGGATGCATCGCTTCGTCCAGCCTCAACCCTTCCACATAGGGCAACTGGATCCCGGCGAACCTCCACAAAGGCATCTGCTTCGCATCGAAATAGCTTTCGAATGCCACATACCGCGCCTTCGACGTCGGCTCCACCAGCTTCGCCAGGGTACTGAACGAATAGCCGACCCACGGCACGACAATCGACCATGCCTCGACGCAGCGATGCCGGTAAATACGTTCCTCGAGCGGCGCGAGCTTCAGGATTTCCTCCATCGTAAACTTGCGTGGCTTGGCGACCTCGCCCTCGACGGAAACGGACCACGGCGAGGTCACAAATTTGCCCGAATTCTTTGCGGGATCGCCCTTATCGGTGCCGAACTCGTAGTAATTGTTGTACGTCGTCACCATCCCTTCGGGCGTCACCTTTTCGTCCGTGTTGAACGGCCCCTTGACGACACCCGGCAGCTTACTGGAGGCGTACGCCCGGGCCGAGGGAAAGGCTAGATTCGCAAGGCTCTTCCCTGCCAGCGCAACCCCACCCGCTAATCCCATCCCGTACAAGAATTTACGACGGTCCAGATAGACCTGGAGGGGAGTCACGTCCGAATATTTCAATTCCGGAGAACGCTTCAGAAGCATGGTACACCTCCGCGGGACATCAATGCCTTACTCGTATCCATCCATATGATTACTATACGTCAGTTTTGATTCATTGGATGTGGATTGGGGTTTCCTTCGCTTCCGGGCGCGGATGTCTTGGAGAGGCTTTACGATGCCCTGTCCCGCGTTGCGGGACAAACCAGGCGACTTGCTGCGGGGGGAGGCAGGGAGGTCAATGAGCCTCGAACCGAAAGACCCCACACTTCAAAACCGGGAGCGTGGGCACCCCGAGGTTCAAAATCGCTCAACGCATGGCTCACCCGCCCCAGCGGAGCCTTGAAAGTCTCAAACCCTGATACGCCAAGAATCCTGCAATCACGAGAGCGGCCCAGCTAACCCACATGGGCACGGTCCAACTGGCGAAAGTCACGTGCCACCCTCGGGCAAGCCGCAAAGCGTGCATGACCGCGACCAGGAGAAAGATAAGACCAGCCACTAGAGAAAATCTTTTCTGGCTCATCGGATGTGTCCCTCCAATGCAACGACAGCGGTGGGAGTTTATGAGCTAGATTGTACTCTGTCAACGCAAAGTAGGAATGTTTTGTGCAGTGCCGATTCGGGCTCTCTTTGCGCCCGCACCTGCCAGCCGAACTTGGCACTCCGTAAAGGCGCGGCCACCCGCCACCCCGAACTTAAAAATCGCTCAAAGCCTAGCCCACCCACGTTCGGGCCTTCACTTTTGAAGGCAAGCGCGGATGTGTAGTAACCTTGGTCGAGAAATCAGGTGCGAATGTGAGCCCATTTCAGGTCAAGCACTTCTCCAATATCGGTGCGTCAGAAGAATTCCTGTGGCAACTCGTACCGGAGATGTCGGAACTGATCGGTGCGACCTCGATCCGTGAGCCCAAGCGCGCGGAAGTTAGACACGCCATCATGATAATTTCACTAGAAGGCATGATGCCTGCGTTCGAACACCTCAAGCGTATCCGCGCCTCGGTCACGCAGGAGCTGCCGGTATTAAATCGGAGACAACTCTATGAGGACTTCACCAGGGTATTGTGGCACGGTTATAAAGACCTGATGCCGAGGGCGGCGGCTCTAATCGGCTCAAACATTGGATTCCTATTCCAAAATGATGCCAACTTCGAGAAAGGTCTGTGCGTATTCAAGGAAGCTCATCCGAAGCTGCCGTCATGGTTCGGCGACCATTTGAGAGACCAACACAAGAACTGGCAGAACGACCTTGCGGACTTCCGCAATCATTATTTGGAGCATCGAGAGGAGGAGCCGGACAGGTTCCAGGTCTTCTACCAGGCAGAGGCGGCCGAAGCATTTTTCTACTGCGTGTGGCGGACAACGGCGGACATCTTGGTCGTGCTCCTGTCCATGAATCTCTTTCCGGGACTTGGACTGGAGGAAATCCCTGTTGCTGAGCGTTCTGCCCTGAACCCAAGGCGCTTCCGCTTTGTGCATAAAAGTCTAGACGCTGGCAACCCTTGATTCCTACGAGCAGGCGGGTGGCAAACGCTTTCGCGCCTTTTCTGTTGACGACTGCTCACAATTGGATGATACCACTCCAGTATGTCACCGCTGAAAGTCGGTTTTCACTTTCAGGGTGCCTGACCCTTTGGGTTGGAAGGGTCAGTGTTTAGAATTCTCTGCACTCATGACCAAGCGACTGATTCGCATCTACGGACGTGGGCATCTTCATTTCATCGCCTTCAGTTGTTATCGCCGCTTGGCGGGTGGCAGCTACTCCCCAGAGAGTTCCTTGAGCAAGGACTGGCGGAGTCGTTCCTGGTGCTCTGGAGTGAGCTTGCCGCTTGAGGATGTAAGATAAAACACGTCAATGGCCGTCTGCCCTTCGGTATCGATCAAGGCGATGTCGATGTTGCAGTTCTGGTGCGAGAACGCAGAGCTGATCCGATACAGAAGGCCGGGTTGATCCTGCGTAATGACCTCAACCAGCGTGCTGTGGGCGGAACAGCCATCATCAAATTGAATTTGCGGCGCCAGTATGGCTTGCGCCGGTCCGTCCGTCGCTGCACGGAGGCGTTCCTTCAACATACGATTCAAGTCTTGTTTCCCCGACAGGACAGCATGAACGGTTCCCTTGAAGCGCTCCCACTCCGGCAGATTCATTTCCAGCGTTCGAAAGCGGTCGGTAAAGCAAAACGTGTCCACGACCGTGCCGCTTTGATTGGAAAAGGCGGCGGCCTTTCCGATGTTCATTCCGCAGGCAGCCAGCACGCCAGCCACGGTGGCGAACAGGAAAGGACGATCCGTAGTGACGAGCGTCAGTTCATACCAGTGGCGGCTGCGTTTTAACGCCAATTGCACCGGGTCCTGGCCGAGACGCGTCGCCATTTCCAGGTGCCTTAGAATCTCGTCGACCGGATGCGTGCGTAAGTATCTCCGCGGTAAGCCTTCAAGGAACGTCTGGAGTTTCTTCCCTGCCGCCGGGGCCAGCGAACGGAGGTGGTTCAGGACCTCGTCGTTGGCATCCGCATGCACCCGCTCGTCCACGCTTCGGTCGAGATAGTTCGCTGTGCCGATATAGAGCTGCCAGAGGTCTTCCGCCTTCCAAGCTGTAAGAGCCTCCGGACTGACCGCCTTGATGTCAGCATACGTAAACAGGCAGATCATTTTCAGGCGGTCGGGCGTGCCAACAATTTCCGCGAATTGCGCGATGGTGCGGGGATCATAGATGTCCCTCCGAAGGGTCGCGCCCATATCGAGGTGGTGTTCGATCAGAAATAACACCGTGTCACGGTCGGCTGCGGCCAGTTCCAGCCGTTCGAGGCACCCTTTCGCAATCGCCAGGCTGGCCGGAATAGGATCGTTTATAACAGCAGCCTTTCCGGTATCGTGAAGCAGGACCGCGAGATAGAGCAGCTCGGGCTGCTCGAGTTCATTAAGGATCTCCGCGTACCGCTCGTCCCATTTGGACTTGGACTGGCGCAAAGCATGCAGATTCTCGATGACCTGAAGGGTGTGCTCATCGACGGTAAAGCGATGCAAAGAATCATGCACGGCGAGCGCATCAATGCCTCTCAACTCAGGCAGAAACATCGTGAGCAGATGCAAGGAATGCACGGCCCGCAAAGCATCCGCCGCGTGCGAATCCGGCAGCATTTCCTGGAGAAAGCGCCAGAAAACACTCCCTTTCGGCATACGGTTTGCCAGCAGAGGCAGCGCTTGCTCCAGTTGATGTTCTGCCGCTGGACTAAGCTTGAAGCCGCGCTGCGCAATCAATCGAAAAGTGCGGAAAAGTAGCTGGGGATCTGCAAGATCCTCGGGTCGCTGCAGGAAGATGAGTCCGTCCACGACGGAAAAGTCCGCATCGGAGAATCCGGTTCGCCACGTCTCGAGTTGCCGGTAGAACAGAGATTGGGCCGCGGGCATTTCCTCCAGGAGTTGCCCGGAAATCCGATGAACCGCGCGCGCATGTCCGAAGTAGATCCGCATCCATTCGGCAGAATTCGTCACGTCCATGCCGGCCACGCCGACTCTCTCGGTCACTGCGTCATCCTGCGCGGCCCAAGTTAATATGTTGTCATCGCGTCCGTGACGAAAATGGAGAAAGCAGCGGACGGACGCCAGAAACTGCAGCGCCGAGTCGAGCGTATTTCGAATCGCCAGAGGAAGAACTGTGTCCGGTCCGGGCCAGCCGTGCTGTCTCTCCATGGCCGACATGAGCGCAAGCCAGCAGGCCAGGGTGTAGTCGCGGTAGCCGCCCGGGCCGTCCTTCACATTCGGTTCCAGATGAAAGACAGTGTTCCCGAATTTGCGGTGGCGGACCCGGGTAATCTCCGCCAGGTGTCCCACGAGGATCTGGGATTCCCGGGCCATCCTCTCGGGAATGAGCAGGTCCCTAAGGTTCGAGAAAAGTTCCTGGTCTCCTGCAAGATAACGGCAATCGAGCAAGGAGAGAATCGACTCCGGATTGTCCGAGTCGAATTGGGTGTATTCGGAGAAAATCCGTGTCGTGGCGTTCAGCTTTAATCGCAGGTCCAACAGTCCCTGAGAGAATCGGTGGATGGAGTCCTTGAACTTTTCCGCTGTATCTTCAGCTGCATGGAGAAAGAGAAGATCAACATCCGAATAGGGAAAGAGCGAACCCATTCCAAAATCTCCGAGGGCGACCAGCACAAAACCGGAGGGTCCGACTTTTTCGGGAGAAAGGAATTGATCCCAGAGACGAAGAGCAATGGATTCGACGAGCCCGGACCGTTGCTTCAGAAAGCCTAATCCGTCCTTGGTGGCGGAAAACTGCTGTTGCAACCTCGAGGATTCACTGTCGTACAAGTCCCTTAATTTACTGCTGAGTGGGGATTGTGTGGGCATGCCTGATTTTCTGGCTTTTCCCCCGGATTCACTCCCAGCTTGAACCGGAGTCCTTGACCAATTCTGCTTCGGAGACTGCAGGATTGCGGTCGGTGAACCAATTGTTACATTGAAGTTTCCCAGTTATACCCTTCCTCTCCGTGTTGCGAAAGGTCCAGACCTTGATTTTCATGCGCTTCGGAAACGCGGAGGCCAACCAGTTTGTCCACAATGAACAAGATGACAAGCGTTCCAACGATGCCCAGAACCCAAGCAATCGCGACACCTGCCATTTGGTTCAGGATTTGATGCGCATTCCCCTCGATAAGACCGGAGGCGAGCACTTTCCCATCCGAACCTTTGAAGATCGGATTTACAGAGCTGACCGCAAAGATTCCTGTAAGGAGTGCGCCGATGGTCCCACCTGCGCCATGCACACCAAAAGCATCAAGAGAATCATCGTAGCCAAACCGCGCTTTCACTTTGGCGACCATAAGGTAACACAAAACCCCCGCGATGAAACCGATGACCATCGCAGGCATTGGCTTGACGAATCCAGCAGCCGGAGTAATCGCCACCAGGCCTGCCACTGCACCTGAAATCGCTCCCAACACGCTCGGCTTCCCGTTGCGCTTCCATTCCGCCAAGCTCCAACCCACCGCGGCGGTAGCGGCGGCGAAATGAGTTGCTACGAATGCGCTCGTCGCCAAGCTGCCGGACGAAAGCGCGCTGCCGGCGTTGAATCCAAACCAGCCGACCCAAAGAAGGCAAGCGCCGATAAAGCTCAAGACCACACTGTGCGGCGGGACAGACTCTCGCGGGTAGCCAAGACGCTTCCCAAGATAGAGCGCACAAACCAGCGCGGAAACACCCGAAGTAATATGCACGACGGTGCCTCCGGCAAAATCGAGTGTAGGAAAACGGCCACCAAGTGCGGCGTTCAGTAAACCGCCCTTGCCCCATACCATGTGGGCCATCGGGTTGTACACTACCAACGACCATAGGGCCATAAACAGCAACATGGCCTTGAATTTCATTCGCTCTGCGAAGGCCCCGGTGATCAGGGCCGGCGTGATGATAGCGAACATCAACTGATAGATCATGAATGTCTGTTGGGGGATTGACGCGGAGTAATCCGTGTCCGGAGCTCCGCCAACACCACGCAGAAACAAATGCTCAAATCCGCCGACAAAACTGTTCCCCGGCCCGAATACCATGCTGTATCCGAAAAGACCCCACATGATCGTAATCAAAGCCATCATGGTAAAACTCTGCATCATGGTCGCCAGTACATTTTTCTTTCGCACCAATCCGCCATAGAACAAAGCCAGCCCCGGACCGGTCATCAGGAGCACCAGTGCCGTGCTCATTAGCATCCACGCGTTATCCGCCGAACTTTTTGCCTCGGCAACCTGCTGTTCCAATGCAGCGAGGCGTTCCGCATCCGTGTGGATCGCCGGAGCGATCAAAGCCGTCGCGGACTGCTCGACACCGAGGGTACTCGCAGCGAGGGCATGCGGTGAAATCCAAAGAATCGAAGCGATGCATAGCAGAACCAGATTTCTTCTCATAGGGATATATCCAGGCCCGGAACAATAGCAAATCTAAGGGCGTAACGCCAGAGTTCGTGCACCCCATCGCGAAGAATCCAGACTGCTGTTTTCCTTTCAATTGTGAGAGATACGAGGAATTTACGACTGCCTTGTGCCACATCGAAGGATGTAAGACTTTGCGCCTCTAGTCACCCTGACGACGGACGCGAATAGCTCAACGAAAACAGAGCAGCTTCAGCGGAACCGCCTCCCCTCGTAGAACGCGCGCAGCAACCCGCCCAGCAGCAACAGTGAGTTTTCAGGTTTCTTGAGAGAGTGGAATCTATTCGGTCAAGTGGCTGCGGTTTCCGTACTTGGAAAATTTAGGTCGCCGGTCCTGAACTGTGCAGCGGCTGAATTTCTGTCTTCTATTGAAGAGCTTTCTTGTTTCTCTTTTTCGCGGTGGGCTTCTTCTTGGCGCCGTCGTGATTGGCGCCGTTGTGATTCATTCCGACGAGCTGAATAATCCGTTTCATTTCGCGTTCCAAGGCGGCTTCCATCGCTTCGGATTGAAGTTCTCCGCGGGCGACGCGGCTCACGTAGGAAGGGTCGAGATCGAGGTCGCGAGCCACGCGTCCGTGGAGCCCTCTGACAATGGATGCAAGGTCGTAACGACTCGTGCTAGGATCGGTTTTGACCCGGATCATGACACTTCTGATGAATCGGCGAAGTGCAGGGCGTCAGGTGGTGCCAGCCTAACTGGCATGTTATCTGAAGACCGTTAAGGGCACAATGGAAAGGAAAACCAAGAAGCGTAAAGCCGTTCCGGAGTGGGCGGAGGGCATCGGAAAGCTCCGCCAGCAACTCAAACTCAGCCAGGCAGGACTTGGGCAACAGTTACAGTACTCCGCGATGACGATTTCCCGGTGGGAGCGCGGCCTGCAAGAGCCGGGCGCGGATTGCTACATCAAGCTTGGTGATTTGGCGGGCAATCCCAATTGTTGGTATTTTTGGGAGTGCGCAGGGTTGAAGAGTTCGGACGTGATGCGCGCCCTCCCGATCGACAAGAGGCTATTCCCAAAATCGTCCTTCCCTGATTTCGATATAGTGGTTGCCGGAAGCGGCCGCAAAATACGAAGCAAGAAAAAAACACAGCTTGTTGCCATACCGTTATTGGGCGTCCACGCGGGAACCCATGGAGAGAAGGGCGACAACACGTTGGATCTCAATCAAGCTCCGGTAGAGGACATGATTGCCGCGCCCGCTTCCTGGTGTCCTAATCCCGCTTCCACAAGTTGTTTACGGGTAAAGGGAATCTCGATGAGCCCTTTGATCCACGATGGCGACATCCTGGCAGTTGATTATTCGAAGGCGAACCATGCCGAGCTGGATGGAAAGATTGTTGTCGCGTGGCATAAGGACAGAGGCTTATGTGTGTCCAGGTTCAGGCGTTATCGAGGCGTCGAGGTGCTCGAGGCTGAAAACCGGGACTATGAAAGCGTGACGCTCGCTTCCGATCGAGATTGGCGAATCGTTGGGAAGATCTTGTGGTGGACGAGATTGGCGCCCTGAAAATTAAGGCTCTCGCTGTCACCGCCCAGGCGTTTCCGCCAGGAAATCCCCTCTTACGGAATTAATAACAGTTTTCCAGTGGTCTTGCGCGCTTCCAGATCCCGATGCGCTTGCTGCGTGTCCCGCAACGCATAGATATGCTCAATGCGCAGTTTCACTTTGCCCTTTGCGATCATGGTCAAGACATCGGCTGCGCGCTGTTGGAGTTCTTCATGGGTCGCGATGTAACTGGCAAGGGTGGGACGCGTGATGAACAGAGAACCCTTTTGCGCGAGTTTGGCCAGATCGAATAGCGGCACGGGCCCGCTCGAGGCGCCGAAAAGGACCAGATACCCGCGCGGACGAAGGACATTGAGGTCCTTATCAAACGTGGTTTTGCCGACACCATCGTATATGACGTGGACGCCTTTACCGTCGGTGAAGCGTTTCGTTTCGGCCTCAAAATCCTGCTGCGCGTAGAGGATGACTTCATCCGCGCCGGCTGCGCGCGCAAGCTTTGCTTTCTCCTCTGTGCCGGCCGTACCAATGACTCGCGCGCCGATGTTCTTCGCCATCTGCACAAGAAGGAGCCCAACGCCCCCCGCAGCCGCATGGATCAGCGCGGTCTCGCCTTTCTTTAACGGATAGGTGTCGTGCACCAGATAGTGCGCCGTCATCCCTTGCAACATGGCCGCTGCGGCCTGTTGATCGGTGATCCCTGCCGGCAGGCGAACAAGCCGGTCTGCAGGCACAGCAGCATATTCCGCATAGGCGCCCATGACCCCTGTGTAAGCGACGCGATCTCCCGGCTTGAATGACTTCACCTCGGCTCCAACTTCGCTCACAATTCCGCCCGCTTCTTGGCCGGAGACGAATGGCAAGGGCGCCGGATACCGGCCTTCGCGAATGTAGACATCGATGAAGTTGACCCCCGCAGCCGAAACTTTTACGACGGCCTCATTGGGCTTGGGCTTGGGAGCTGGAATGTCGACGAATGTGAGGACTTCGGGTCCGCCGGTCTTCTGACTTTGTATCGCTTTCATCGTGATTCCTTCTGAAGTCGGAGTTTGGTAATTTCCTGTTCGCACTTGCGCGCGGATAGTATATTCCATCCGGAACCTCAGGAGCGCACCTTCCTGCGATTCGCAATTCTGGAGCAATTCCACATCGTGTGCTATCTACTTCATAACCGGCGGCCTTTTCAACATGAGCGCGAGCCGCTGGCAGGAAGCGACTTCTTCATCGTGCTGATTGAAGCAGCGGTGAATAAACGTCACGACACCCCGGTCGGGTTTGCTGCGGCTTTCCCGCACATCGATGACTTCGGTCTGCACGCGAATGGTGTCGCCATGGAAAAGCGGCTTTGGAAATCGCACCTTGTCCCAACCCAGGTTGGCTATCGTCGTACCTAACGTGGTATCTCCGATCGAAATTCCCACCATCAGGCTCAAAGTCAGACAACTATTGACGAGCCGCTGGCCGTATTGCGACTTTTTCATGTACTCAGCATCGAGATGGAGCGCGGAAGGATTGTGGGTCATCGCCGTGAAAAGAACGTTGTCCGCCTCGGTGATCGTGCGGTGCATCGGATGATCGAAGACCATCCCTGCCTTGAACTCTTCGAAGTACAGCCCTGTCATCACGATTCCTCCAACTCGCAAAGTGTTCTGAGACGCTTGTATCACCCCACTATACAAGGTTTTTCAAGGGAGATTTCCTTCAGGCACGCAGCCAGGGAGAAAATGCAGAAGCTGACACTGCTATTAGGGACGGTCGTTTTGTGTCCGGCCGCCTCGTTCTCGCAGGCTCTTTCAACGGTGAAGCCCACCAGAAAATGCTCTGAGGGACTGGTTCGGCCGTGACCTGCCTCCCAAGAACGAACCCGGCAAAAAGTAACTTCGAGATTGTCAGGCTTTCGGAACGATGCGCTGTCGAATGTCCGAGAGATGTTTCCGCAGAGCGTCGATGATCTCCTGCCTCCGGCCGTCCTGGATGTTCCTGCGGAGTTCCTCGAGAGCGATATGAACGACGTCGTGGTGATGAAGTTCTTCGGGCGCGACTTCATTGCTGAGCTCGAGCCAGATGCCGTGGAGCAGGTCGACTTCCTTGGTTGTCAGGCGCGGAGCGTGAGGACCCAGATAAAATACGTGTTCTTGACCGGCCGGGGAGTAGATCTCGAGCGTCAATTGGGGTCTCGTTTCAGGCAAAGCTTCCCATGCCAGACCTGCCATGCGCGCCTCGTCCACTACCGCTCTCCAGGACGACAACCCCAATGCGATGGTGGAGGACTGGAGTCCCTGCGCCGCACGCAGGATGCCGTCCCATTTCTCCGTCGCAGGAGCGACGGCCAGATGGATGGATTTGCCCTTCGCCTCCGCCAAAGCCAGGGCGCGCGTAAACAATTCCTGCTCATTTACGCTAAATAAATCTTCGGCTGAGAGTTCATGCTCTCCGGAACTCGCGCGGCCCAGAACACGCAGGTGGAGTGCCACAACATCTTGCTGATGAGGATCGACGCGGTTGAGCACCGCGGCCAGGTTATAAAGCGTGTTGGAGTTTCGGACCATTACAAGCGCGTTCCCGGGGCGGACGCCGAGAGCCGAAGGGGTCAGTTCCCCGCCGGCCTCCAGGTTGAACATATCGAGTTCAGCGTGGGCCGCGCCATGTTTCCGGGTGACTCTCTCCGAGATCGTGAAAATCGCAAAAAAAATCACTGTGAAACCGACCCCGGCAAGCGTAGCCACCTGCTTCGTGAAGAGATTGATCAGGCACAGCGCGAAGAGAATCAGTGTGATGACACCGAGGCCCACGGGAATCTGCAGGCTGCGAACCTTCAGGTTGAAGGGAACACGGAATTCCCGTTTCCCCGGCTGCTTGTACCGAAGGACCACCACCGCCAGGCCTTTCATCGCGAAGCTCCACATCACACCGAACGCGTACGCCTCCCCGAGGATGAAAATGTTTCCACCGCTCAGGAAAATGGTCAGGAGCTGAAGACCGACAACAAGATTCAAGATGCGATAGGAGGTTCCGAAGCGACGGTGTGGGCGCCGGAACCAGTCGGGAAGAATCCCGTCCTCGGATACCCGATTCATAACGCCATTCGACCCGACAATCGCGGTGTTGACCGCTCCGGCAAGCATCAAAGTCCCGACCACCACCACGAATGCCCGGAACGCCAACCGGAGTGATAAGGGCCCGACGAGGTACATGGCGAGTCCGCCGATCGGATTGTCGAAGAAATTCTGGCGCACCGAGTCAGGAATGATCATGACGGCAAAAAACGCAACACCTGCGGTAAAAACGAGGCTGTAAAGAAAAATGACAAACCCGGCTTTTTCCAGATTGCGAAGTTTCGGGTGCTCGACCTCCCGATAAACCTGGGCCATGGTCTCTTCGCCGCTCATGGCCAAAACGGAGTGGCCCAAACCAATCAAAATGCCGATCAGGCCCACCGTGTACGGCAGGCGGGTGTGGCGCAACCAGCCCAGCGCATCTTCTGAAAAAACGAGATTGGAGGGGCGCGGCAAGGGCGGAAAATGAACCCCTCGCACCCATAGCGTATAGCCGCACCATGCGAGCATCATCACGACCATCACTGTCGTGACATACATGATGCGCAGCGCCTTCTCACTGGACTCCGGGATACCTTTGATGTTTTCCCACCAGAAGTAGATGGTGACCAGCGCCGCAAAGAACGCAGCTGTCAAGTTTACAGGCAAGACCGTCTGGGAGTGCGCATACCGCAGGAGTTCGTTCAAGAGACCGACCAGATACAAACCTGCTGAAACGCCACTGATCGGCCCGGTCAAGATATAATCGAACATCAAAGCGGAGACTGAGATTTTCGCGAGCGTGCTGCCCATCGCTTCCTTAACCACCCGATAGACTCCGCCGCGCACGAACATGCTACAACTCTCAATGTAGACAGAGCGGACAGCATAGGCCAGACACATGATGGCCAGGATGAACCACGGACCGGTTTTTCCGATAAAATGTTCCGAAATCGCGCCGGCATAAAAAGCAGAGGAACCCATGTCGTTGAGCACGATAGCCGCAGCGCGCCAGAAGGAAACAAACGCGAGCATTGCCGTGGTGGCGATCAAGACCCTCGGCAGGCCTGGCTTCTGCGTCGTGGTCGACGACGGTGAGACGTTTTTGGTAGACATATTTGTCTAGGTTGGTATCCGCTCCGATGACACAACCGTCGCGGGAACATTCTCCTTTGTAGGTATGAATAGAACTCGATGCCCGTGGGAATGGAGAAGGGTGGCCAGCTTCTGTTCCTGTGTGCGCAACCAACGCCTCTTACCACCCACGAGTACGACAGAATCGGGTTCGAGAACGGTGAGCAAGCACTGTTCCCCGTCCCTGCAGAGGCAAATCCGAATCACGACTTCCAGGTCCTCGCAGCACGCCACCACAAGGGACTGAAGGCGTCGTTCCGTGAATGCTGTGGAGACCGGCGGTGCCGTAAACGAAAACTGGCGTGGCACGACCTGAGGGACCCAGAGCACAATTCGAGTACCCAGGCAACAGGCCCATTGGCTTGCAGTGTGCAGCGCGGCCTGAGTACCAAGCCAGGTGGTAAAGATAACGTTGACCTCGAACTCCGCGCCGAACCCGTCGCAGTCTGGCGGCCCCGGGGTTGCCGCTTGCTCGCCCACTGCGAGTAATCCAAGTTTTCTAGCTTCTGATTTCCGGTCCACACCCTAAATTACACAATGATCCATAAAGAAATCATAAAGACCCTTCAACATTCGTATGCGCACGAGCGCGCCAGCCTGCCGAATCGCTGGTAAGTAGAATCGTTAAGCGGGATTGGGCTAAGTCTTTGAGTGGGAGTAAACGGAGGACTTGCCGGGAGTTTCCAGCCTGATCACAAGAATCACGCGGGCCTTCAGTCCTGTAGATTAGTGACGACCCGAGAGGCCTAAGCCTGACAGGTCCGGCGCATCCGCCGAACGAGCGATCGGAGCCCCGACGGGACCGGTGGGTATTGGGCCTTGCGAGGAAGAATCCGCTTCAGGCTCACCGTGCCGCTTACGGCCGAACATGCGCGTTCCCCACTGCTTCGCGTCTTCCATGTAGATATAAACGACCGGCGTGAGGAAGAGCGTCACGACTTGCGAGAAGACCAGCCCGCCGACCACCGAAATACCAAGCGGCCGGCGCGCTTCAGCGCCCGCGCCGAGACCCAGCGCGATGGGCAGCGTGCCCATCAATGCCGCCATCGACGTCATCATGATGGGGCGGAACCGGACCAGGCAACCCTGATATATCGCTTCGGCGGGATCTTTGCCTTCCTTCCGCTGTAACTCGAGCGCAAAGTCAATCATCATGATGGCGTTCTTCTTGACGATGCCAACGAGCATGATGATGCCAACAAATCCGTAAATATCCAGGCTCATATCAAGCAAGGGCGTGACCCAACCTCTGAGCGCAGCCAAGTGGAAGAGGTACAGTGTCAGGAGCGCACCGAAACCGGCGGACGGCAAGCCCGAGAGAATCGTGATGGGGTGGATGAAGCTCTCATACAGGATGCCCAACACAATATAAATGACAAAGATGGCCATCAGCAGCAGCATGCCGAGGCCAGTGAGCGATGACTGGAAGGCTTGCGCAGTGCCCTGGAAAGACGTGCTGATCGTTGGGGGGAGCGTGTTCCTGGCCAAATCATTGATCTCGGACACGGCATCGCCGATTGAAGTCCCGGACTTCAGGTTAAAGGACATGGTCGTCGCAGGTAGCTCGCCGAGGTGACTCACCGAAAGCGGGCCGTAACTGTCGGTAAGTGTCGTAACAGCGCTAAGCGGAACGAGTTGGCCGGTTTTCGATCGCACGTAAAGCGAAGCAATCGCGTTCGCGTCGCGCTGATATTGCGGCTCGAGCTCCAGAATGACCTGGTATTGGTCATCTGGTGCAAAGATCGTCGAGACTTGGCGCTGACCATACGCCGAATAGAGAGCGTCTTCTACTTGACTGGCCGTGACGCCAAGGGCGGACGCATTGTCGCGGTCAATCACCACGTTCACCTGCGGGTTGGTAATTTGGAGGTCGCTAGTGACGTCCTGCAAGCCTGGTAGAACACTCATCTTCGCCTGGAAGTTCCGAGCCGCCTGGTAAAGGCCCTTTATATCCGCACCTTCAAGCGTGAACTGGTACAGGGCCTTACTTTGCATTCCCCCGATGCGGATCGGCGGATCGTTTCGCATGAACACATTCATGCCGGGTACGACGGCGAGTTTCGGGCGCAACTCCTGGATGACTTGCTCGACCTGCGGCCGCTCGGCGCGCGGCTTCAGGCGAACTGTGATGGCGCCTTGATTCATGGTTCCCCTGCCCCCCAACTGTGACATCACGTAATCTACGTTGGGGTCGGCCAGTAAAATCCGGTTGACTTCCAACTGGTGCTCTACCATGGAGTCAAACGAGATACCCTCAGCCGCTTCAGTGGTGATATTGAATTGGTCAATATCTTCGCTCGGCAGAAAACCTTTCGGGATGACCATGTAAAGGTAAGCGGTGCCAACCAGCAAGAGAGCTGAGACCATCATCGTGGCAGGTTTATGCCGAAGCACGACCTGCAGGCAGCGGTCGTATGCATGCGTGAGCCGGCCCTGGACGCCTTCGACGAAATTGAAAACGCGGCCGTGCTTCTTCTCGTGCGGAGGCCTCAGAAAGCGGCTGCAAAGCATCGGCGTGAGCGTGAGTGAGACAAAACCTGATACCACGATCGCCGACATGATCGTCACAGCAAACTCGTGCAGCAGCCGGCCCAGAATGCCGCCCATGAACAAGACAGGGATAAACACAGCGGTGAGGGACAATGTCATCGAAAGAATCGTAAAACCAATCTCCGCCGACCCATTGATCGCCGCCTCAAATACGCCCTCTCCGTTTTCAATGTGGCGGACGATGTTCTCGAGCATGACGATCGCGTCATCCACCACGAAACCCACGGAGAGCGTCAGGGCCATCATCGAAAGGTTATCGACCGAATATCCGCCTAGATACATCACGGCAAACGTGCCCACAATCGAGAACGGCAACGCAAGGCTCGGAATGGTCGTGGCCGACAAGTTCCGCAAGAACAGGAAAATAACCATGACGACAAGGAATAGCGATAGCTCCAGCGTGAACTTCACGTCCTGCATTGATCTGCGGATCGTGATCGTACGATCCCCGAGCGTGTGCATCGTGATTGCGGGAGGGAGTTGCGCCTGAAGTCCGGGCAACAACGCCTTCACGTTGTCCACCACTTGCACTGTGTTCACGCCTGGCTGGCGAAAGATGACAAGCTGAATCGCGCGATCCTTGTTGTACCAGGTCAGGTTTCTTTGATTTTCGACGTCGTCAATCACGTGACCGATCTCGGAAAGCCGCACGGGAGAGCCCTTGCGGTAGGCCACAACCAGACTCGCATAATCGGCTGCGTTGAAGAGTTGACCGCTGGCCTGCAAGGTCGCCGTTCGCTGGCGTCCCCAGAGGGCGCCGGTGGGCAGGTTCACGTTTCCTTCACTAAGCGCCTGCTGAACTTCATCAATGCCGATTTGCATTGTAGCCAGTGCGTGCGGGTCCATTTGAGCGCGCACGGCATATTTTGATTGGCCAAATACCCCCACCTGCGCCACGCCGTCAACCGTCGAGAGGGACTGCGCCACAAGGTTTTCGGCGTAGTAGTCTACCTTCGACATTGGCAAAGTCGACGAGGTCAGCGAGAGATAGAGAACGGGCTGATCGGCCGGGTTGACCTTATTGAAAGACGGCGGGGCCGGCATGTCCCTGGGCAATTGACGCCCGGCTTGCGTGATCGCTGCCTGAACGTCCTGCGCAGCGCCGTCGATATTTCGTTCGAGGCTGAACTGCAGGGTGATGGAGGTCCTGCCGAGGATGCTGTTCGAGGTCATCGAATCGACACCGGCGATCATGGAGAACCGCTTCTCGAGCGGCAACGCAACCGCCGCAGCCATCGTATCCGCGTTCGCACCGGGCAGATTTGCATTCACATTGATCGTCGGGGAGTCTATGGTTGGCAGGTCGCTGACTGGCAGAGACTGGTAGGCCACAATCCCAAACACCAAAATTGCCAGCATCACCAAAGTAGTCGCTATGGGCCGCCGAATAAACTGTTCAGGAATGTTCATTGCCCTATCCTTTGCTGAATCTGCTGAGGCTCATGGCGGCACATCGGTACGCTGCTAACGACCCTCCGGCGGATCCGCGGGTGCCGTGTCACCGATGTTGCTCTTAATCTCGACTCTTGCGTTAGGCTCCAGTCGCGCCTGACCATCTGTGACAATCGTCTCACCCGGTTGGAGACCTTTCTCAATGACAGTTTCGCCCTCAATGGTACGAACCGGTACGATCGTGCGTGGCTCTACCCTCTTGTCCGACCGCACGACATACACAAACGAGCCCATATTCCCCTGCAAAACCGCCTGGGCAGGAACGACGGTAGCGCCGGCTTGTTCGGAAAGTGTAAGCACGATGTTGACGTAGAGCCCCGGCCAAAGACGATTCTGCGAATTTGTGAATGTCGCTCTTAAATGAATGGTTCCCGTCGTTGGATCTACCGCGTTGTCCACAAAAGCAACGGTCCCCCCTTCGGCAGGGCCAGTATCCTTGGGCACCATAGCCTTGACGCGCAATGTTCCCTGCGCCATATATTTCTTGATATCCGGCCAAAACTGCTGGGGGACGGCAAAGTTCACAAAAATCGGGTTGACTTGATTGATGACAACGATCGGCACATCGGCAACTTTCACCAAATTGCCGGGTTTCAACATTAAGGCCCCGGTTCGCCCATCAATCGGTGAATAAATCGTGCAGTATTCGACGTTCAGGTCTGCCGCCTTGATCGCCGCCTCGTCGACGTTCAACACCGCATCGGACGCATCCGCTGCGCTCGTGAAGGACTCTACCTGTGAGGCCGGCACGATCCCTTCCTCGAGAAGCTTTGAGTAGCGCTGCGCCTGAACGCGGTTGTTCACCGCAGTGGCTTTGTCGCGGGCGAGAGCGGCCTTTGCCTGAGCGAGAGCAGCCTCGTAGGGCCGCTGGTCAAGCGTGAGCAGCAACTGCCCTTTGCGTACGAAGTCGCCTTCCTGGAAGTGAACTTCAAGAAGTTGACCGGGAACCTGCGCCTTGATCGAAACTGTTGAATAGGCCTCGACGTTGCCGACGGCGGCCACTTCAACCGGCATTGACTTTCGAAGAACAGTTCCCACTACTACAGGGATCGCCGGCCGTGGCCGCGGTGCCGCCTGTTCTTTTGTACAACCAGAGGCCAGCGCACCCAAAGCGACCATGGCGGCGGGAGCGAGCATCCACCGGGTTAAGCGCTTGCATGCTTTTAAGTTTCTATGAGACCTGGTCATAATTTAACAATCACCTATCCAAAATGGCGTACCCATTCCTGCGATACTGCATTCTATGAAATATTAGACGCCTGACGGTCGACCCCGGTTACAGTCGAGCACACGCGAGGGGTTACAAGCTCTAGCGATCACGATACCTGACCGCAACTTCGGTTGGGGGATACCACCGCGCAGATTTGGATTTGCCCGCTTCACGAACACACCCTCTACCCAGCCGATTAGACACTCCTGATGTCTCCAGAGCGAGTAGTGTAATTCGTTGCAGTACAATTTTAGCTTAATCGGTGGTGTTAGGCCAACCAATCGCGGTCCTGGAAATGGAGAGGCTCATCGCATGCCTCATACTAGGGCAAGAATCAACTTTGCACCCTTGGTGTTTTGAACCGCCTCTATTGGAGGTTGAGGACGTCGCCCGCGCACCTCAATTTATTGTGTGGGGACCTTGCCGGGCTGCCCGATCAAAGTGGCGGGATCGGCGTCCCTCTTTGGCCGGTACTTTTGCGTCCTTCCGCCGAAGGTTTCGGCCGCATAAAGGTTTCCGGCCGGGTCGATCGAGAACTGGTGCACGCCCCAGAACGCGCCGGGGAACGACCCATATGTACCCCACGAATACAGCAGTTTTCCATTTAAGTCATACTTTAAGAATTTGTTCGAAACGCCGTCGGCAACCCATAGATACTGGTCGGCTGTCATCAGGATGTCGTACGGCGAGCGGATATGGTCCCACTCGTCGAGATACTTTCCGTTCTCGTCGAAGATCTGGATGCGGCTGTTCGATCGGTCCGCGACGTACAGCCGGCGCTTTGCATCGATGGCGATCGAGTGCGGCAGGTTAAACTGGCCTGGCCCGGTTCCCTTCTTGCCCCACGTCATCAGATACTTGCCGTTCTTGTCGAACTTCACGACGCGCGTGTTTACATACCCGTCGGTGATGAAAAAAGTGCCGTCGGGAAGCCACGCGATGTCGGTCGGTCGCGCGAAATGCTTGTCGTCTTCTCCCCGGACACCCTTCTCCCCGAGCGTCATCACGAGCTGTTTGCCATCGTGGGTGAACTCGAAAACTTGGTCCACTTCGTCGTCAACGACCCACACGTGCTTTTCTGGATCGTACGGGCTGATACGCACCTTGTGCGGGCCACGACCGCCGACGAACAGTTTGTCCCACTGCGTCCAGGATTCGATCAGCTTGCCGTCGGCGTCAACAATGAGGATGCAGTTCTCGAGCCGAGGCTTGCCTTGCGTCGCCGGCTGCCCGAACGACCCGTAGCCTCCCGTGTAACCCTCCGGCGCCTTTTCGGGGAGCGGCAATTCGCCTCGCTGGAGAATGATGACTCGATTGGGCGTCTCGGCGAAGACGCCGCCCTGCGATCCCCACGTCCATCCCGCGTGTCCGAGCGTATGCGGCCAGCCCTCGACGACTTCATAGGGACCCGTTTCGCCTTCGCCCCCCTTCTCCTGGGCAAGCGCGGGAACGGACATGCCCCCGACCAACAAGAACAAAATGCCGACAGCGATGTGAATCCGCAAAATCTGTCTCATCTCAGCCTCCTCGGAGAAAAATGGCAACAACCCATGCATTCCCGCACGGGCCGAGAATCCCGCACAAGCGGGCCCTCTTGGGTAACAAATGGCTTCAAGTTGCTAGGACGCTTTTATCTTGGTATCCAATCTTCTGTCTACACAATAATTGGCTTGAAACTATTCCCGTATTAGTCGACGTCGGGTTTCGTCCGGGATCGGATGTGATGAATGCACTCGCGCTCGGCTCCAGCGCCCAGTGCACAACTGGCGCGCCTCACAGCGCCGCACGGGACGCAAACGACATGCTCCGCAAGAGCATCCGGAGTGCAAAGATCGCACCTGAGAAGATTTGCTTGCCCTGAACTCAGTCGAAGGGAACCTCCGACCTCCAGTTCCCGAGACTACCCCTGTGGCTCAAACAAGTTCAGGCCGACCAAGATGTGACGGCACCTGCCCGCCTGTGGCAATATCTCAGGGTGCGGAGCGCAGTGGAGGAAAGATGAACCTGAAAAATGCTGTGGCGTTGATCACGGGTGGGAGCAGCGGTATTGGGCGCGCGATAGCCCAAGCGCTCGTCACCAGCGGGGCGCGTGTAGCGATTACGGGGCGTGACAAACGCCGGATGACGGAGACGGCACGCGACCTGGGAGTGCATCCCATTCATGCCGACGTGGCGGTGGAGGCGGATGTCGAGCGGACTTATCGCGAGGTCCTGCAGGAGTTCGGCGATCTCGACATTCTCGTAAACAATGCCGGGATCGGCGTCTTCAAGAACCTCGTTGACTTCGACCGCAAGGAGTTCGAAGCCGTGTTTGCCACGAACGTCACGGGCGCGATGCTCATGGCGCGGGAGGCCGCAAAGCATTTCGTCAAGCGGCAGCGCGGAAATATCGTGAACATCGCGTCAACCGCCGCTCTGCGCGGAGCCCCGAACGGCACCGCGTATTACGCCAGCAAGTTCGCGCTGCGCGGCATGTCTGAATGCTGGCGAGCGGAACTCCGGAAACACAACATCCGAGTGTTTCTGATCAACCCGAGCGAAGTTCTCACGAACTTCTACCCGACTGCCGGGTTGCCACAGAAGGAGAACGCAACCAAACTCCGCGCCGAAGATATCGCGTATGTGGTGAAAACAATGCTCGAGATGGATGACCGTGGATTCGCGCCCGAGTTGTCCATCTTTGCCACCAACCCGCAGGATTGACGGAGTCCAGAGTCGCCGCTGCAAGGCAGATTGCCACCGGCAGGCCGGGTACCTGGTGGTTTGCGAATCAAGGCGTGGAGATTTGGATATTTAACCCCAGCAGCCAATTCATTGATGGAAAAGGAAAAAGTGGCGCGCCCCGCAAAAGCATCCGGAGTGCAAAGATCACACCTGAGAGGATTCGCCTGCCCTGGACCCGCCGCTCACGGTGAACCGGGACAGGTCGAAGGGAGCCTCCGACCTTTGGCTTGCCCTGAGCTTGCCGATGTGTTCAGCAGAATGTCGGTGTAATTGTGGCAATTCGGACTGCATTGGGCACAGAATGGCAACGTATTTGGCAACCTTGGAAACCGTGTTATAAAAGAACCGTGCGGCTGTAGCTCAGATGGATAGAGCGTGCGCCTCCGAAGCGCAAGGTCGGGAGTTCGAATCTCCCCAGCCGCACCACGAAGAGAAAAGCAATGGCTGAAACTGATAGCCATGCGCTTATGCGGATTCGTTGCCCTCACCTTGAGTGCCCTGAGAGTGGACAGCCAAAGCTTTCACGGTAAACCGCGCATTCCTTAATCAAATGGATGAGAATCACAATACGCGATTCGGATGGAGGCCTGTTCAAGGGGGACGAGAAGCCCCTTAAGACGGGCAATCGGCCGACCAAGGAATCCCGGGGAGGACCGGCCCTGCGAGAACTACGTAGGATTCACGATCGAATCATCCTTTCGGAAAGCATCAAGCTCCACGCGCAAGACTCTTGATCTGCCGAGCGAGCTTTTCAACTTCTTCAGCCTTGCGAACCAGCGAGAGTGACAGCACATCGGTCTGTTCCGTCTTGTCTGCTTCGTCCTTCAATTCCTGGGCCAATTGGAGCAAATGATCGGCATCACGCCTCAGATTTTTTTGATTCTCCTTCAGCTGTTCCTTGGGATCCCTTCGCGGCGGGGCGGACTCGTTCTCCGGTGATCCGTTGGACCTGGTGGCATCGGGAATCCGGGGAATCCGGGGTATCGGGCCCTGCCGTTGCTGTCCTGCGAATTGAGCCCTCACTCCAACCAATGTCATCACCATGATCGGGAAAAACGACCTGCGTCCGGTCTGCAATGGATCCTCCTGCGATCGTCGAGCCAACCGTCACCATGCGGGTTTCCACAAGGTCTGCGGGTGCTATAATCTCACCCGAATATTATGGCTCCAAACGTATTCAAATGGACTGATTTTGCGCTCGGCCACAGCGTGCGGCTGGCGAGCATTGTGCTGATTGCCTTGATTCTGAACCGGGTGTTGCGCACGTTAACGCGCCGTTTGATCCCAGCCGCCGGTGCAGAAGGCCTTGGCCGGGTCGCGCGCATGCGCGAGCAACACACAAAGACGCTGGCCGGTCTTCTCTACAGCGCCGGAACGGCCGTGATCATCATCGGCGCGATGCTCATGGCGCTGCCCGAGTTCGGATTCAACATCACGCCCATCGCCGCCGTCGCGGGGCTCGCGAGCCTTGCGTTCGGTTTCGGCGCGCAGCACCTTGTGCGCGATCTGATCAACGGATTTTTTGCGATCGTTGAAGATCAGTTTGTGGTGGGCGAAACAGTGCGGATCGGCGCCGTCGTCGGCCGCGTCGAACATCTCACGCTCCGCCGCACCGTGATACGCGATATTCAGGGCGCTTTGGTCAGCATCCCCAATGGCGAGATCTCCCAGGTTGCAAATCTCAGCCGGGATTGGGGCCAGCTCTTCGTGGACATCGCCCTGCCTTCGAACGGTTCGTCTGACGCGGCGCTGGCGGCACTGGAACGCGTGTCCGGTGAACTCCGGACGGATGCCTCATGGTCGCCTGTTCTGGTTGACGGGCCGCGCGTACTCGGAATCGAATCGTTTGGGCCGGGCGGCGTAACGCTGCGCATGCAGCTTCGCACGATTCCCGGCCGGCAGGACGACGCCGCGCGGGAGCTGCGCCGCCGGATTCAAAACCGCTTCGACCAGGAGCATATCCGCTGGAGCGGAGTGCAGCGCGTGGAAATAGTTGGGAGCGAAGCGCTGCGCGAATTGCGAGAACGATCGAATTCGTGAAGCTACCCAGGAAGGAGATACCCTCATGGGACAGGTAACGCACGAACAGGCGAATCTTCTTTTGCGGTTGTATGAATTGCGGCGCGAGTCGCGCCTACGCCAAGCGCGCGCGTGGTTCTACAGCCAGTTTGAAGCCAACACGCCGCAGGAATTGACGTCGAAATACCCGATGGGCAGCGAGGAGAGCGCCAGTCTCCGCATGGTCATATCGTACTGGGACATGGCGGCCGGACTGGCGAACCGAGGGCTGATTGATGATGAGATGTTCTTTGAAAACTCGACGGAGGCTTGGATTGTCTGGGAAAAAGTGAAGGCTATCGTGCCCGCCCAGCGCGAGGCGATGAAGAACCCGGGCTATTTGGCGCAACTGGAGAATTGTGCAAAGCGATTTGAAGCATGGCGTGAGCGAACCGCTCCGGGATCGGTCGAGGCATTTCGGCAGGCACGAGTGAACGTCCGGCGCGCGGCCGCAAGAACGGCGAACTGACTTATCCGCGCGGGAATACCTGCACCGTGCGGATGCCGGGGCATACAGCCTGAACTTTGTTATTTTTCCTCCGGCCCGTGGGACGAGAATTCGAGAGACGGTCGGTGCGCCTCCTCATGCTCCGCCTCGCCGGCCATCACAACGCGGTTCCGCCCGTCCTGCTTGGCGCGATAAAGTGCAGCGTCGACCATTTGCAGGGTCTGATTTGCATTTTCATCCGGCCAGTTCCGCGTGGCAACTCCTCCAAAGCTCATGGTGACCCGCAGCGGCCCTGAAGATGTCTCGATGGGCTGTTGACCGATTGCGGCGCGGAGTTGCTCTGCCTTACCCGCTGTTGCTGCAGCGTCGCAACCGGGCAGAAGGACCAGGAATTCTTCGCCTCCGTAGCGGCCGACTGCGTCATACGGCCGGACAGAGGCCTGCATTCTCTTTGTGGCTTCCCGAAGCACACTGTCTCCCGCGAGATGCCCGTAGGTGTCGTTGACTGACTTGAAATGGTCCAGGTCCCCAATCACTACGCCCAACGAAACACGCTCTCGCCGGGACCGGGTGATCTCGCGATCCAGCGTTTCCAGAATTGTGCCGCGGTTCCAAACTCCGGTTAAAGCATCGTGTGTGGCTTTGAACCTCATTGCTTCGCGAGCCTGCACGAGAGTATCTTCGAGTTCGAGCAAGCGCCGTCCAACGCGAAGTCTGGCCTTCAATTCTTGAGGATGAAACGGCTTGGTCAGGTAATCATCCGCGCCCGATTCCAGGCCCTCGACGACGCTCTCTTTGGCGTCCTTTGCCGTGAGCAGGAGGATGTAGGTATACGGTTCCGGCCGATGCGCTCGCATTTCCCTGCATACATCGACGCCGTGCAGTCCGGGCATCATCCAATCGAGCAATGCGATGCGAGGCGCGTCTGGTGCATTGAGATGCTCCCAGGCGGCTTTGCCATCCTCCGCCGAGACGACGTCATAGCCCCACTTCGTGAGCAGGCCCTGAAGCATCCGGCGAGAGACCGGCTCGTCATCGGCGATCAGGATTTTCATTTCGGGACCTCCTGGCACAGATCTGCAAGCACCGGAAGCAAGCGTTCGACGGCACCTTCGAGTGCCGCAAGATTTGCTTTCGACGATTCTGCATCTCCCTTTTTCGCGCTTCGCTCAAGCTGTGAGGCAGCATTCACCGTGACCTGCGCCGAGAGATTGCCCGCTGCGCCTTTCATGGAATGTGCGGACCGTTCCAGCAATGTCATGTCACCCTGCTGAAGCGCATTCCGCATTGCGTCGAGTAAGTGCGGGGCATCCGTCAGGAACAGCCGGATCAGTTCGGTCAGCAGTTCCTGATCGCCTTCCACCCGTTCCAAAAGCGACGCCCGATCCAGTTGTTCGCCCTGCTGCGAAGAATTTTCCGCCATTGTCGTGCTCCTTTCGATCCCCGCCAGACATCTCTCGATTTCGACGAAGAGGTCGCGTGGATGGATCGGTTTCGAAATGTAGCCATCCATTCCTCCGTCGAGGCATCGCTCCCTGTCACCTCTCACGGCGTGCGCGGTCATCGCGATGATGCGTAAGTGCTTGCCCGAAGACTTTTCTCGGTCACGGATTGCAGCGGTGGCTTCCATACCGTCCATCTCCGGCATTTGAATGTCCATCAGCGCGATGTCAAAGCCCGGGGAACGGACCTGCTCCAAAACTGTGAGCGCTTCCTTGCCGTTGGTTGCCAGGACAACGTTGTGGCCCGCTTTTTCGAGCAGCCTGGTCGCCAGCTTCTGGTTCACAGGATTGTCTTCAGCAAGCAGGATGTTGAGGTTGCGTCCTTTGGGCTTTTCTTTGACGGGCGAGGGAACCTCCATCAAACGGTCATCCGTATCGCGCACACCTAAGGCCAGGAAGATAGCGTCGAGCAGCTCCGAATGGCCTATGGGCTTCGTGAGGATCGCACCCGCACCAAGCTCACGGCAGCGCGCCGTGTCGGCCAGACGGTGATCGGAGGAGAGCATCAGTATGACAGAGCCGGCCAGCGCGGAGTTTTTCTGAATTCTCTCCGCCAGGTCGAATCCGCCCAACCCCGGCATTCGTGTATCCAGCAACACGATCCGGAATGCATGGCCCGCTCTTTGCGCCGCTTCCATCGCCTTCAGCGCGCTCACATCGCTCTCAGCCAAAGTCGGATTCATGCCCCAGTGGGTCAACAGTTCGGCGAGAATATTCCGGTTGGTGATGTCATCGTCCACGACGAGAACAGAAAATCCCCGCAACTCTTGACGCCCGGGGCGTTCACGGTCGACCGCAGGCGTCGCCTCGCGCCTGAAAGTGGCTGTGAAGTGAAATACGCTGCCGCGCCCGACTTCGCTTTCCACCCACATCCGTCCGCCCATCATTTCCACGATCCGGCGAGAAATGGTCAAACCCAGGCCGGTCCCTCCGAATCGCCGCGTCGTGGAACCATCCGCCTGTGCGAAAGATTCGAATACCAACTGCTGTTTTTCGGGAGGAATGCCAATTCCCGTGTCCGAAACGCGAATGTGCAGATGCACGCCGTCGCTGGACCCACTCTCGAGTTCCGCGTCAACGACGATGTTCCCGTGTTCAGTAAACTTGATGGCGTTGCCAACCAGGTTCACAATCAATTGCCGCAGGCGCGTCGGATCTCCAACCACGATCCTCGGGACTTCGGCCGACACTCGGGCGGAAAGTTCCAGACGTTTCATGTCCGCACGGACAGCCAGCGTCTTGAGGGTATCGCTGAACAGGTTACGGATTTCGAATTCCGTCTCTTCCAGTTCGAGCTTGCCGGCTTCGATCTTCGAGAAATCCAATATGTCGTTGATCAAGTGCAGGAGGCTGTCCGCCGACGACTTCACCAAGCTGAGATACTCCCGCTGCTCGCTCGTGAGTTCGGTATCGAGCGCCAAATCCGTCATCCCGATAATGCCGTTCATCGGCGTGCGGATTTCGTGGCTCATGTTCGCCAGGAATTCACTCTTGGCACGGCTGCCCGCTTCGGCCGCCTCCTTGGCCTTGCGCAGGGCCTCATCTGCCCGCTTGCGCTCGGTGATGTCCAGGAACGTCACGACCGCGCCAACAATTTCTCCTTCGGTGCGGATTGGATAGGCCCAATATTCAGCTGGAAACTTGGTGCCGTCGGCGCGCCAAAAAAAATCTTCGTCCGAGTGAATGCCTTCGCCTTTGCGGAGCGAGGCGGTAATGCTGCAATCCTCTTCCGCGTAGGGGGTCCCGTCGGCATGCGTATGGTGCATGATGCGGTGCATCCGCTTACCGAGAAGGTCTTCTGGCCTCTGAAAATCCAGCAAACGAAGCGTGGCGGGATTGCAAAACGTGCACTGCCCGTCCCGATTGATTCCGAAAATCGCTTCTGCCGTCGAATCCAGCAAGAGTCGAATGCGCCCTTCGCTCTCGTGCAGTGCTTCCTGGGCGCGCTGGCGGTCGCCTACTTCCTGTTCCAGTTCGAGGGTGCGCTCTTGCACCCGCCGTTCCAGATCTTCCCGCGCGCTGCTCAACTCTGCGTCACGAATTTGGATCTGGGCCAGCATTTCATTGAAGCCGTCGATCAGGACCCCCACTTCGTCTTCGGATTGTTTTCCAGCGCGGATTGAATAATCCCTGCTTCCGGTAACCATTTTGGCCGTCCACGCCAGTTGCAAGATCGGGTCCGAAATGGGGCGTTGCAGCCGCTCCGCCACGGGATAGGCCCCCAATGAAACTGCCACCACAATCAGGCCGAAAAAGAGAAGGTAGCCCTCCAGTAGCTGCTGGTACTCGACGGTGTCCCCTTCGAGAAAAATATTTCCAACTCTTTCCCGATCCAGAGTGATCTCCTGAAAGATCAACACGCGGTCGGAAATAAATCGACTGGTTTCGTTTTCAACAGGCGGCGGGGAGTAGATCTCTTTGGATGTCCCTCGGTGATAGACAGCGAACGGTTTGCCGTCCGGGCCGTAGATGGCAGCCGCCAGGACGTGCGGCCTGGCCGACAGCGCCTGTAGAACGTCTTTGGCGGAGTTCTGGTCCTCGAATGCCAGCGCCGCCGTACTGTTGGTTCCCATGACGTTTGCCAGCGCGTTCAGGTCCTGCATCTGCATTTTCTTGAAGCGGTACACCCCGTATTCGGCGAATGCGACGCTGGCTACGCACAAAGCCGCAAACGTGTTAATCATGATCACGTACGTGATTTTGCGGCGAAGCGAAAGTTTATGGGACCATCGCATGTCAGTTGTTCCCGACCATTTCAGTTCCCGTAACCGTACGAGCGAGAGAAAGTAATTTCGAGCTGACTTTCAGCCGCGCCCGGCTGGCCGCACCGACGTCAATTCCAAACCGCACGCGTTTTTTCTCCATGACGAACTGAATCATTCCGCCGGACTCGATGAAATGGTCCATGTCCGCAACGGTCAGAACGCTTGCACCACGCAAGGTGGCTAATATGGATGGGACGCGTCTTCTCTCAGATTCGCTGATGAATAAGACATGACACGCGCGGAGATCCTCGCCCGGCTGCAATCGCTTTACCTGCAATTCGTGCCCCTGTACGGTTTTGCCCGCTATAATTTGCGTCAATTCATCACCGAAGGGATTGTCCCCGGCGATTCCGATGATCCATTGCCCATGCGTATTTGCAAGCGGATCGCCGGGCCAATCGACGAATTTCAAAAAGTTGAACAAATAGGCTGCCTTGACCTGATATTCCGTGGGGGCTTCCTGCGCGTGAATACTTCGGATTGGCAACACCCAGCTCCCCGTCAATAACAGGACAACGCATGCGAATCGCGTACCGATCCGCTTCGACCCACACCGGTCCGCTTGGATTTCCGCGTTGTTATGAAAAGGCACCGTATACAAGACCGTTAGTTAGACTGTCCATCGGTGCTGCGCTTCACCACGGTGACGATTCGATGTTCTCGATCTCGTATCCGCAAGTCAGGGAAACGAGGGGGGTTGGTCCAAAGCTGCATCTCAAGAGCCACCCTTTTTCCCGTTGCCCCCGACTACGCGCGCCAAGCTCAACAACTTGGAGCTCAATTTCAATTTGGCCCTCAATGTCGCCTCGACGTTGATGGCGAACCGGACGCGATTATCTTCGGAAAACAGCTGGATCATTCCCCCTTCCTCGAGGAATCCATCTACGTCCGCTACGGTCAACGCGTTTGATCCGTGCAAACTGACCAGGAGTTGTGGAAGCCTCTTTTTCTCTGAGGCGCTGATGAACAGGATGTGGCTGCCTCGCAAATCCTCGCCCGCGCGGTATTTTCGAATCACCAGATCGCGTCCTTGCACGGTCTTACCGATGACGACCTGCGGCAGCGCATTGCCGAAAGGGTCGTCACCCACGATTCCGATCACAATCGGGGCGAGTGGATCTGCGAATGTCTCTGCGGGCCATTCCACGAATTTGAGGAAGTTGAACAGATAAGCTGCCTTGACCTGATACTCAGACGGAGAATCCTGCGCATATCCATTTGAGGCTGTGCCGAGATGAGCGCAGACCAGTAACGCCAGAGCCCCCGTGATCAGCCATGTACGCAGCCAAAATGGCTGAGTTCGAAGATGCCTTTTTTCGGAATATTGTTTGGTCGCCATAGCCGTCAGAACTTCCACGTCATTTTCGCGTAGGCGCTGCGCTTAACTTCCGATGGATTCACGACCCCGAGTGCGGAGTTGAACTCCACATGATGGTCCAAAAGAAGGTTCTGCCCCACGATACTTAGCCGCATCCGTTCCGAAAACCGCCAAGTCAGCTGCGAGTCAAGCCGTGTGTAGGAAGGGACGAATTGCGCTGGAAGGGGCCCAACAAAGTAGATATTCGAATCCCAATCAATGCCGTGCGGTAATTCCAAGTGGGACCGGAGTTGTGCTTGGTGGCCTGGATTGGAACCCTGCGCGTCTGCCACACTCGTTGTATCCAGGCTGGTCGGGTCGGTATGCAAATGCATTTGGAGAAATGAATAGCCGGGACTGAGCGTCCAGCGATCAGTTACTTTCCAGTGGACGGACGCCTCGATGCCACCAGTAATGCCATGCATTTTGTTGGCGAACGATTTTGGAATAACAAGAAGAGGTGGGAGGGAATTTGGCTCGAAGAATGACGGAAGCAGCTCTATGCTTTCCAGATTGTCATACTTGTTTAAGAACGTTGCCAGATCGGCCGAAAGCCGGTTATTGACCTGCGTACGATAGCCCAACTCATAAGCCACCACGCCTTCAGGCTTGAAATTCGGGTTGCCGAGCAAAACAACTTCGGCAGGCCCCGGCAATGCTGCGATGACCGCGTTCAGACCGCTATCTCTCCGCGAAGGGGCGCGATCCGTATTTGAAACAGCGGCCCAAATCGTCTGACGATTGCTGGGAGTCCAAGCCAAACGGACACTCGGCTCAAGATTGGAGCCAGTAAAATAATTATTCCCAAGTTTCGTTCCAACATACAAAAACAATCGATCGGGTTTTAACGTGATTTGATCTTGCACGAACAGGTTGAATAGATGGCCGGCCCGGTTGGCGGGAACGAAAGCCTGGTCAATCGTGCCTACGGTTTGATCCGCGGTATGGCGATATCCTACACCCCAGGTCAGATCATGACGGGAACCGAAGACCACGTGATGCTGGAAATCGAAATCGAAGGTATTGCGGACCTCGCGGGATTGCGGACCCGATCTGGTGTATCTGTCGAAATAGAACTGTAACGTCGTGTCGGACCGGCTTGAAAACGAGTGACTCCACCGGCTCAGGACGTTCCCCCCCGATAGACCGGCGCGCCTGAACACGATCAGATTATCCGGAGGCGAGAATACGGAATGTATAATCGATGCTCCTTCGCCCCCGGCATAAAGGTCCCCTTGGAGTGTCAGGGTGTCTCTCTTGGAATGGTTTGAGTCAACCCGGAAACCGTCGTGCAACAGATGCGAACCATCTTGCCCGTCTTGGCCGTTAAGGTCGGGGAAATGGTCGCGATTGAAGTATTTTGTGAAGATTCGGTAGGCAGTACCTCCCTTGGTTGCCCCGCCGTACTGCACTGTGCCGAACCCTTGCTCCAGTGTGCCGCCGCCGCCCGTCACCAGCGCACCCAAGGTGTCTTGGGCTTTCTTCGTGATGATGTTAATGACGCCATTCACTGCATTGCTACCCCACACCGTGCCGCCCGGCCCGCGAATCACTTCGATTCGGTCAATGTCCTCGAGAGGCACATCCTGCGTGTCCCAATAAATGCCAGTGAAGGACGGGGTATAAACAGCCCGGCCATCCATGAGCACAAGCAGCTTGTTAGCGAACTGAGAATTAAAACCTCGCGCCGAAATGGCCCAAGTATTGGCATTGATTTGAGCTACATCCAAGCCGGGCACCATCCGCAGCAAGTCGGGGATATTCGTCGCCCCGGATCGGCGAATATCTTCCTGTCCAAGAACGAAGATTGCCGCCGCCACCTGGGACATCTTCTGCTCCTTTTTTGAAACGGAAGTCACCTCGACGTTCATCAGGTCCTCGATGTTCATCGCCGTCAGGTCGGTCTTCTGCGCCAATTGATGTTCGGGCTCTTGAGCACCGACCTCACCGCATACGACACAGAACATCAACAAGCAGCCGATGAGTCTTATCGGTCTTTTCATATGTGAACGCGAAGCTTTCTACCCCAGCAACTTCGCGCCGAGGTTGTGCCCGACGATGAGGCCCTACCGTCAAATCTGGTTTCGCCCTCGTGGCTGGGACGCGCTTCTGGCTCCCCCTAGGTTCCACTGCACAAGGCTGGCCAAATGGTGTCCACAAATTAGTGCTTAGATTTTGTATTTTCAGTTAGTTACAAGATAAGGAAGGATTCATAAATGGGGGGTAGCACAATACTTAGTTCCATATCGGCACCTGGAGCACCGGACTGATTCATATTTGCACAACGGTTTCACGTGCGGATTCGATTGGAGGATTGCTGGTAAAACCAGTGTCTTGTGACCGGTTTCACTCCCGCTCGCCCATCGCCAATGCAAACATTGAGCCCAGCAAGAATTTCAGGGCCGTCTTGAAGAGCGCGGCCGGATTGCATCTGAAACGTTACTCGCCGTGAACGAAAGGGATTCGACTAGAACCGCCAAGTCGCCCTTCCGTAGAAACTGCGACGGATCATCGTGACAGCCAGTTGTTCACCAACCGATGTGAATTCGACATGCCGCGGCTGGCAAAGTGTGCAATGGGATATCGAAACTGAAGAATGAATTCGGAGTCTTGCGCTCTTCCCGCCGCTGTGGGATTACGCGGCTGAAGTGAATTCTTGCGCAAACTGCTCTACTTGCCTGCTGCCCCCAGCTTCATCAGCCAATCGTGCCAATCATTCCTGTCCTTCTCGAACACAGGCCGCGCCAGTGAAGCGGCGATAGGCATCCACGATGAACTTCCCTGCTGTATGTACGCAGCTTTTTGAAGATTTCCATCGGGAGAAACGAGAAAAAAATACAGGTCGGACACGGTCTGGTGCTCGAGAATTACAGCATCCGGATTCTTCGGATCTTTCGTCCGGCTCAGAAATAAGCCCCTTCCCACCGGCTGGCCTCCGTCGGTAGCGCGCGGCAAAGTAATAAGCTTCGGCGCGCCTTTGTCCTCGCAAACCTTGAGCATTTGGCACACGTCAGCGGGAATTGCGGGTGGCGGCGCGGGTCTCCATTGAATCTGATCCTTGTGATCGATCACTTCCTTGAAAAGATTCGTCGGCTGGTTCGTGGGGGACGAAGGCTTTGCCTGGCCAGCGAGCCCCGCAGCCACCATTGAGAAAAAAAATAGCAAGAAAGTCCCCAAAAATCTTGCCGGATTCATATTTTATGTTCCCCGCTTTCTCAATTTGTGCAAACCCAAACCCTAGTGCTCTCGGCTTTCTCTGGGCCAATTCGCTGACCGCAGATGTGGAGGCGCGGGTGGGATTTGAACCCACGTATGGAGGTTTTGCAGACCTCTCCCTTAGGCCTCTTGGGTACCGCGCCGGAGGCAAGGAGTATAACGAAACTGCTGTCCACTTGTCAGTCGCCAACATGACAAGCGAATTTGCATAGCTCTACTGCAACGATCTCATTTAGCGACGGGAAATGGCCGGGAAAAGCCGGGCAACGACGAGTGCATCTTATCGAGTCGAAAAAATATACCTTGGACGCCGCCTTATCGTGACGGCGCGGGGACGACCTGCGCTTCACGGATGAATCGCGCAGATTCCTCCGGAGGCGTCGGACAGATATAGAACCCGGTGCCCCATTCAAACCCAGCCACCTTCGTTAGCTTCGGTATAATCTCCATATGCCAGTGGTAGTGCTCGTTGACTTCTTCTCCGATCGGCGAGGTGTGAATCATCAGGTTGTACGCCGGCCGGTCGAGCACCGCATCAAGGCGCGCCAGATTGTCTTTCAGAACTTTGGCGAGTCCTGCATACACCGGGCTCTGGTTATTCTCAAAGGATGAGCCGTGCTGTTTTGGCAGAATCCACATCTCGAACGGAAACCGCGGCGCGTAAGGAGCGAGCGTAACAAACAATTGAGTTTCGCCGATCACGCGCACTCCGGAATCCAGCTCCTGGCGAATCATGTCGCAGAAGATGCATCTCTCTTTGTCGTAGTAATAATGCTTTGAGCTGTCCACTTCCTCGCGCACGCGCTTGGGAACGATGGGCAGGGCGATCAGTTGCGAATGAGGGTGCTCCAGCGACGCCCCGGCCGCCTCGCCATGATTCTTGAAAATCAGGATGTAGCGGAAGCGCTTGTCATTTTTCAGGTCGAGCATGCGGTCTCGGAACGCCCACAGCACGTCCTCGATCCGCTTTTCCGTCATCGTCGCGAGAGTGCTGCGGTGGTCGGGCGTTTCGATAATGACTTCATGAGCGCCCACGCCGTTCATCCGGTCAAACAGACCTTCCCCTTCCCGGTCGAGGTCGCCCTCAATCCCCAGCGCGGGGAACTTGTTCGGGACTACGCGCACCTGCCAGCCCGGTGTATTCGCGCCGCCACCATTGCGACCGTACTGCAGAACTTCAGGGGGTGTTTTCGATTCGTTGCCATAACAGAACGGGCAGACTCCCGTTCCCTTAATCTCTACGCTCTCGCGCAAAAAATCTGAGGGCCGCTTGGCCCGGTCCGTTGAAATGATCACCCATCGTCCGGTGATGGGGTCCTTCCTTAATTCTGGCAATGACTCCTCCTGGGCCGGAAAACCACACTCGTGGAAATCGAACAGCAATTCAAAGATCGACTATTCTACTACTCCCTGCCTGTCTTCAAACTCATGATAAGCACGTGGGGCGCCAATTATGCAGCAAAAGCGCCTTTGTGCAAACGGACCTCGGGGCGTTGTCCGGGAGGCGCCTCAATCGCCACGACATCGAACCGGAACGGAGCGCTTCCGGCGCGGTATTCGCGGAGAAACTGCCGTGCGATCCGTGAAAGATGCCGCTGCTTCTCCTGGGTGACTGCTTCCTCGGGAGAACCGAACTCGCGTCCCGCCGCCGTTCGCGTCTTCACCTCGACGAAAGCGACCGTCGCGCCATCGTATCCCACCAGATCAATTTCGCCCTTCATTCCGCGATAAGTGAAGTTTCGCGCGATCATCACGTATCCCTGCCGCCGCAGATACCAATAGGCGTACGTCTCGCCGCGAACGCCGGTTCGGCGCGCCTTCTGCTTCGCTGTTTCCCCTGAAGGCGGCGCGGGCGAATCTGCCAGGCCCTTCCGTGCAGCCCAGTCCACCAGCCCAAACATTACGCGCGAGAAAATCGGCACGACGTCTTCCTGTCTTGCACCGCATTGGCGTGCGAGCCGCTAAAGCAGCTTCCTTCCAGGTCTTCTCTGTGCTCTCTGTGTTAAATGTTCTCTCGCAGTTCGAGCAAGGCTTTCAACACAGAGAGCACAGAGGACGCAGAGAATAAACGACCCTTCACGCTCTTGACGCTACGCGGACGTCTCGACCTCACGGATGCACTCTTCCAGGGTCCGCGCGGCGAAATCTGCCTGTTCTTCGTCAACCATCAAAGGCGGCGCGATGCGTATAATATTTTCTCCCGCGCCAAGCAGCAAGAGGCCTTTCTCAAACGCCCGGTTCACGATCGTCTCGCGAAAATCGTACGCGCGTTCCTTTGTCTTCTGATCCCGCACGATCTCCACGCCGATCATCAGCCCTTTCCCGCGCACGTCGCCCACGATCCTGTGCCTCGCGGGCCAGTCAGCCATGCGGCCCAAGAGAAATTCACCGACACGTCGCGCGTTTTCGATGTATTGCGTCGCAAGCAGATCCATCGTCGCGAGCGCCGCTGCGACGCACACGGGATTGCCGCCGAAAGTTGTGGCGTGCGCGCCGGGTTTCCAGTCCATCAGGCTTGCGCGCGCAATCGTTGCCGATAGCGGCATCCCCGAAGCAATTCCTTTCGCCACGCACAAGATGTCCGGCTCGATGCCCGCATGATCTCCGGCCCACCACTTTCCTGTCCGTCCCATGCCGCTCTGCACTTCGTCGGAAACGAGCAGGATTCCGTACTTGCGGCATATACGTTGCAACTCCAGAAGAAATTCCTTCGGCGCGGGCACGTAGCCGCCTTCTCCCTGAATCGGCTCGATAAAGACTGCCGCCACTTCTTCCGGATCGACAATGCGTTTAAAAATCTCACGCTCCAGAATCGTAGCCGCCTCCACGCAATTGCACGGCGAGGGATTGCCGTAAGGACAACGATAGGAATTCGGATAGGCAATGTGAAAAACTCCCGGCAGCAGCGCGCCGAATCCTTTCCGCTGCACGGCCTTCGAAGCGGTGAGCGAAAGTGCGCCCAACGTGCGCCCGTGGAAGCACCCATAGAACGCGATGATTTTGTCGCGCCGCGTGTGGTAACGCGCCAGCTTGATGGCCGCCTCGATGGCTTCGGTGCCCGAGTTACCGAAGAACACTTTCTTCGGCTCCTTCCCGGGAGCCACGGCCGCGAGGCGCTCCGCCAAGTCCACCATGTTCGGCAAATAAAAATCCGTGCCGGAAATGTGAATCAGCTCAGCGGCCTGCTTTTGAATCGCCTCGACGACACGCGGATGGCAGTGCCCGGTGGAGACGACGGCGATGCCCGCGGCGAAATCCAAAAATACGTTGCCGTCCACGTCCTCGACCATCGCGCCGCGGGCGGATTTCGCTACCATCGGATAGCCGCGGGTGTAGGAGGGCGAAATAAATTGCGTGTCCCGCGCGATGACTTTCTTCGCATTCGGGCCTGGCAGTGGTGTGACGAGATTGGGCAGCTTCATTTCGCTCACGATGCTGGTCACTGGCTTTTCCACCGGAGATCCTCCAGCGAGCGCGCTTGCGCCCCCGCATGAAGTGCAGGGCCAGGCTCGTACCTCCCTCCAGCGGGCGCACGGAAATGCCCGATGGGAGGGAAAGGATCGAGGACGAATCTGCGCCGACGAGACTCGGTCGGTCTTAAAAGGAAAGTATACGCCGGGAAGCCGGATGGAAGCGGCAAGGATTCATTTGCGTTTCCAGCGGACGCCACCATCGCGCGCGTCCTCAAGAATTATACCACGCTCGGCAAGGTGGTCGCGGATGCGGTCTGACGCGGCGAAATCCCGCCGCTTCCGCGCAGCTTGCCGCTCGGCCACGAGCGCCTCAATTTCGGCGTCGCCGGGCGAATCGGAATCCTGAGCAAAGCCGAGCGCACGGAGTTTCGCCGCGTCGTCATCGTGGAGCACGGCAAATATAGCGTCGAATAACTCCAGCACGGTGAGCACCGGCGCGGCATCGCCCTCGCGGAATTCGCCGCGATCCATGGCCGTATTCACGTCGCGGACCAGATCGAAGATTGCCGCGAGCGCCTGGGCGGTGTTCAGATCGTCCGCAAGTCCTCGGTCGAAGTCTTCCCGCGACTTCGCAGCGCGACTCGCCATCGCAGCTGATGCGCCCGCCGGGAATTTTCCGGATCGGATGCGCGCGGCAAACGTCCGCAGGCGCTCCACCGAGCTGGCCGCGCTCTGCAAACTCTCCGGCGTGAAATTCAGCTGGCGGCGGTACGGCACCGAGGCCAGCAGGAATCGCACGGACGACGGCTTGTGCCCGTGAGCAAACAATTCGCGCAGCGTCGCAAAATTTCCCACCGACTTCGACATCTTCTCGTGATCCACGAGCAGGTGCTCGGCATGCAGCCAGTATCGCGCGAACGGCTTTCCAGTTGCCGCTTCGGACTCTGCAATTTCGTTCTCGTGATGGGGAAAGGTCAGATCGACGCCCCCGCTATGAATGTCCAGCGTTTCACCCAGATACTTCATGGCCATGGCGGAACATTCGATGTGCCAGCCGGGACGTCCCGGCCCGATCGGCGTCTCCCAGAAATGCTCGCCGGGCTTGGGCGCCTTCCACAGGGCGAAGTCGCGCGCGTTGTCCTTGTCGTAGCGGTCTACGTCCACGCGTGCGCCGGGCTGCATGCCGGCCACATCAATTTTCGAGAGTTTGCCGTACGAGGGGAATTTCGAGATGCGGAAATAGGTCGACCCGTCGCTCGTATAGGTAAATCCTTTTTCGGTGAGACGCTGGATCAGTTGCACCATGTCATCAATATGCTCGGTGGCCCTCGCGATGTGCTCGGGAGGCTCGAGGTTCAGCGCCCGCCGGTCATCGAGATACGCCTGGATGTATTTTTCGGTGTACTCGCGGATACTCACGCCGGCGGCCGCAGCTTTTTGGATGATGCGATCGTCCACGTCCGTGAGGTTCATCACCTGAATGACGCGAAAGCCCCTTGATTTCAAATACCGCCGCAGAACATCCTGAAAAACAAACGTGCGGAAATTCCCGATGTGCGCGAAATCGTAGACCGTGGGCCCGCAGGTGTAGGTGCGCACCTCGCCCTTCATCAACGGAACAAACGGTTCCGTCCGACCCGTCAATGTGTTGTGAAATTGGATCTCTGTCATCGTAGCTCGGTCACCGGCTCTCACAGGTTTCAGGACACACTTCGCAAGGGGGTCATTCTAGCCGACGTGCGCAGCCGTGGCAAAAGGTCTCTTGAAGAAGCGCGATCTCCGGAATGGCGCTGCGCCCATGTGAATCGCGATTCAATACGAATCCTTGCTTTTCGGGAAGAGCAATGGCAGGCTGCACCCCAAGATGAATCCCGCCCACCATCCATGATGGAAAAGGAGTGATCGATGAGAAGGCTTATCTCGATTCTCGGTCTTGCAGCCCTATTGCCGATGGGTGCATCGTCCGCGCAACTGGCTGCTCCGAATGACGCTGGTGTTTCCATGGGCCATCTCCATTTGACCGTGTCGGACGTGGAAGCTAGCAAGAAGTTCTGGGCGGCCCTGGGGGGAACTCCCATGATGGCCGGCATGATGGAGGCCGTGAAATTTCCTGGCACGCTGATCCTTCTAGGGAAAGGCGAGCCGTCCGGCGGTACTGTAGGCTCGGTCGTGAATCACGTGGGATTCGTGGTGCCAAACGTCGAGAAAGCCATGGCAAAGTGGAAGGCCGCAGGACTCAGGACAGAAGCGGGCCGAAACGCGCAACAAGGCTTTCTGTCTACTCCGGACGGTCTGATGAGGATTGAGATTTTAGAAGACCCGTCACTTTCCGTCCCCATCGCCCTCCAACACATTCACTTCTTTGTAACGGACCCGGGTTCCAGCGGCGCCGACCCCGTCGCAGCCATCAAGGCCTGGTATGCCAAGATGTTTGGCGCCAAGCCGGGGAAACGAGGCGACAACGAAGCCGATGACCTGCCAGGAGTGAACCTGTCGTTCAGGAAATCCGACACCCCGACCGTCGGAACCAAAGGACGAGTGCTGGACCACATTGGCTTCGAGGTCAAGGATCTGGAGGCGTTCTGCAAGAAGGCGGAGGCTAACGGGGTGAAATTTGACCGTCCCTACACCAAGCTGCCTGAAGTTGGGTTGGCATTCCTGACCGATCCTTGGGGAACGAACATTGAGTTAACCGATGGTTTGAGCAGTTTCTGACTCCCCGGAAGCTGGGAAGTGGAGCCGTTCGCGCGATTCGCGTGCCGGAATGCCCTGATTTGTGTCCCCAGGTTGCGACGGCTATAATGTAAGGAGACCCACGCGGAGACGATTCCGCTGTGGCATGATGATCGCACCTGCACAAACCGAGAATTTGGCGTCCCTGGCGCACCTCGATCTCGAACAAGAGATTGCGGGGCTCAAGCGGAAGATGAATGCCGTCATCCTGGCGCACTATTATCAGGATTCGGAAATTCAGGACCTGGCGGATACTGTGGGCGACAGCCTGCAGCTCTCCCAGCAGGCCGCGGCCACTTCGGCGGATGTGATCGTTTTTGCCGGCGTGCTTTTCATGGCCGAGACGGCCAAGATTCTGAATCCCGATAAGCTTGTCCTGCTCCCAGACCTTAAGGCGGGCTGCTCGCTGGCCGACGGCTGCCCGGCACATCTGTTCCGGCCGTTTCGCGAGCGCTACGCCGATCACATCGTCCTCAGCTACATCAACTGCAGCGCTGAGGTAAAAGCGCTGAGCGACGTCATCTGCACCTCGAGCAACGCGGAGAAAATCATCCGCCAGATCCCACCGGAACAGCCCATCCTCTTTGCGCCGGACCAGCATCTGGGGCGCTATCTGATGAAGAAAACAGGCCGGGAATTGCGGCTTTGGCCGGGGAGCTGCATCGTCCACGAGATGTTTTCCGAGCGAAGTTTGGTGCAGTTGAAAGGGCGCCACCCTCAGGCCGTGGTTCTGGCCCATCCCGAGTGCGCTGAAGCCGTCCTGCGCCACGCGGATTACGTAGGCTCAACGAGCGGCATCCTGAACTACGCGAAGCAAAGCCCGGCAGCCGAGTTCATTGTCGCAACCGAAAGTGGCATCCTCCACCAGATGGAGAAGGCCTGCCCGGGCAAAACATTTATTTCCGCGCCGGGTGAGGGTGGATGCGCCTGCAGCGAATGTCCTCACATGAAGCTCAATACCATGGAGAAACTTTATCTTTGCATGAAGGACCGGAAACCGGAAATCACACTGGAGGAAGACCTGCGCCGGCGAGCCCTGCGACCCATCGTCCGGATGCTGGAGATGAGCTAGGAATCGCCGCCCCTTCTCCCCATGGCCCCCTCACTTGACGTGTCCACGTGCCACAACCTGTTACGATCATTTCTCGCCGAAGACCTCGGCGCCGGCGACATCACGACGGATACCGTCGTTTCCGCGACGCAGCGGGCGCGCGGCGAGGTGATCGCCAAGGCGCCGCTGATCCTCGCAGGAGTTGAGCTATTCGTTGAGGTTTTCCGCCTCCTGGACTTCACAACGGAAGCGAAAATCTGCTGCTACGACGGCGAAGAACTCAAACCAGGACAAATCGCGGCATGCTTAATGGCCTCCGCACGCGCCCTGCTCACTGGCGAACGCGTGGCGTTGAATCTATTGCAACGCCTGAGCGGCGTCGCCACGCTCACGCGGCAATTTGTGCTGGCGGTTGCGGGCACGAGCGCCGAAATTCTGGACACGCGCAAGACCACACCAGGCCTCCGCGCACTCGAAAAGTACGCAGTCCGCGTCGGGGGTGGCCGTAATCACCGCAAGGATCTGGGCGAAGCCGTCCTGATCAAAGAAAACCATATCCGCCTGGCCGGAGGCGTTCCCGCAGCGCTCCGAGCGGCGCAAGCCGCCAGGGGCCGCGCCGCATGGATCGAAATCGAGGTGACGAATCTGGCCGAATTACGCGCCGCACTCGAGCACGGCCCGGATGTCGTTCTGCTCGACAACATGAGTCCAGCGCTGGTGCGCGATGCGGTCGCGCAAGTGCGAATACATGATCCAGCGCGAAAGATTCGCACAGAAGCCTCCGGTGGAATCACGCTCAGCAACGTGCGGGAATTCGCCGAAGCAGGCGTGGATTGGATTTCGGTCGGCGCGTTGACGCATTCCGCCCCGGCCGTGGATTTGAGTTTCGAGATCGAGCCAGCGTGATGTCTTCCTTATGAACGACGCGGTGCAAACCGACATCCTCGTCATCGGCAGCGGCCTGGGAGGCTTGGCGGCCGCATGGGATGCTGCAAAACGGGGCTGCGGGGTCACGCTGCTCACGCGCGCCTCCAACCCCGAGGACAGCAACACGTACCGCGCGCAGGGCGGGATCATCTATCGCGGCCATGGGGAATCGCCTGACCAACTTGTCGCGGACATCCTCTCCGCAGGCGCTGGGCTTAGCTCTCCCGCAGCAGCCTCGCTGTTGAGCCACGAAGGTCCCCGCCTCGTGAAGGAAATCCTGATCGACGAACTTCAAGTTCCGTTCGATTCTTCTCCGGAACATGCCGGAGAACTCGACCTGACCTCCGAGGCAGGCCATTCCTTGCAGCGAATCATTCACTACAAGGATCAAACCGGCTTCGCGATCGAGCGGGCGTTCTTCGAGCGGGTCCGCTCTCACCCGAAAGTGAAGGTGATTTCGAACGCCACCGCGGTGGATCTGCTGACTGCCTCGCACCACTCGGTCGAACCCACAGATGTGTATCGCCCGCTCACTTGCGTCGGGGCTTATGTTCTCGACCAGACGACGGGAAAAATATTTTCTATTTTGGCGAAGGAGACCATTCTCGCCACTGGCGGGCTTGGCAGCGTCTTCCTGCACACGACAAATCCTCCGGGGGCGCGCGGCGACGGCATCGCGATGGCCTATCGCGCCGGGGCCCGCTGCATCAACATGCAGTACGTGCAATTTCATCCGACGGCGTTGCTGGCGCCGGATGGCTGCTTCCTGATTTCTGAGACGGTGCGCGGGGAAGGCGGCCGTTTGGTGGATCGCCACGGGAAGGAATTCATGCAACGGTTCCATCCCGCGGGTTCGCTCGCCCCGCGCGACGTTGCGGCACGCGCCATCTACCAGACGATGCTCGAATCGGGCGAGCCCTGCGTCTATCTCGACATCACGCACAAGCCTGCCGAGCAGCTCCGCGAGCGATTTCCGGGTATCTATGCAGTCTGCATGGAGCGCGGGATTGACCTCACGCGCGAACCGATTCCAGTCGTCCCGGCCGCGCACTACAGTTGCGGCGGGATCTCCACGGACGATTGCGGGCTCACGACGGTCGATCGCCTGAGAGCCGTCGGCGAGGTCGCATGTACCGGACTGCACGGAGCCAACCGCCTCGCCAGCACGTCTCTGCTCGAATGCCTCGTCTGGGGAACGCGCGCCGGGGGGCAAGCTGCGGAACGAATCACGCGTGGCGATGACTTCTACTTTCCCGAGGTTTCCGGCTGGCGCTACGAACGTGAACCCGCCGATCCTGCGCTCATTTCTCAGGATTGGCTCACGATCCAACAAACGATGTGGAATTATGTCGGCCTAATCCGCAGCGAGAAGAGACTCAATCGCGCGATGCGAGTCTTGCGCGAGCTCGACCTCGAAATAGCACGCTTCTATGAGAAATGCGAAATTAGCGACTCGATCATCGGCTTGCGCAACGGCATGCTCACCGCGTTGCTGATCCTCGAAGCGGCCGACCAGTCCCGTGAAAGCCGCGGTTGCCACTACCGCATCGATTGACGCCGGACAGCGCCACCTTGAATCTCCTCGAGGTGATGATTTGGCAACCTTCTATACACCTCCGGACAACTCGCCGCAGCCATCCTGCCATCTTTATTAATTGAGACGACACGACATCTTCCTCGTTGCGCCCTTTCGAATCGTCTTTCTTGGAGTGTAAAGTTGAACTATAGGGGAATCCGCATGAAAGCCAGCCAGAAGATTTTGAAGAGCCGTATTTTGATCAATGGACTTGCAATCAGTTCACTCGCTCTAGGGATTTGCATTAGCAGCTTGCCGGCTGCAGCTCAGGAGCAGCCGAGCCAGAATACAGCGACGGTCCAGCAATCGGACGGACAGCCAGCCCCCGACACAGTCCCCCAGTATCACGATCCGGCAAACCAATCCGTTCCACCGGCGATAACTTTGTCGGCAGGGACCATGATTCCGGTGCGCGTCACCGAGTGGCTCTCAAGTGACAAAAACCAATCCGGTGACCGATTCAGCGCATCGCTCGAGCAGCCGCTTGTGGCCAACGGCTGGGTCGTGGCGTCGCGTGGCCAGATCGTGACAGGCCGTGTGGCTGTTGCTAAGAAGGCAGGTCGCGTCAGTGGGATATCCCAACTCGGAGTCGAATTGAGTGAACTGACCTTGGTAGACGGTCAGGTGCTGCCCGTGAAGACGCAGTTACTGCAAAGCTCGGCAGGCACGTCGAATGGGCGAGACGCCGCAGGCGTAGCGACGACTACAGGGGTTGGCGCAGCCATCGGTGCCGCTGCCGAGGGCGGAGAAGGTGCCGCGATCGGCGCGGGTGCGGGAGCCGTTGCCGGAATCATCGGGGTACTGACCACGCGTGGTAGACCAACCGTAATCCCCCCTGAAGCGCTGTTGACCTTTCGCCTCGAAGTCCCACTCAGCATTTCTACGGAACAAAGCCAGGTAGCGTTTCAACCTGTCCGCCCGGCGGATTACCATGGGGACCAAGACGCATATGCCAGACCTCGGCAACGCGTCGTCACCGGTCCTCCGTACCCGCGGCCTTATTACTACTATCCTGATCCCTGGTATGGTTACGGATACTATCCCGGTCTTTACTTTGGTTACCCCGGATTCTACGGACCCAGGTTCTATGGCGGGTTCCGCGGGCGATTCCGGGGAAGGTTCCGCCGCTAGAGCCGAACGCCGCACCCTGGCAAGGGCCGCAGGGGTGCGGCACCCCGAACTTCAATACCACTCAACAGTTGGCCCATCCGCCCGAGAAAGCCGATTTGAGTTTCCTCGCCGGTGCTCCATGATTTGCGAACCAAAGCGCCGGGGCTTGCTTCTCGCCATGTGATGGCCGCCACATAGCTATGTGATGGCGGTCACTGTGCTCTTTTCACCTCGCCAGCAGCATAACCACGAGAGGTGGCCTATGAGTTCCTCATCGTTCAATCCGCTGGGCCCAGCGCACTACGCGCCCCGGGATCAAGACATTGAGGCGGAGGGTCGCGCCACGAAACGAGTAGGCGTATTCTACGCAACTCGCGAAGGTCAAACGCGGCGGGTCGCCCTGCGTGTCGCGGCCGATCTGCGTGAGCGCGGATTCGATGCCGACCTGCAGGACGTTCAGCACACCGCGGCGATCGACTTTGACGATTACGCCGCTGCCGTTCTCGCAGCTTCGGTGCACGCGGGCAGCCACGAGACTGAAATGGTGCGATTTGTGAAGGGACATCGAGCCGGCCTGGAGCGCCTGCCTACGGTGTTTCTCTCGGTAACACTCAGCGAGGCCGGTGCGGAAAAACCCGACGCAACGCCAGCCCAGCACGCGCAGTTCGTGGCAGACGTGGATAAGATGGTTGACAAGTTCTTCGAAGACACCCAGTGGCGTCCGAAGCATGTGAAGCCGGTCGCCGGTGCGCTTCTCTACACGCAATACAATTTTCTGGTCCGATTCCTCATGAAGCGGATTGCCAGAAAAGCCGGCGCGGCGACGGACACTTCACGCGATTACGAATACACGAACTGGGCTGCGCTCGACAGCTTTGTCGATGAATGGGCGCAAGAGCTTCGCGCTTCCGAAGCAGCGCAGGACCGATCGAGGATGCACGCGACAGTTGCTGCCGGGACAAGGAATGACAATGGCGCCTAGCCGGAAGCGAAATGGTAGTTCCCTGGCAGTGCCCGCAGTGATCGCCGCTGCAAGTCTGGGCCATTTTCTTGCCGTGCGTCCGTAACACTTGCGCTGGGGCGCCACCGGTGAGGAAGTCGCTGCTCGCCTTCCCGGTGACAAAATCTCTCCCGATGCCGCCGCACAAGTCACACATGCCATCACGATCAACGCGCCGCCGCAGTGTGTGTGGCCATGGATCTTGCAGATCGGTCAGGACCGAGGCGGGTTCTACAGCTATACAAGCCTCGAAAACATGGCCGGCTGCGAGATGCATAACGTCCGGCGCATCGTTCCCGAATGGCAGAACCGCGCCGCGGGCGATATCGTGTGGTTTGCGACGCCAAGGCACTTCGGTGCCGTGCCCTTGACAGTCAACTCCGATGTCTCATACGATGCCGCCGGATATCGTGACCGAAAGAAACGCCCCAGTGTGCTTGAAAGCGAAATTACGGCAGATCGCATCGATGAGTTACTCGAAATGATGAGTCAGTGCTGAGCGCGGCTAGGCGCTGGGCAAGCTTGGATATTCAGGAGGCGAGAAAACTGAATGGATGATTCACTCAAGTCCGTCGAAGTAAAGGCGTCCGAATTGCTGCGACTGGTCGACAGCGACGCGGTCGTCGAAAAAATTTGCACGGGCTTTCGATTTACCGAAGGTCCTATCTGGAACCCGAAGGAGCAATGTCTGTACTTCAGTGACATGCCCGGCGACGTGCGCCGCCGCTGGAGCGCCGCGGACGGTGTCGCCGAGGTCCGTAATCCGAGCAACAAATGTAATGGCATGACCTATGACGGTGCCGGTAACCTGTATGTCTGTGAGCACAATACCAGCATGCTGGTGATGGAAACCCGGTCGGGCGAGCGCAAGGTCATTGCATCCCACTGGCAGAAGAAAGAGCTCAACAGCCCCAACGATGTGGTGGTTCGCTCCGACAATACTGTCTATTTCAGCGATCCATCGTATGGTCGGATGCCGGTATTTGGGCTGGAACGCAAGCAAGCTCTGAGCTTTCAGGGTGTCTTTCGAGTTTCGCCCGATGGAAAGCTGCACCTGGAGTCGGACGACTTTGCTCAGCCGAACGGTGTGTGCTTCTCGCCCGATGAGAAGCTTTTCTACGTGAACGATTCCCCGCGAGCCCACATCCGCGTGTTCGATGTCGGTCCCGACGGCTCGCTCCGCAACAGCCGCATCTTCGCCGAGAAGATCGGCGACGGTGTTCTCGAGAGCGGCATCGTCGACGGCATGAAATGCGACGAGCGAGGGAATATCTACGTTACGGGCCCGCGAGGCATATGGGTTCTGAGCCCCACTGCAGAGCACCTGGGCGTGATTCGAATGCCCGAACATGCCGGAAATCTGAACTGGGGCGGAGCACACTGGAACGAGCTCTACTGTGCGTGCTCGACGTCGATCTATCGGATACAGATGAAAGTTCGCGGGAATCCCGTCGCATACATGAGTATGCGCTAAGAGGAAATATGGCTGATCGGAAGCTGAAAGCGGAAAAGACGGCGCTCATCATACAGGATTTGCAAAACGACGTTATTGCGGAAGGTGGCGCATTCGCGTCTTCCGGAGCGCCTGCCCATGCAAAGAAACAGCACCTTATTGAAAACGTGAGCAAACTGGCCGGCGTGATGCGCAGGGCCGGCTCGATTGTGATTCACGTCCATTACATCGTCGAGCCCGGAGCACCCGGGCTCAAGTTGAACGCCCCACTATTCCGCGGCATAGCAGAAAGCAAGGCGGTGGTACGCGGGACCTGGGGGGCGGCGGCAGTCGATGGACTCGAGCCTCAGCCTGGCGACATGGTCATCGAGAAAATGCGCATGAACGCATTTCACGGCACCCGGCTCGACACGATCCTGCGAGGATACGGGATCGACTCTTTGGTGATTACGGGGGCCTGGACCAACTTCTCTGTCGAACACACTGCACGACACGGCGCCGATGCGGGCTATGAGATCGTCGTAGCCACCGACGGAACGTCAACCATCGACGATGAGTGGCAGAATGCAGCAATAAACTTTGCTCTTCAGAACATTGCCGACCGCCTGAGTTGCGAAGAGATCATCCGCGCCCTGAGTTAGATGAGCGCAGATCGCTGAGAATGCATGAGCTTCGCGCTTGAGACGCAAGTAGTCGTTTCTCCGGAAGACGAACGGACGTTAATCGTTGACGTCCTCTCCAGGCTTGGAGCCAGCCACCGGGAGTCCTCGATTCAAGCGGACGTTCTGACCGAGGCAGATCTGCGCGGCCATCATTCTCACGGTTTGCAACGCCTGCCGGTGTTAGCGGCTCGCATCAAAAAACGCCTCATCCGGGTAAATGTCAATCCCGAGTACACGTGGACCGCGGATTCGGTCCTGAGCGTGGACGGAAAAGATGGCTTGGGCACATTCGTTGCCGAGTCCGCCCTCAACTTTGCAAGATCCGCGCTTGGACAGAGGGGGATCGTTGCGGTGGCGATCCGGAACAGCAGTCACTTGGGTATGGTCGGATACTACTGCGAGAAGCAGGCGCGTGAGGGCTTCATCTGTATCGCCATGACCGTAAGTGAAGCTCTCGTTCATCCACATGGCGGTACGGAAGCACTCGTCGGGACGAACCCGATCGCCTTCGGAATTCCGGGCGATCCCGCCCCGTTCGTATTTGATATGGCAACCTCTACCAGCGCGATTGGGAAAATCCTTGCCAGCAAGCATCGCGGGGAGCCGATTCCTCATGGCTGGGCGGTCGATGCCACAGGCAACTCTACAACGGACCCGGATGAAGCCTTGAAAGGGGCACTCACTCCTGCGGCCGGAGCCAAAGGTTACGGTCTCGGTATCGTCATCGGAATACTCGCGGGGCTGCTGCCCGGGGGTGAGATCGGGCGGCTCGTACTCGGTACGTTGGACACGGAGCATCGCTGTACCAAGGGAGATTTCTTTCTCTTGTTGAACCCCGGAGCCTTTGCCGGAGGCCCCATATTGGCAAGCCGAGTTACAAGTTACCTGGATGAGCTTCGCCATTCGCGGCCGCGAGAGGGTTGTCAAAGCGTTATCGTTCCCGGTGACCGGTCGCGAAAGCTTCGAGAAGAGCGGATGCGAGGTGGCATTCCTCTCCCCAAGGAAGTGTGGCGGGCAGCTGAAAGGCTCAAAGATGAATTCTGAAAGCAGCAAGCCGGGTGCGGGCTCTACTTGGAGCCCGCCTGAAAATGTCTGGGGGTTTTCGACCGCGGGCAGAGTGTTCTTTGGATGGGGTGTGGTGACCGAGTTGCGGAACGTTGCGCGCGAATTCGGCCAGCGGGTGTTCGTTTGTACTGACCAGAACATCGTCAAGGCCGACATCTGTGAGACTGTGCTGGCGCTGCTCGGTGACGGGAAGGCCGACGTCAAGGTATTTGATGAGGGGCAACCCGAAGTTGATCGCAAGACAATCGAACGAGCCGCCGCAGTGGCCCAAGAATATGTGCCCGACGTGGTGATTGGTTTAGGGGGTGGCAGCAACCTGGACCTGTCCAAAGCGGTGGCGCTTCTAGTGAAGCATCCTGGCCCGTTGTCGGCTTATTACGGCGAAAACAATGTTCCCGGTCCGATTGCGCCGGTCGTGGCAGTTCCAACAACAGCAGGTACCGGATCTGAAGTTAGTCCAGTTGCCGTAATCGCCGACCCTGAGCGTGCGATGAAGGTCGGCATAGCCTCTCGCGCTCTTATCCCGAAGTGGGCCATTGTGGATCCTGCGCTGACCGTTTCATGTCCGGCAAGTGTTACGGCCCATTCCGGCATGGATGCGCTCACGCACGCGATTGAGGCGTTTTGCGCGCGAGTACGGACTGGTGTTTCTCCACATGCAATCTTCGTCGGTAAGAACCCGGTTTCGGACGTTCTCGCGGCCAAAGCAGTTTCCTGCATCGGAAAATCTCTTCCGACGGCAGTGACTCATCCCGACAACCGCACCGCAAGGCAAGAGGTGGCCTTGGCGAGCCTCCTTGCCGGGATGGCATTCTCATCTGCCGGAACGGCTGCCGTTCATGCGCTGCAATATGCGGTTGGGGAGGCAACCCACACGCCGCACGGTTTAGGAAACGCGGTTCTTTTGCCCACTGTGATGCGAAGCATCCTGCCATCTCGCATCGAAGAGATGGCATTCATCGCGCGCTGTCTGGATCCTAGCCTCAATGCCGAAGCCGAGGCATTCGCGGCTAGCCAGGCTCCTGTACTCGTCGAACGGCTTGCCGCGGAGGTTGGAATACCGAAGGGCCTGCGAGCGCTGGGCCTTAAGAGAGAACAACTTCCACATCTTTCACAGTTGGCATCAACGGTGCGGCGGCTTATCGACAACAGCCCCGTTGACTTCGACGAAAGTGGCCTGCTTCGTCTTCTGCAGGAAGCTTTCTAACAGTCTCGAATCATCAACTCGCCCGACCCTGCAAAAATTCCCACTCGGGCCAACCATGTCCAGCTGCCAGAGCAGGGTCACTTTTTCGCAATACGAATTGGCGAGCTTGGGTTACCGTTTTCGGGGTTCCCATTGGAACTAGTCAATGGCGCCGCGCCCGAAGGCCCGTCTGCGGCGGGGAACATGCGGCCTTCTTGCTCGTAGTTAGTCTTTCGCCGCTTGTGTCTTTACACCGGGCGTGACGCGTGCTAACTTATTTTTCCGTAACCGCCATCGTAGCGCCAGGCGGCTGGGCCACTGCTAAACGACCCTTCAGCGATTTTGTCGCAGCTCGTGTCCTTCCCAGGAATCGGAACCCGTCTCTGCCAAAACTTCTATAATTGGCGCGATCCAAACTACGCCCGGCGGAGGCCATAAAGGGGAAACCTTGCTGAAACTGCGCAAAGTCGAGTTGGTGGGCTTCAAATCGTTCTGCGAAAAGACCCATATCACCTTCAGCGGCAGTGGACTGACGTGTATCGTCGGGCCGAATGGCTGCGGCAAATCCAACATTGTGGACGCCATCTCCTGGGTCCTGGGCGAACAGAGCCATAAGTCTCTCCGCGCCGAGCGGATGTCGGACTGCATCTTTAATGGCACAGCGAAACGCCCGCCGATGGGGTTGTCGGAGGTCACGCTGACGCTGGTCGATCCCGAAGTGGTCGAGGCGGCGAAGTTTGTCCTCGAAGGCGGTGCGGACGAAACGTCCACGGCAGGGCCCATCGCAGTGCCGGATAGCGCATACGGCGCGACGACAGAAAGCCTTACCACAGAGGACACGGAGAACACAGAGGCCGGAGCCGATGGACGCGCTGGGAGCAGCGAAAGCGACTCAGGGACAGACGAAGCTGCGAACGAACCGTTCACGGCAAGCGTTCACGGTGAACCCAAATTCCTGAAGAAAAAACGCGCCGTTGAGAAACCGGCGACGAATCTGAAGCCCGGCGAAGTGGTGGTGGGCCGGCGGCTATACCGCTCGGGGCAGAGCGAATACCTCATCAATGGCCGTGTGGCGCGGCTGCGCGACATCCAAGATCTCTTTATGGGCATTGGCCTGGGCCCGGACACCTACGCCATTATCGAGCAGGGACGCATCGGACTGATTCTTAGCTCGAAGCCGACCGACCGGCGCGCCATCATCGAAGAAGCGGCTGGCATCACGAAGTTCAAGACGAAGCGGCGTCTCTCCGAAGCCAAACTCGAATCGTCGAAGCTCAACCTTTCCCGCATCAACGATATTTACGTCGAAGTGGAGAAGCAGCTCGCATCGCTCAAGCGACAAGCCTCGAAGGCGCGCCGGTACGCGGAGATCCGCGAGCAAATGCGCGGCCTGCTGCGCCAGGTGCTGGCCAGCAAGGCGAAGGAACTCGACCTCGATGCGGAGCGCCTGGCGGGACTGCTGGGCGAAATCTCGCAGCACGAATCGCAGCAGGCGCAATCGGTCAGCCAGATGGAAACTGAGCAGGAGCGGCTCGGCGCCCGCACGTATGAGCTCGAAGGCGAGCTCCGGCAGCACCAGAACGTCCTCGGGCAGACGGCGCTGGAACTGGACCGCAGCGAGAATCGCATTCTCTTCAACCGGCAGCGCACCGAGGAGTTGACGGGCCGCCGCCAACAACTGAATCTTGAGATCGAGCAGGCTTCCGCGCAGGCCGCTCAAGTGGAAGCGCGCGCTGCCGCACACGGCGAGGCAGTCACGGCGCTCCAGGGCGAGGTGGCGCGCGTCGAAGCGATTTTGGCGACGCTGGCAGCGGCATCCGCGGAAATTTCCGGCGCGCACGAATCCACCGAGACCCGCATCGCCGAGCTCCGGCGCTCCACTGCCGAACTTGGAGACGACCTAACGCGCCTGCACGGCGATCAAGCGCAGGCCGAACAGGCTCTGGCGCATCACGTCGAAGGCGTGGCGCGGTACGAGCGGCAGGAGCAACAACTGCTCGAAGAGTCTCTGCACCACCGCGATCGCGCGCAAGCCGCGGATTTGCAGTGGCAGTCGGTGCTCGAGCGCTCGCGCAGTCTGGAAGAAATCGTGAGGAATGCGCAAGGAAGAATCACCGAGCTGCGCCGCGAACAGCACGAAACCACTGCGCAGGCGGAAAGCGCCCGCGATGCGCTGGCCGGGGGCCGCGCGCGCCGCTCCTCGGTCGAGCAGATCCTGAACGACCGCTCCTACACCGCTGACGCAGTACAGAAACTGTTTGCGTCAAACCAGGGGCGCGATGATTCTGACGGTTTCCGCGCCGTCGGCGTGCTGGCCGATTACGCCGAAGTCGAGCAGCAATACGAGAGCGCCGTCGAGCAATTCCTGCGCGACGAGCTGGAATACGTGGTTGTGGAGACATTCGACGTGGCGCGCGCGGGCATCGCGCTGCTACGCGAGGAAGTCGGCGGACGCGCCACGTTCTTCGTGGACTCGCTGCGCAAACTGAATCTGCAGCCGAACGAACCGGTCGTGCCCTTCGAGATTGAAAAACAAACGGTCTCCCGGCTCGACCGGCTCGTCGAATTCCGCGATCCGCTGGGGCCGGCGGCAAAGCAATTCCTGCCTCGGCTGCAATCGGCGTTTCTGGTGGAAGAGGCTGCCGTGGCGGAGCGGCTCGCACGCGAAAATCCCGCGTTCTCTTTCGTCACACTCGATGGCACCACATACCAGGGCCGCGTCGTGAGCGGCGGCCGCCCCTCCGAGGTGGGACCTTTGGGCATGAAGCGCGAATTGCGTTCGCTCGATGCCGAGGTGCTGCAGCTCGAGCGCGCGGCTGCGGAAGCGCAGGCCACATTGCATCACATCGAAGAAGAGCTCCGCGCAAGCGGACTGGCGCTCGAGCAGGCCACGGCGCAGCACGTGGAATCGGAGAAGCTGGCTGTTGCGGCGACATTGCAGCGCGACCAGGCGCGCGGCGACATGGTGCGGCTCGGAATGGAACTGAGCGTCTGCCAGACCGAACTTGCGCGGCTGCGAAATGATGCCGCAACGGCGCAGCGGCGCGCCGAGTCTGCCCAGCAGCGGCGCAGCGAAGTCTCGAACGCACGAGCCGCGGCAGAGCAGGAAATCGCGCAGGCCATGGACCAGCAGGCTACACTGCGGCAGAACGCACAGGCAAAACACGAAGACCTGGCGGCACGGCGCGCCGAGATGGCAACGCTGGCGGAACGCCTGGCGAGCGCAGAATCGCTTATGGCGCGCATGGCGCAAGAGCTTCAAGAACTGTCCGCGCGGCGCGCTTCTCTCGTCTTACAACAAGACTTGCTCCTTCAAGAGCAGGAACAGCTTTCGGCGCAAACCGCGGAACACCAGCGGCAAGTGGAATTGCTGCGCGCCGAGAGGCAGCGCCTGGAAGCACGCGGCATCGAAATGGAGCGGGAGTTCGAGCAGACACGCGTCCGCTCGACGCAGGTGGACGATGCCCTCCGCATGGCGCGGCAAAAACTCGGCGATTTCCGGGAAGAACGCGGCAAGCACGAGATCGAGCGCGCCCGCAATGATTCCGAGCGCGAACACCTGCGCCAATCGTGCATCGAGGAGCTGAACGCCCAGCCGGAGGATCTGATCGCGGAATACCCCGCCCTGCTTTCAGGCGAGGAACTTCGCGCAGCCGACTCGCAACACCACGAGATGAAGGCCCGCATCGAGTCCATGGGCCCGGTCAACATGATGGCGCTCGAGGAATACAACGAATGCGAGCAACGCTTCGAATTCCTCGGCCGCGAGCGCGGCGATCTGCTGCAATCCATCGCCGATACGCAGCAGGCCATCACGGAGCTCGATCAAGTCTGCAAACAGAAATTCGAGGAAGCCTTTGCGATCATCAACCAAAACTTTGCTACGGCATTCCACACACTCTTCGGCGGCGGAACGGGCGAGATGCGCCTGTCCGAGCCGGACAGTTCCGGCGAGCCGGGCATCGACGTGGTGGCGCAGCCCCCGGGCAAGCGCTTGCAGAACGTGCTGCTGCTTTCCGGCGGCGAAAAGGCGATGACGGCTTTGGCGCTGTTGATCGCGATCTTCCGCTATCAACCGAGCCCGTTCTGCATTCTCGACGAAGTCGATGCGCCGCTCGATGAAGCGAACGTCGGTCGCTTCACCAAACTTGTGTCGGAGATGAGCGCGGGCACGCAGTTCATCGTCGTGACGCACAACCGGAAAACGATGGAGATGGCGTCGGTGCTCTACGGAGTCACGATGCAGGAGCCGGGCGTCTCGAAGCTCGTGTCGGTCCGCTGGGATGAACCCGCAGCCACACAAGCTGCGACGAATGCGGCGTAAGTCTTCGCGCCGGCATCTTCTCCTCCGAATTCTCTGTGTCCTCTGTGTTTAAAGTTTTGCCCATAGAACCCTGAAACACAGAGGACACGGCGCCCGCGAAGAAGTCATGGCAAGCGCAGGAGTTTGCGCGCAACATGCGCTCCCTTGGCCCTCCAGGAGTTTTCCACTTTTCGTTTTTCTTCTCCGTTGACTTCGCCGGACCATGCGCTAGAATACCCGCCTCTCAGCAGAAATGAGTCGCCTGTGGCTTCTCCACAAATGAACGCAATCGTATGGGAGACAAGTCTCCCCGGGATTCAGTTCCTCAATCGGGGGAAGGTCCGTGACATCTACGAGGTGGGCGACCGCCTGCTGATCGTGGCAACGGACCGGCTGTCGGCGTTTGACGTGGTGCTGCCCACGCCGATCCCGGAAAAGGGACGCGTGCTAACGCAGCTTTCGCTGTTCTGGTTCGACCTGCTGAGGGACGTCATTCCCAATCACGTGCTGACCGCGACAGATTTCCCGCCGGAACTCGCTGCGTATCGCGCACAGCTCGACGGCCGCTCCATGCTCTGTCAAAAAACGAAGCCCTTGCCGATCGAGTGTGTCGTGCGCGGCTACCTGTCCGGCTCGGGATGGAAAGACTATCTCGCCACCGGTAGAGTCTGCGGGATTCCCCTGCCGGCGCGTCTCCGGGAATCCGAGCGGCTGCCGGAAGCCATTTTCACGCCCTCGACTAAGGCCACGGCGGGACATGATGAGAACATTTCGTTTGGCGAGGCCGCTTCGCGCATCGGCGGCGAACTCGCCGAGCGTGTTCGCGGCGTCAGCCTGGACATTTACCGGCGCGCGGCAGCCTATGCCGAGCCCCGGGGAATCATTCTGGCGGACACGAAATTTGAATTTGGGCTCGTTGGCGATCAACTGATCTGGATTGACGAAGCCCTGACACCGGATTCTTCTCGTTTCTGGCCAGCGGACGGCTACCAGCTCGGCCGCGCGCAACCCTCGTTCGACAAACAGTACGTCCGCGACTACCTCGAGCGCATCGGGTGGAATAAACAGCCGCCCGGTCCGGAACTTCCCCCCGAAGTGGTTGAGGCGACTCGTGCAAAGTACCGGGAAGCCTATCGGCAGTTAACAGGCCAAGAACTCAGATAAATCAGGCCGGAATTTCCGGCGGCAGACAATTTTTGTGCGGAGCGTGCGACCGTGAAAGATCAACTGGAAGCCCTGGTCGGGCAGATGGTGGAACGCGGGATCCAATTTGACGAGGCCATCAACGAATTCGAAAAGAAGTTCATCAAACGCGTGCTGGACCGGTCTCGCGGCAACCAATCGCGCGCCGCACGCCTGCTCGGAATCCACCGGAACACCCTCAGCCGCAAGATCGGGATCTACAAGCTCGACAACCGGCATCACCGGCACTCCTAGCGGCCAATGATCATGCGCGTTGGACCGCTGCCGGATACCGATTGGCCGTGCGCCCGGATGGGATCCATCAAGAGCCTTGCCAAATCCTCAAAAGAAAAACGGCCCCGAAAGGTTCTCGGGGCCGCCTAATTCCTTCTTGGCCGGTTGACGATGTGAAGTGGAAGGTTCAGTCGCCGGGGGCTTTCTTTGCCGGAGCTTTCTTGGCAGGCCCCTTCTTGGCCGGCCCAGTCTTCTCTTCCGGGAGATCCTCGGTGTTGATTTTCGCCTTATCCCACGTCAGCATAAACGGATTTTGCGAGTAGGCGACCAGTGTGCCAGTGAACCGGACAACCGCATCCTTCTCAAGACGCTTGGCCTCCGGCTGGCCAACTACTTTGACCCCCATGTTGGCCTCGGTGGCCGCCTCGATTTCTTCCGGCGTCGCGCCGCGAAACACCTTCAGGGTCACATTATCGCCATCAACCGCGGGCGCTTCCATTAGGCGGACACCAACGTCCGGGTACTCGAGACCGCAGCTGGCAAGCCACATCACCTTGCCCACATCACCGCCGGCCTTGAGCGCCGGTAGGAAGTTGGTAGTGTCATCGCGTGCCTTCTGCAACTCGGCTGCACTCGGCACCGTCAAGGTGGCAGGCCGGTCAGCCGAACTACCTGCCAGCGTGATGAGCTCGTTCAACTGAGCATCCACGAGCGGGTCACATGCCGGCTGCTGATACCGGATGAGTTGGTTCTTAAGATAGGTCCGCACCTGCGCCTCGTTGGGACTCTTGAGGGCGATGGACCTCGCCAGCTCCCAGAAACCGTCAGTCCCCTGTGGCGGAGTCATTTGCAAATAGACGACGCCCAGACGGAAGTGGGAAACCGCGTCGGTCGGATCAATCGACAAGACGGTCTTGTAATAGCCGGCGGCTCCAGGGTAGTCCTTCAAAGACATCGACGTCATCGCGGCGATCGAATTGAAAAGGACATTGAAACCCTTCTTCTGTTGCTCGTATTGGTCGGCAGTCATTGCATCGGGTTTCTTCCAATCGGCGAGCGTCTTCAAGCCTTGCACTGCGGCATCTCGCGCCTTGGTCTGCACGTCGGCTGTCTGGAACGCCTTGTCGCCCGAGCCGACATAGTAGGCCTGCGCGCGGGCGACAGCGGCTTCCAGGCGCCCTTGCGTATCCACCTTGTCGCCGAGGGAGATCATGCGATCCGCATACTCCATGGTCCCCGCGAAATTCTTCAACGCATAGTCGGTCAGGTAGTAGTCTCGGTAGATATAAGGCAGCAGGGTGGAATTGGGGTACTGCTTGACGAAATCGTCGAGCAGCTTGATCTTTTGCTGAGGATTCTGCTCAGCATCCGCGGCCTTATACGCATTGTATTCGGCCAGCGTGTAGGCAGGTTTCTGCTGGTCTTGCTGCGCGGCCTGTGCAGCCCACAGGCTTCTCGCGCCAACTCCCCACGCCCCTAGTGCGACCCACAACAGACCGGCGCCCGTCACAATCCACTTTCGCATCATCGGCTTCCAGCCTCCTCAGCAAATTTCCGTAAAGCAGAATGAATACAGAAACAACTTCCAAGGGTAACTGCCGGTTCAAAACTCTCGGGATTATAGGGAATCCTAGCGAATGGCGCAAGCAACATTCCCTCCTGTCTTACCCGCCGAAGCAATCCGTGGCCGGTTGGAATCTATGCCAGACCTACAGGTGATAAGATGAGCCTCTCCGGGAAAAGGAAGCCCGCCAAAAGGATACCATTTTTCAAGCCACAAGGAGATGCAATGAATCGCGAAGATATGCTCGCAGGCCAAGTAGCGATCGTCACCGGAGCCAGCCGTGGAATCGGGTTGGCGATCGCACGGCGCCTGGGCCAGATGGGCGCGCGAGTGTCGCTGTGCGCGCGGAATGCGGCGAATCTTGAACACGCAGCTTCCGATTTGCGCAGTGCAGGCATCCAGGTACTGGCCCTGCGGGCGGATGTCACTCGCGGAGACGAGATTACTGCCCTGGTCAGCGAGACGCAGCGCACACTCGGGCCGATCGACATCCTTGTGAATAACGCCGGAATCGGCATCTTTGGCCCGTTCCAGAAGCAGAGCGAGACGGATTGGAATTCCATCCTGGACACCAATCTGAAATCCGTGTTTCTGGCGAGCCGCGCCGTCGCACCCGAAATGATCCGGCGGAAAACCGGCCATATCATCAATATCTGCTCGCTGGCGGGAAAAAACACCTTTGCGAACGGCGCGATCTATTGTGCGTCAAAGTGGGGCCTGCTCGGCCTGTCCGGATGCATGGCGGAGGACCTGCGCGCACACGGCATCCGCGTCAGCGCGGTCTGCCCGGGTTCGGTGGCCACCGAGTTTTCCCCGCACGCGGGCAAGGACCCGTCGAAGATGCTTCAGGCGGACGATGTGGCGCATGCCGTAGCGGCGCTGGTGACGCAGGCGCCGGGAAGCTTCATCAGCGAAGTGCAGATGCGTCCGACGCGAAAACCCTGACGTCCTGCATCCTCTGTGCGCTTTGTGTTCAAGTTTTCCTTGCCGTGAAAGCAAGAGGTTCACCCCAGAGGGCACGGAGAAATCTGCGAACCAAACATTCCTCTTGACAATAATCGTTATAACGACTATTATCCGCTCATGGCCCAGACACGCCCAGCCGCGAGAAAGACCCGGGCGCCGGAAACGCACCTGGAAGCCCAGGTCTTCGTCAGCCTGCTCCGCACCGCCGATGCCCTGGCCCGGGGAGCCGAGGCGCTGCTCAAGCCGTCTGGCCTCTCGGCGACGCAGTACAACGCCCTGCGCATCCTGCGCGGCGCGGGGACGGAAGGCCTCGCCTGCCGCGAGGTTGGCTGCCGGTTGATCTCGCGCGACCCGGACATCACGCGCCTTATGGACCGGATGGAATCGCGGGGATTGATTATGCGCGCGAGAGAAGAAAAGGACCGGCGCGTCGTGAAGACGCGTATCACGGCGGAAGGACTCCGGATTCTGAAGGAGTTGGATACACCCATGGAGAATCTGCATCGCCGGCAGTTGCACCAGCTCCGGGCGAAAGAGCTGCGGAGACTTTCGCGCCTTTTGGAGCAGGCGCGCGCGCAAGTGGAAGCGCCGCATTCTCCGGAGTGATTTTTTGAGTCTAAAGGTTGTTGTAACGGTATTCGTTGTCTAATTTCCGTAATCTTAGGAGGAACCATCATGAACGCAGCAGTGTCCGGAACGGTCCAAGCACCCAAGCCAACCGAGTGGCAGATTGATCCTGCCCATTCAGCCGCGCATTTCAGTGTGCGGCACTTGATGATTTCGAACGTGCGCGGGGAGTTCGGCAAGGTCAGCGGAAACGCAGTTCTCGGTCCGGCCGATTTGACGCGATCGACAGTCGAGGTGAGTGTGGAGACCGCAACGATCGACACCCGCGAGCCGCAACGCGATGAGCACTTGCGGAGCGCAGACTTCTTCGACGTTGCGAATTATCCGGCAATGACATTCCGATCGAAGCAAATCACGGCCGCGGGTGCAGACCGATTCAAGGTAACGGGCGATCTGACGATACGCGGGGTTACACGCGGGGTGACGTTCGATGTGGAGGGCCCAGCACCGGTTATCAAGGACCCCTGGGGAAATGTTAGAACCGGCGCCACAGCTACGGCGAAGATCAACCGGAAGGACTTCGGATTGGTCTGGAATGCCCTGATCGAGGGTGGGGGAGTGATGGTCGGGGACGAGGTTTCGATCACGTTCGAAGGCGAGCTGGTACAAAAGACATCAGCAGGCGACGGAAAGTAAACAATCGAGACGGCACGGAATTATCAAGTGAACGAACGGCCGGGCGCGCTTACCGGTCTGGCAGATTTTGTTGCAGATGGAGTCCGCTCCTAACAGAGGAAGAGAACAAACCTACGGAAATGGAAAAATTCGCAGAGACACAAACTCCAACCGAACCGGCATGGTTTCTACGATCTGGGACAGGCGACTGCAAATCTGGTCATTCAGGCCACTTCAATGGGCTTCGCGACGCACCTGATGGGTGGATTCCGTGTGGAAGCAGCGCGGGAACGCTTCGGCGTGCGCGAAGGCTGGGAACCTGTGAGCGTGATTGCGCTCGGCTACCCGGGTAAGGCAGAATCGTTGCCCGAACCTTTGCGCGAGCGTGAGATGGCGCCGCGCCGCCGCAAACGGCTCGATGAATTTGTTTTTTCGGGGACGTGGGGCCGCCCGGCTTCCATCACTGTCCCTCCTGAGAAGCAATGAACGAGATACTCGAATTCCTGGTCCGGCATGGCTACTCGCTGGTGTTCGCCTGGGTTTTCATCGAACAGGCCGGCCTGCCGATCCCTTCGGCGCCGCTGCTTCTTGCTGCGGGGGCGCTTTCGGGCACCCGTCAGATGAATTTGTGGCTGGCGATCGCATTTGCCGTGTGTGCCGCCGTGGCGAGCGACTCCATGTGGTACGAATTGGGGCGGCGGAAAGGCGTCCGGGTCCTGCAGTTGCTCTGCCGCATATCACTCGAGCCTGATTCGTGCGTGCGGCGGACGCAGGTGAGCTTCGGAAAAAGCGGCGCGCGTGTGCTCCTCGTCGCGAAGTTTATTCCGGGGCTTAACGCCATGGCGTCGCCGCTGGCGGGGATCATCCGCATGAGTTGGCGGCGATTTGTCCTCTTCGATGCGCTCGGGGCGTTGCTCTGGTCGGGCGCGTTCATGATAACCGGCTACGTGTTCAGCGGCGAACTGGAACGAATCGCGGCCCATGCGGCATATCTGGGAGAATGGCTGCTGGTCCTTGTCCTTGCGGCGTTTGTGGGCTATATCGGCTGGAAATTTTATAATCGTCAAAGATTCTTGCGCAAGCTGAGAATCGACCGGATCACTCCGGAGGAACTCAAGGTGAAAATCGACGCCGGCGAGGACGTCATCATCGTGGACCTGCGCCACGCGCTCGATTTTGAGGCGCAACCGGAAACGATTCTCGGCGCCCTGCACATGGACGCCGCGGAACTCGAAGAGGCACATGAGGTCATTCCCCGCGATCGCGAAATCGTCCTCTTTTGCGCGTGCCCGAACGAGGTGACGGCCGCCCGGCTGGCGCTTCTGCTGCGCAGCAAAGGAATCACGCGAATCCGCCCGCTGGCGGAAGGCTATGAAGGATGGCGCAGCCGTGGCTTCCCGATGAGTCGTCCTAAAAATGAGCCGCAAGACGCGCGACCGGTTGAGGCATAGTCTTTCGCGGTGAGCTCCTCGAATGAGCGCGCCCGCGCGCTAGAGCCGCGGGAGAACGATGCCCTGCTGGGCCTGGTACTTCCCCTTCTTGTCCTTATAGGAAATCTCGCACTCTTCGTCGGATTCGAAGAATAGGACCTGGCAGAGACCTTCGTTGGCATAGATTTTTGCAGGGAGCGGCGTGGTGTTGCTGATTTCGAGCGTGACAAAGCCCTCCCATTCCGGCTCAAACGGCGTTACGTTCACAATGATCCCGCAGCGGGCGTAGGTGGACTTGCCAAGGCAGATCGTCAGGACGTTTCGCGGAATGCGGAAATATTCCACCGAGCGGCCCAGCGCGAACGAGTTCGGCGGTATGAGGCACACGGGCCCTTTGAATTCGACGAGCGAGCGTGGGTCAAAATGCTTCGGGTCGACGATGGTCGAATTCACATTCGTGAAGATGCGGAATTCGTCGGCGACGCGGATATCGTAGCCGTAGCTGGAGACGCCGTAGCTGATGACGCCTTCGCGGACCTGGCGGTCTTCAAACGGCTCGATCATCTTATGTTCGAGCGCCATCTTGCGAATCCAACGATCGGGCTTAACCGGCATCCGGGCCTCCTGAGGAATCCGGCTTGTCCTGAACGCCTTCCGTGAAGGGCGCGCCGGGCGAAGACGCGCATCTTAACCGAGCGCGTGCAGCTTGACAACCCGCAACTGCGTGTCTAGCATAGCTTGCCGTTGAGGAAGCGGGAGGCTCGTGTGATTAAGCTCGACATAGTGAACGCGGTGGTAAATAAGACCGGCGTGACCCGGACCAAGGCGGAGCAGGCCGTCGAGACCGTTTTCGAAGCCATGAAGAACGCTCTCGGCAAGGGAGAGCGGATTGAGTTGCGCCGCTTCGGCGTGTTCAACGTCCGCCCGCGCAAGACCGGCATCGGACGCAATCCGCGCACCGGTCAGGAAGTCAGCATCCCTCCTGGCAAAGCTGTGCGCTTCAAGCCCGGCAAGGAATTGCAATCGCTCTGAGCCGGCATCCGCCCAGCGTGTTCCTTCCCTGCCATTCTAATGGGGCCTGTCCTCCACGCGATTCCTGTTCGCGCGCGGCCATGCGCGCATCAAATCTTTCATGAGTGATGGCAGCGAATCCGAACGCTCCTCCATGGAAACGTCCACGCCAGTCGTTGAATCGGCGGATCTGTCCCCGGAAATTTATTGGGAACGTCGGCAGAAACGCTGGCGGCGGAGATCGCTCGCGATTGCTGCGCTGCTGTTCCTGCTTACACTGATTTCCACATTGGTGGTTGGGGCCAGCTTTGCGGCCTCTTATGCGTTGGGACAATCACCCGACATCGACGGTTTCTTCGCGATGTATGGCACGCTGCTGGCGCATCCGCAATTTCTGCTTGCCGGAGTCCCTTTCGCTTTCACGCTGCTTGGCATTCTGCTGGCGCATGAACTGGGCCACTACTTTGCGTGCCGTTATTACGGTATTTCAGCCAGTTATCCCTATTTCATTCCCGCGCCGACGCTGATCGGAACACTCGGCGCGTTCATCCGTATCCGGTCCCCGATCTACAATCGCAGAGCGCTGTTCGATGTGGGCGTCGCGGGACCCGTCGTGGGATTTCTTTTCGCGATTCCGGCGCTCGCCGTTGCCATCGCGTACTCCAGAGTGATCCCCTTTTCGCAGGCGCATCCGAGCGTCGTCTTCGGCAATCCGCTCGCGCTGCGGATCTTGCTGGCCGTGCTGCGACCCGGCGTGCCACCCGGCGACCTGCTGCTCCATCCGGTGGGACGCGCGGCGTGGGTAGGATTGTTCGCGACGGCGCTCAACCTGCTCCCCGGCGGGCAGCTCGACGGGGGACATATTCTCTACGCCGTGGCAAGCAAGTATCACCGCCGGGTAACGCTTGGCGTCGCATTGCTCTTGATTCCACTCGGATACATGTTCTGGGCCGGATGGTATCTGTGGGCTGCCCTGTTGCTGGGAATCGGCTTCCGCCACCCGCCGCTGCTTTATCAATGGGAAAGGCTCGACCGGACACGGCTTATCTGGACCGCCGTCGCTGTCGTCATCTTCATCTTGAGTTTCATGCCGATCCCGGTGCTTGTCCGAATGAATTAGCTCGATTCTCCGGTCGGCAAGAGAAACGCCCCGCCCCGGTTTGACCGGGGCGGGCTACAACAAACTCGGCCGCGAGAGTGGCTGCAGCCCGCGTCTTCAGAATCTGTGTGACGACCCATACGTGAAACGCTATTGTAGCGTCGGTCTTCAGGCCGGCACTGTAGATTCAAGCACATGCCCACCTGAAGGCGGCCGCTACATAGAGCGAAACCGGGTTGCCACAAAGACTCTGAAGACCCGGGGCATTTTTGGGGATCACGTCGACCAAGGTCCGCTAGAACAGGCTCAAGGGGTCCACATCCACAAGGACAGCCTTCTCGGGAATTTCCTTCTCTTGACTGAATGCAAGCAGATCCGATAGGACACGTGTGAGCTGTGCGCGCTTCGGAGCCTTCAGCAGGAATTGGAAGCGATACTCGCGCTTGAGCCGCGCCAGCGGCGCTGCGGCAGGACCCAATACTTTCACGCCGCGTGACTCCTGCGGAGCAAGAAACGCCGAGAGCTGGCGCGACCAGCGAATCGCATTTTCGATTTTCGTGTCGCGCACCAGCACGCTCGCCAGCGCGGTAAATGGCGGATAGTGCAGCAAGCGCCGGAACTGCAGTTCCCTTTCGAAGAAGGCGAGGTAGTCCTGGCGCGCGGCCAACTGGATCGCGTAGTGCTCCGGATAATACGTCTCAACGAGCACTTCACCGGGCAGCGCACCGCGCCCGGCGCGTCCGGCAACCTGCGTCAACAATTGAAATGTGCGCTCGGCCGCGCGGAAATCCGGGAGGCTGAGCTGCGAATCGGCGGAAACGACCCCGACCAGCGTGACGCGCTGGAAGTCATGCCCTTTCGCAACCATCTGCGTGCCGACGAGGATGTCGAGTTTCCCGGAAGCAAAGTCGGCGAGCACCTGCTGGTAGGCGCGTTTAGTGCGGACCGCATCGCGGTCCAGGCGCGCAACCCTGGCGCTGGAGAATTTCTCGCGCAGCTTTTCCTCGAGCTGCTCCGCCCCGGCTCCGAAAAAATAAACGTGCTCGGAGGCGCACTTCGGACAGGCCTTCGGCACGCGCCTGGAGAATCCGCAATAATGGCACTCCAGACGGTCGCGCTGCTTGTGATAGGTCAGCGAGATGCTGCAGTTCTCGCACTGAATTCCAGCGCCGCACGAGCGGCAGATCACGAACCACGAATATCCGCGGCGATTGATGAGGATCAGGGACTGCGTGCCCTGATCGAGACGCGCGGCGATGGCTTGGCTGAGCTTCGCGGAAAGTGGACCGGCTCGATGGGTGGCCCGGAAATCTTCGCGCAGGTCTACAATTTCCACCGGCGCGAGCGGGCGATTTTCTACGCGCGATTCGAGCTGGAGAAGATGGTATTTTCCTGATCGCGCGTTGTGAAAACTCTCGAGCGACGGCGTCGCCGAGCCCAGCAGCGCTACCGCTCCCTCAAGCTTCGCGCGCACAATGGCGACGTCCCGCCCGTGATAGCGTGGCGTCTCTTCCTGCTTGTAGCTCGCTTCCTGTTCTTCGTCCACGACAACAAGTCCCAGGTTTTCGAGCGGAGCGAACACAGCCGAACGCGTTCCAACCACGACGCGAGCCTCGCCGCGCCGCACGCGCCACCACTCGCGCGCGCGCTCCACTTCACCGAGCGCGCTATGAAGCACTGCAACGCCTGCGCCAAGCCGCGCCCGGAAAAGCCGCCCCACCCAGAGCGTCAGCGCAATCTCCGGCACCAGAATCAACGCCGTCTTGTTCTGCGCGAGAACCGCTTCGACAGCTCCCAGGTACACTTCAGTCTTGCCGCTGCCTGTGACACCGTAGAGCAGGCCAACATGGAAAGTGCCCGCTTCGAGCCAGCCTCTGATTTCGCCTAGCGCGCGCTCCTGGTCTGCGTTGAGAATGTTCGAAGGGGGCGTGTAATCCACTTCGAACAAATCTTCTTCGATGGCGAGCGGTTCTTCCCAGCTTTTCAGTTTTTCCTGGCGGATGAGACGCTCGATCATCGATCGCGAAACCTTCGAGAGTTTGGCGAGCGCCGGCAGAGGCAGCGGGCCGCGCTCCTCAGCGAGCACATGGTAGACACGTGCTTCTTGTTCGCCGAGCGAGTTCGTCTCCTCAGTAGAGTTCCACGCGACGATCTTCTGCACGCGCGCGCGCCGGTGCAGCGTGACCTCACGCGCCTCAAGCTGGCGCCGGCGCAACAACCGCTCCGCCGCGGCTTCTCCACCCGGCAGCTTGCGCAGCCGGTCCGCGCGGACCGGCCTATCTTCAATGTGCATGAGCGAAAGCAGGGCTAGTTCAGCAACCTCTGCCTCCGTGCGATTTCCCGCGGCATCGAGTTCGTCGCGACGCGCGCGCCCCGCGTCGGTCAACAGGAATTCGCGCTCGTGCCGCAAATCGACCTGGGGCGGCAGCATCGCGCGAAAAACTTCTCCCGGTGGCGCCACATAATAGCCGCCCACCCAGCGCCCCAATTCGATCAGCTTCGGCGTCAGCGCGGGAATGGGATCAAGCGCTTCGACAATTTCCTTGATGGTCTTGACGCGAGCGGGGTCAGGCCGGCGGCTGGAAACCTCAACGACAACCCCGGTCATGGCGCGATTGCGAAACGGGACCAGAACGCGACTGCCCGCAAAAATCGAGCTCGCAAGGCGATCCGGAATCGCGTAGGTGAACACCAAACGCAGCGGGACCGGCAGCGCGACTTCGCAGTAGTTAGCAGGCATGTGCGAGACGTAGTGTAGCAGCAGAGGCGCGCGGGAGCCGCCCTAGAGCCGCGCGGATTCACGGGCCTTCAGAGTCGGTGGCGTCCCGGTCTTGCTCTGTGTAGCGCCCGCCTTCAGGCGGACATGTACTTGAATCTACAGTGTCGGCCTGAAGGCCGACGCTACAAGGGAGTTTCATATAGGTGTTGTCGCACAAACTCTTCAGCGGGAAGGTTTCTTTGGCTTCAGGCCCAAAAGCACCATGACCTTCTGCAAGTCCTTCCAGACTTCACCCTTCGCGTTCGGGTTGCGCAGCAGATACGCCGGGTGATAGGTGGCGAGCAGCTTCGTATTGCGGAAGTCAAACCAGTTGCCGCGGAATCGTGAAATGGGATCTTTTGTTTTTAGCAATGTTTGAGCAGCTACGCCACCGAGACACACAATCGCCTTCGGCGCGATCACGTCAAGCTGCCGGTACAAATACGGTGAACACGTCGCGACCTCATCGTCCTCAGGTTTGCGGTTTTCCGGCGGGCGGCACTTCACGACGTTGCAGATATAGACGTCTTCGCGCTGCAGGCCCATCGCTTCGATCATCTGCGTGAGCAACTTGCCCGCGCGCCCGACAAACGGCAGTCCCTGCATGTCTTCGTCGTGCCCCGGTCCTTCGCCAACGAACACGAGCTCGGCGCGTAGGTTCCCTGCGCCGAAGACGATTTTATTCCGCTGCTCGTGCAACCGGCAGCGCGTGCATTCACCCAGACTTTCACGGATGAGTTCAAGCGTATCGCCCTCGACGCGGTCGATTACTTCAAACAGCGAAGCAGTCGGAACGACCGGCAGGATGCGAGCTGGCGCAACCGGAATCGCGGCAACCGTTGCAGCCGGCATGGCCCGTGCAGGAGTTTGCGGCTGAACCGCCGGTGGCTTGACAGAACGTTTCCCCATGGTCCTCCGGTCAATGTAGAACTCATCGAGATTCAATTCGCCGTAGTAACGAAGCCAGGCTTCCAGTTTTTGGCGTGAGGGATCTGGGAGGCGGGAATCCATCGGGCAGATCAGCGCGCGCGCTGCGTCGCGGGCATTCCCTGGCCCGCGTGGCGCAATTCGAGCACGCGGTCCAGAATCCGGTGAGCTGCGTCGATCTTCGGCATGCGGGGGAACGCCTTTTCGCTGCTGTCGCGCGAGTACAGCGTGATGATGTTCGTATCGTGATCGAACCCGGCGCCCTCGGACGTGACATCGTTGGCGACGATCAGATCGGCTTGCTTCGATTCCAGCTTGGCGCGCGCGTGCTCCGCCACATGGTCGGTCTCCGCAGCAAAGCCGACGGCAATCAGACCGCGCTTGCCGCGCGCGAAGCCGGCGAGGATGTCCGGCGTGGACTCGAGCTCGAGCGTCACGCGGCCGTTGCCGCGCTTCATTTTCTTCGTTTGAGGCGCTACCGGCCGGTAATCCGCTACGGCTGCGGCCATAATCACAGCAGTGGCATGGGGCAAGTGCTCCAGAACCGCCGCGTGCATCTGCTCGGTGCTGCGCACGGAAACAAATTCGACGCCCTGTGGCGGATCCAGGCGAACCGGGCCGCTGATCAAGACGACGCGAGCGCCACGGCGCGCCGCCGCCTCGGCCAACGCATAGCCCATCTTGCCGGAGGAGCGGTTCGTCAGGTATCGCACCGGATCCAGATCTTCGCAGGTGGGTCCCGCAGTTACGATCACGGTTTCATTTTCCAGATCGTGCTTGATGCCCAGCCGGCCGCACACCGCCTTCGCGATGGCCTCGACACTTGCCAGGCGGCCAGCGCCGGTCATGCCGCAGGCCAGATAGCCCTCCTCCGGAGGAACGACATGGACGCCGCGGGTGCGCAGTACGTCAATATTTTCCTGCGTCGCCGCGTGCTCCCACATATTGACGTTCATCGCAGGGGCTACCACCACGGGCGCGGTCGTCGCCAGATAAAGTGTGGTAAGGAAATCATCTGCGATACCGCGGGCCATCTTCGCAATGACATTGGCTGTGGCTGGCGCCACCACCAACAGGTCGATCCGCTGCGCGACAGCGATGTGCTCGATCGCACTCTCCACATTCGCAGCCGCGGACTCGTCGCCGAACATTTCGGTAATGACTTTTTGTCCGGTGAGCGCCGCAAACGTCAGCGGAGTGACGAATTCTTGCGCGCTCTTGGTCATAACCACTTGCACGTCGATGCCTTCCTGCTGGAGCCTGCGCACCAGTTCAGCAGCTTTGTAGGCCGCCACGCCTCCCGAGACACCGAGTGCCACACGCATAGATTTCGCAGCGCGCTACTCCTTGCGCCGCTTCCCTTCCTTGTCGTCGCCCTCGCCTGGCGTCGGGGGCAATTGAAATTCGAGGACCCCCGCGCTCAATTCTTCGACCGCGACCCGCGTTGGTTTATGGGACCGTGGATTTGCCACCAGCGGCATCGCTCCCAACATCAACTGCCGGGCCCGCCGAGCCGCAACCACGACAAATGCAAACTTGCTATCCGGTGCCTGACTCTCAACCATAAGATCTCTACCCTCCAAAAGATTCCAGAATTTTGCGTGCGCGCTCACTCAGGCAGCTGCGAAGACAGCGCGCACCCACCGTGATCGCCTGCACTTCGCGTCCAGCGCGCTCGACGTCGTCGTTGACAACCAGAAAATCATACTCCTTGTAACGCTGGATCTCCTGTTGTGCCCGCTCAAGCCGCCGCTGGATCGCTTCCTCCGAGTCCTGGCCGCGGGCGCGTAACCGCCGCTCGAGCTCCTCCCGCGCGGGAGGCAGGATAAAAATGGCCACTGCGGCAGGCAGTTCCCGCTTCACCTGCTCGGCACCCTGGACATCGATCTCAAGCACCAGGTCCTGGCCCTTGCGCCGCGCTTCCTCCAGAGAACGGCGCGGCGTGCCGTAACGATGCTTGCCGAAGACGCGGGCATACTCTAGAAACTCACCCTGGCCGGCCCTGCGGTCAAATTCGGCTTCGGAAATAAAATCATACCATTTTCCGGGACTTTCCGTGGCCCTTGGCGGCCGTGTGGTGCAGGATATGGAAAACATCGTCCCCGGAACTTCCAGCATCTTCTGCACCAACGTGGATTTCCCCGACCCGGATGGCCCGGAGACAATGAACACCAGCGGCTGTTGCGCCTGGGCTATCGTCATTCGACGTTTTGCGCCTGTTCGCGGAGTTTCTCGATGTCCGATTTGACTTCCAGTGCGAAGCTGGTGATTGTCAGGCCCTCGGATTCGACGCCGGGCGTCTTGGAAAGCAGCGTATTGGCTTCCCGCTGCATCTCCTGCAAAAGGAAATCGAGTTTCTTGCCTGTCTCGCCCGCGACGGCGAGTAAATTTTGGAACTGTTCCACGTGGCTGCGCAGCCGCGCCAGTTCTTCGGTCACGTCACTCCGCTCGGCAAGCAGCGCAGCTTCCTGTGCCAGCCGGGCTGGGTCCACCTGTGCGCCGTTCAGCAGTTCGCTCAACTTTGTTTCAAGCCGGCGCGCGAAAGCGGGACGCACACGCTCCGCAAGCGATTCAATTTCAGCCGTCTTTTCCGCAATCCGCGCAAGCAGCCCTTGCATTTCTCCGGCAAGCGTTTGCCCCTCAGACCGGCGCATCGTTTCGAGGCGCCCGAGCGCCTGTTCCAGGCACGCTTCCAACTGTGCGCCAAGCCGTTCCTGCGCTTCTTCGCTTTGCAGCTCGCTGGTCGCACCGGGCGCGGCCACGACGCCCGGCAACCGGAACAGAGCGATCAGGTCCGGTTCGGTCTTCACCCCGAACTCTCCCCGCAACTCTTCCACTGCTTTCATGTAAGCTTCGGCCACCTCGCGATTCACTTCAACGGCAGCTGGACCGGCCGGCTCGTAATAGACATTCACGTCCACGTGGCCCCGCCGTATGCGGTTCCGGAGCGCCTGCCGGATACGCGATTCGAACACTTCGAAGCCATCGGGCATTCGAAGGTGAAGATCCAGGAAGCGATGGTTCACGCTGCGCAGGTTGATTCGCAACGACCACCCATCTCGCTCGATGCGCGCCTGCGCGAAGCCTGTCATCGAACGAATCCCGGCAGATGCGGCGGCGGCCTTCATCCCTCGACCTTCGGCGCGGGAGTTGCAATATCATCCGCGTCGGCGAATTGCAATTCGTAGAGCCGCGCGTACGTGCCACCCCTCGCGAGAAGCTCCTGGTGCGTGCCTGCCTCGGCGATCGAACCGTCTTCGAGCACAATGATCTTGTCCGCGCGGCGGATCGTCGAAAGCCGATGAGCGATGACGAATGCTGTTCGTCCCATCATTAGATTCGATAGTGCGCGTTGCACTAGCATTTCAGATTCGGAGTCAAGTTCCGAAGTCGCCTCGTCCAGTATCAGGATCGGCGAATTCTTCAGAATCGCGCGCGCGATGGCGATGCGCTGCCGCTGCCCGCCGCTTAACCGCTGTCCGCGGTCGCCGAGCACCGTCTGATAGCCCTGCGGCAGTTCTAAAATAAAATCATGCGCCAGCGCCGCCTTTGCCGCGTCTTCCACGCGTTCTTTCGGGAGTCCCGGCCGGCCGTAACAGATGTTGTTCCAGACCGTATCGTTGAACAGGATCGTTTCTTGCGTCACGATCGCCATCTGCTCGCGCAGGGAACGCAGCGTGACTTCGCGCACATCCATACCGTCTAGGCGGACCGCACCTGAATTCACTCTGTAAAACCTGGGCAACAGGTTTACCAGAGTGGTCTTGCCCGCCCCGCTGGACCCGACAATCGCGATCACTTCTCCCGCGCGCGCCTTCAGCGACACGTCACGCAAGATTGGCGTCTCCGGATCGTATTCGAAACTCACCTGGTCAAATTCCACGATTTGCGAAAACGGGGGCAGCACGCGCACTCCGGGTTCCTCGGCAGGCTCCTCCGCGAGACGAAGATACTCGAAGGCCTTGGCGCTCGCCCCGAACGCCTGCTCGAACTGCTGATAGACCGTGCCCAGCCCCTTTACAGGTTCGTAGGACTTGAACAGCGCATAAACAAACGTGACAAAGATTCCCGCCGTCATGGCGCCCTGCTTGATTTGCACACGGGCATACATCAGCACCAGGACAATCACGACGGCGCCCAGCAGATCCATCAGCGGAGAAGTAACCACACACGCGCGGATCCAATGCATGTTTTCGCGCAGGAGGCGGCGCGAGGAGGAACGAAACTTTTCGATCTCGAAGTCTTCCATCCCGAAGGCCTTCACCACCCGGTTCCCGCTGACCGTCTCCTCCACGATCTGGCTCAACACACCAATGCCGGACTGGATATTTTCAGTCGAGCGCCGGATGCGTTTGCCCAGGGTCCGCACGGGCCAGACGACCAGGGGCAGCAGCACGACCGAACCGAGGGTCATCTTCCAATTGGTCGCGAGCAGAACAACGAGCAGAAAGAAAAGAGTGAAGATGTGCCGGAAACCCAGGGACAGATACTCCGAAAACGTGTTCCTCACGCGCTCTACGTCATTGATCACCGTGGACATCACTCGTCCGGTCGGATGATGCTGAAAGAAACCTATGGGCTGCCGGATGACCTTCGCATAAACCTGATTCCTGAAATCGGTGACGCCCGCAATCCCTGCGAATTGCACTTGCGTGTTGCCAAAGAACTCTGCGAGCCCTTTGCCGATAAACACGACGAGAATTGCGATGGTGAACATCGTGCCGACACTATGAATCTGGTGGGGGAGAAAGGAGTTCAGGTAAACCGCCTGGTGGGTCAGGGGATTCTTGATCAGGAAAAGTCTCGCATCCGGAGCGCCGGGATTGAGCACTCGGTCAAAGATGGGCGTGATCATCAGCGCGATGAGTCCCTCGGCCAGGCCAACCACCGAAAGGCACACGATTCCCGTCACGAGCCGCATGCGGTACGGCTTGATATATTGCAATAATCGGCCGAATTCTCCGCGTTGCTTCAATGAAATCTAGATCCCCTGGGAGTTCTACTCGTTCTGCAAGCTTTGGTACGCTACGAATCGCCCGCTCATTTGTCAAGCCGCCGCGCCCGAGACCCTTGGTCTCCTACTGGTCGAGGTCGCGGTGCACCACTTTAGAAGCGTAACCCCGCCGCTGCAGCGTTTTGTGCACCGCTTCCGCCAGCGTGACCGAACGATGACGTCCCCCCGTGCAGCCAAACGCAATCGTCAGGTAGCTCTTCCCTTCGCCGATGTAGTGCGGAATCAAATAGGTCAGCAAGCCTTCGACGCGCCGCAAGAACTCACCGGTTTGAGGAAAGGAGCGGATATAGCGGGCGACGCGCGGGTCGCGCCCGGAAAACTTGCGCAGCCGCGGAATGAAATGAGGATTCGGCAGAAAGCGCACGTCGAAGACGAGGTCGGCGTCGGCCGGAATCCCATACTTGTAACCGAAACTCACCAGGGCGACCATCATGGGCCGCCGGTCGGTCTTCTGAAAACGACGGATGATGAACTGGCGCAACTCGTGGACGTTGAACTTGGTTGTGTCGATAACCACATCGGCGAGTTTGCGGATCGGCTCCATCAAAACGCGGTCGCGCCGCAGGCCTTCCCGCACAGGGCGGTCATGTCCGAGCGGGTGGGGCCGCCTCGTCTCGCTGAACCGCCGCAGCAAAGCCTCCTCATGGGCCTCGATGAAAACGAGTGTCGCGGGGTTCTCTGCCCGCAGGCGCCGCAGGATGGCCGGAAGCTTTTCGAGTTGTTCCCCCTCGCGCGCATCCACCAGCAGAGCCGCACGCTGAATTTCACCGCCGCTTTGCATGTGTAACTCGCTGAACGTGGGAATCAATGCGACAGGGAGATTATCGACGCAGTAGAAACCGAGGTCTTCGAATGTCTTGAGGACGGTGCTCTTGCCTGAGCCGCTCAGCCCGGTGAGGATCACCAGTTGCCGGGCGTCGCGCGCGGGTCGGCGCTTCACGAGGTCCGGCCTATGCCTTTACCCGGCGCTGGTGTGTGCTTGGAATGCGGAGGTCTTCGCGGTATTTCGCTACAGTTCGCCGCGTGACGTGAATGCCAGCCTCATCCAGTTTCTTGGCGATCAAGTCGTCGGTCAGGGGGCGCGCCGTGTCTTCTTCCTCGATCATTTTCTTCACCAGCCGCTTCAGCGTCTGCAGCGACATGTTGTCGCCTTGCGGCCCGTTGACGGACTCGGAAAAGAAAGACCTCAGTTCGATCACGCCCTGCGGTGTATGGGCATACTTGCTCGACACCGCCCGGCTTACCGTAGAGGGGTGTACGCCGACTTCCTCCGCCACTTCCTTGATCATCATCGGCTTGAGATGGTCGGCGCCGTGATCGAGGTATTCGTGCTGCCTCTGGATGATGATTTGGCAGACGCGGAGGATCGTGTGCTTCCGCTGCTCGATGCTCTTCATCAACTGCAGCGCGGCAGTGAAACGCTCCTTGACGTAGTTGCGGACGTCGCGGTCGGCGGCGTCACGCGCCAGCAGCCGGCGATACACGGGAGAAAGACGAAGTTGCGGAACATCGTCATCGTTCATGAACACTTGCCACTGGTCGTCGACTTTGCGGAAGTACACGTCCGGCTCGACCAGCCGCGCCTGCGTCTTGTTGTAGCGCAGCCCGGGGCGCGGATCGAGCTTCTTGATCACGTCCACGGCGCGCTTCACAAGCTCCACCGGGCGGTTGAGCGCCCGCGCAATTTCTTTCAACTGGTTCGCCTGCAACAGCCGGGCCAGCGGAGTTTCTGGATTCTCTTCTTCTGCTTCGCTCGCCGCCAAAGGGCGCTTCGGCAGGCATTCGGAAACGACTTGCTGAGCGAGTGTGTTCTGCGGATCGAGGGTGCGAAGCTGCGTCAGCAGGCATTCGCGCAAGTTGCGCGACGCCACGCCCAACGGGTCAAATTCCTGCACCACGGCCAGCGCTTCCTCGACATCTTCCATCGAGTATTTTCCATTCTGCGATATCTCTTCGAGCGACGCCGTCAGATAACCGTTTTCGTCCAGGTTGCCGATGATCGCATCCGCGATCTCCCGCACCATGTCGTTGCAGACCGTGACGCTCAACTGCCAGGTGAGATGATCGGAAAGGCCCTGGGCCGAGGAGAGGAACTGTTCGAACGACGGGCGCTCGATAACCTCGCGCTCGCCGCGGTCTTCATTGCCTCCACCGCTGCCCAAATACTGGTTGAAGAAGGAGGCCACGTCGAATTCATCAAACGGGTTGGCGGGTTCGGTCTCGGGGATCTTTTCGGTTTCAGCCTTCAGGAAGGTTTCATCACTGTAGTCTTCGGTGGTGACCGGGTCATCGGCCAATTCTTCCAGCACTGGATTTTCGACCATTTCCTGGTTGATCATCTCCCGGAGCTCGAGACGATTCAGCGCCAGGACGCTCACCATCTGAACCAGCCCAGGCGTAAGGATCTGCTTTTGCGCGACCCGGAGATGAAGTTTTGGCGCCAGCCAGTTCATGGGAGTCAGTTCAAACGAAAATGGTCGCCGAGATAGACCCGGCGGACTTCGGAATTACTGCTGAGGTCGGCGGGGGTCCCGGCGGCGAGAACTTTGCCGTTTTGGACAATGTAGGCGCGGTCGGTGACGCTCAATGTCTCGCGCACTTGGTGGTCGGTGACCAGCACGCCGATGCCCTCGCGGCTTAGCTCGCTGATGATTTTTTGGATGTCCACAACTGTCAATGGGTCGATCCCCGAGAACGGCTCGTCCAACAGAATAAACGCGGGCTCGAGCACGAGCGATCGCGCGATTTCCAACCGCCGCCGCTCGCCACCCGATAACGTGTAAGCTCCGTTGTATCGCACAGTTTCCAGTTTCATCTGCGCCAACAATTCCTCCAGCCGGTCGCGCTGCTGTTCCGCCGTCAACGGCAGAGTCTCCAGCACCGCCAACAAGTTCTCTTCGACCGTCAGTTGGCGGAAAACCGAAGGCTCCTGGGGCAAATAGCTGATCCCGCTGCGGGCCCGGAGGTACATGGGGAGGTCGGTGATGTCGTCTCCATTTAGGAGGACGCGCCCGGAATCCGGCTGCGTCAAGCCGACCAGGATGTAGAACGTCGTTGTCTTCCCAGCGCCGTTGGGCCCCAAAAGCCCCACTACTTCGCCTTGGCTAATCTCCAGATCGAGGTCATCTACGACTTTACGCCCTCGGTACGATTTGCTGAGCTCGACGGCCTGGAGCTTGAGCATGCCACGTCATTTCTCGACCCGGTGAAGCGAAACAGTCCGTGAACCTTCCTCCGAATCCACAACGATCCTATCATCCGCAAAATAGAAGGTCAATTGACGCCCCGTGGTCGTGTCTCCAGTTGAGTCATATAGGGTTGGTTTACCCTCGGAAAGAATGAACTTGCCTTCCGCGGCCGTATATTCGGCTTTGTTCGACGTACCCCGGCGGTCCTCCTGGCGAACTGTCACGTCTCCGGTGGCCACTGCGCGTGATAGTTGCTTCGCCGAAGAAGCCGGGCCAGATGTCGAAAAGTAGAGATCGATCTGATTCGCGTGGATCGAACCTTCCGCCGAGTCGGCACTGGCATCCTGTTCGAGCCTGGCGCGCGACTCGGCTCCCCAATAGGTAAGCAGGCCTCCTCGCACGTGCCAGAGTTCCGTTCCCGGACGCGCAGGCCGTCCCGTCGTTTGGCCTCCCTTCGGAATCCAGGCGGCTTGGGGAAAGACCCCGCGCACGTGTCCCCGGGCCACCACGGCGTGCGATGGGTTGTCCAATTCGACTGTATCGGCCTCGATGACCGAATCTCCCTGCCACAGCCGGCTACCACCGGAGTAGACCGCGCGTCCCCGCGCTGTGTCCGCAACGAGATGCGCCGCCGAAACATGTGCGGGGGCCGGTGCGAGGTTCGTGAGGCTCCCCGTCCCAGCACGCAACTCACTGGTCAGCACGTTGCCATCGGCCCGCAGTTCGTTCGAACCCTGCGTGAACGTCGCCGACTGCGCCGTCGTGCGCATCGTCGCGTCCGCAAGGACCACGGAGCCAGTGAGCGTGGCCGTATTCGTGGCGCGATCCAGGTGCGCGCGGTCCCCCTGTCCTGCGCGCGGCCCCTCGCGGAAGCGCACGTCTCCGGTTTGGTCGATCGTTGACCACTCGCTTGTGTTCGAAAACTTCGCGGTAAGTTCACGTGATGTCGTCGCCTGCTCCGGTCCGTCGCCGAGCTGGCGCGTGACTTCCACCCCTTCGGAACTCGCGAGCTGCTGCAGTTGATTCTGCCCGTCAAATTGAAGATTCATCTGCTGGCCGCGCATGCGCATCGTTTGCTTGACAGATTTCCCGCTGGCGGAGGTAATGCTTTGCCATTCGATGCGTGCCGGAGCGAGTGTGTTCACGCTCTCGAGAAGCGCTTGGCCCGGCCTGGAACCATTCGAAAAGTGCACCTCGAGGGCTTCGCTCTCGACGCGCCGCGTCCCTCCGGCAGCCGTAGCACTGCGTGACGTCATATTGACACCGCCACCGGCAGTCAGAAGACGAGGCACGTTCTGGCGGGTCGCCAGGTCCACCTGGATGTGCCCTGCCTCGATCCTATCCTCGCCAGCGGACGTATTTCGGCCTCCGTGCACGTTTCCTGCCGCAACGATGGACTCGACCGAGCCTTCGGGCGTCAGCGCCGCAGAGATTTCATCCGCGTCGAGCATCATGGGGCCTTGGACGTCCGCATTACGCATTCGGGGATGGCCACTGGCGACCAGACGTCGCGCATGGAAGGAAGCATCCAGCTCTAAGAGCAAATTCTCCGCCGCAAGCTCGTGTGTCGTCTGGCGCGCGTGGACGGCGCCCAGCACTTGCACCGTGCGTGCTTCGCGGCGAAACACCATACTGTCGCCAGTCAGATGTACGGCTTTTTCTTGTGGCGCCTCGGTCCCTTGAGCGGGTGCGGGCTCCACTTGGAGCCCGCCAGAAAGATGACCAGGCGGCGCGACCGTCAGAGTCAGTTCGACGCTGCGGTCCAGGTGCAGCGTTCCGTCGTTCGAATCATATTGCACGCCGACGGCGCGGCCTTCACCCCCCGGCCATTCGAACGTTACCGGCTTGTCCGTTCGGGCCACACCCGAGTCGCGATCGAACGAAACGCCGGACGTCGCGACGTGCATGGCCTGGGCGCTCGCAGCGGCGGCCCCGCTGGGCTGCAGGCTGATTTGAACTTCGCCTGCACAACCAATCTTCCCTGTCGATGAAATAAAGTCACAAGCGCGTGTGCGGAGCGTGTCGTTGCGCTCGCCCTTTTGCCCGTACACGCTGATGGACACGTCTTCGAGGAGGTTCCGGCTGCCCTCCTTGAATTCCGTCGTGCGCGACGCCCGCACCGTATAAATCGTCCGCTGCCCTTCGACTTTCGAGAAGGAAAATTCCGCCGAGCGCTGCTCAACGGTCGTGGGAACCGGCGGCGGCGCCTTTTTCTCCGCCTGTTTGACCAGCCAAACCCTGCGCAGGTACACACCGGCCACAACAACGGCCAGCAGGATCGCCACAGCCGCCGACCACCGCGCGTATTGTTGAGCTTCACTGTTGCGCATCAGTTGAACTCTGGAAGACCTCGAGCTCTGCCAAACAACAATTCTACGCCGCTACACCCCTACCGAGAGAACAGATCTTCGATCAGCGCGGCTCGGTCGGTTTTGAGGTAGGCAGCAACGTCGGCGAGGATGGCACTTAGTGTTCCCACCTTGAGCGCATCATGAGAGGGAATAGTGACGTGGTGTTCCGCGCCTTTGATTCTGGATGTCAGCCGAAGGTGGCTGCCGGTTTGGCGAGTGATCTCGTAACCGTGACGGCGAAGTAGGTGGGCCAGTTGCGGTCCGCTAAGGTCACGCGGCAGCTTCAGGCAGGAATGACCTCGTCCCTGACCAAGTGCAGCCGGATGAGGCTGGGCCTGTCCTTTTCCTCGAAGTGGCAGCGCACGGCGTCCTGCACCTTCTTCTTGAGTTCATCGAGCGTTTCCGCCTCAGTGTAAATGGAGTGGCTGAGAGCCCTCGCTTCGAAGCCGCCTTCGAACGATTCCTGAACCGCGAAGATGATTTCACTTTGAGGCATACACACGCCTAACATCGATTATATCCCGGCACACGCAGGCGGCAACGGTTCTTTTGGTTGAGGGAAGTCGGAAGCTCCCCCGCAACCGCAGGCGGCGCCTTTTTCTCCGCCTGTTTGACCAGCCAAACCCTGCGCAGGTACACGCCTGCCACAACAACGGCCAGCGGAGTCGCCACAGCCGCCGACCACCGCGCGTATCGTTGAGCTTCACTGTTGCGCATCGGCCGCGCCTCAAAGACCTAGAAGCCGAGTATAGGGGACGCGTTGGTAGGGGACAACAGCGGCCTGGGGTAGGAGATAGAGCGTTTTGAAACTGCCCTCTCCCCCGTCTCCGAGCTACCTGACGCGGTTCGGCGCTCCATATCGCTGGGGGGGGCGCTCAACTCCCTGTTTCTGGCCCACCTGTATGCAAACGCTGCGTCAAAAATGGGACAGCCTACTCGCGAGTGCCAGGGCAAAAATCTGGCGCACGATTTTATCCGTGCATTAGCGGAGTGGCGGAGCGCCCGTGCATTGTACAACTTCATTCCACTTTTGCAGTGGAACCGCCAAACTTGGCAGCTACAATCTCAAGACCCGGCGAAGCCGAAGAGCCCGACAGTTGCCCTACTTCGCTGATGTCAAATTCAGCCCCCGCGCCGGTGCGCCGTGTGCGCGAGCGCAACCATCATAGGAGATTCCACCTTTGCGCAACCGAGGCACCAATTGCAGTACAGTGCTGTGCTCTGCACACGAGAAGCGCAAACGGATGGATCTCTCGCACTCTTATTCCGAAAAAAACTGTAGCTATGTCGTTGCCGTTGTGGGATGATCCCGCGCAATCTCGGCGGAAGCAGTCGAGCCGTCACACGGATTAGTCCCTGCGAAACGTCCAAAATTGCCACATAGGGGGCATTTTCGATGAAATCTTCCCTTTCGATGGTGAATCCGCGTGCTTGTTTATTCACAATCGTACTTGCGCTCATCGTCGTGCTCATGGGTGTGATAATGGGGACGACTGCAAGCGCGCAATCACTGCCCAACCTGCTCCCGCTTCCAAACGGAAGCGGATTGCTGGAAACATACAACGTTAATAATGCTCCCATTAGCTTGGCCGGGGCTTTCTTCCAATCGCTCGGAACCAATGGGCGGTCCTGCTCCTCCTGCCACCTGCCCACGGAGGGCTGGACCGTTTCCGCAGCCGAAGTCCAGTTACGCTTCCTGCTGACCCGAGGTTTGGACCCCATCTTCCGCACCAACGACGGTTCGAACTGCGACCAGAACATCGACACATCGACGCTGAAAGGGCGGCGTCAAGCCTACAGCCTGTTACTCAGCAGGGGCCTGATTCGCATTGCCTTACCCGTGCCTGCTGGCGCTGAATTCACGGTGCAAAAGGTTAGTAACCCTTACGGGTGCAGTGATACCTCGACGCTTTCGATGTACCGCCGTCCACTGCCGGCGACAAACCTAAAGTTCCTCAGCACCCTCATGTGGGATGGGCGCGAGTCCACGCCACCTAGCACACACAAGATCACCTACCCCGACCCCACTGACAAGTTGCTGGGAGACCTGGCCCACCAAGCTACTGATGCCACCACAGGGCACGCGCAGGGTGCGGTTCCTACGCCCGCGCAAGTACAAGACATCGTGAATTTCGAAACGTCCTTGCGGACAGCGCAGGCGATCGACTATGTGGCGGGTTTTCTGAACGATAACGGAGCATCCGGGGGCCCCGTTGCACTTGCCTCACAGCAATTCTTTATTGGCATCAACGATTCCTTCCCTTCGAACTTTGGGTTGAACCCCACCGGAGCGCCATTTGATCCCAATATTTTCAACTTGTTTAACACTTGGGCGAACTCGCTCGGCAAACGAGCCAGCATCGCCCGGGGTCAGGCGGTGTTCAACTCGAAACCGATTACCATTTCCGGCGTCGCGGGCATAAACGATGTGGATGGGCTCCCGGAATCGTTTTCCGGCACATGTGGAACATGCCATGATAGTCCTAATGTGGGCAACCATTCGGTCTCTGCGCCATTGAACATTGGTGTAGCGGACCTGACCAGTCCCTTGGATATCAGCTATCTTCCGGTGTTCACATTGGTGAACAACACCACAGGCGCAATCGTGCAGACGACCGATCCGGGGCGCGCGCTAATTACCGGAAAGTGGGCGGATGTCGGAAAACTTAAGGGTCCCATTCTTCGCGGACTTGCAAGCCGCGCGCCTTATTTTCACAATGGTTCTGCTGGCACCCTGGCAGATGTCGTCGCATTCTATGAAAAGCGTTTCAACATAGATTTTACGGCCCAAGAGAAGGCTGATCTGATAGCGTTTCTTAACGCGCTATGAGCAGCCACGAAATCAAGGAATAGACCAGGCGCACATCGCCCGCGTAGGGTAGGGCTATTAAATCAGCCGGGTGCGCCATCCATTGCCGCTCTATTTCGATTGAAAGACATTTTGGGTTCGTTGCAATTCGTCTAGGATAATCTCATTGCCGTAGTTCACCAATCAGTATTGTGTCGAGGGTCTTGTGGTTTGGGCGCCCCGTCCTTGACGCTTTTCAAGGGTGGGGCTTTTGGCTTGATTTCCGATGTCAAATGAAGTGAATCGATCCAATCCATTGAGGGCAGTAATGCGAGAATGAAAAACTCAGACCCAGCCCTTGCAGAGACCGCAAGGGCTGGGGCACCCGGCCGGTGGAAACAGAGTGGGAGATGGTGTATATACGTGATGAAAGGAATCCCGATGCCCACAAAACGTAGCTTGGCAGCGACAAAAGCAGCCCGAACACGAAAACTGAGAGCGGCTGGCAAGAAGGCCGCGAAAACAAGAAAGCGGCGTGCAGCGGCGAGAAAGGCAGTCGCCACAAAAAAGCTACAGGCTGTCGCCCCAGAAGCGCCGCCCATCACCACGGACTATATAATGGATTAACGGGATTGGGCATTCTTCCAGCCGGGCGCGCCATCCTTTGCCGCTCTATTTCGATCGGAAGATTTTTTGCAGCCGTCGGAATTTGTCCAGGATAATCCCATTACGGTAGTTCACCGAGAATTATTGTATCGGTGTCTTGAGGTTCGGGTGCCCTACCCCTTGTGGTTTTCAAGGGGTGGGTTCTTGGTTTGATTCCCTGTGGCGAGGTGTCGCGTTACCGGATGAAACGGGCCTCGGTTTCAACAAATACTTTGTCTTCCATGCCGAAGCCGCGCGCAGACGGCGTAAGGATCGTCTTGGGCCCAATGAAGATTTTTTCGCTGCGCGTCATGATGCGCAGCCCATTCCAGATCGTCTGACCAACATTCACTGCTTTAATTCAAATCTGACGGAACGAAGTATCCCACCTTGTTATTGGGGGCCGAGCCGTACCACATGCGTCCCTGAGCGTCGAGGAAGAACTCTTTCATCATATTTTCTGAGTGGGCATACGGGAATTCAGTCACCCGCCCGTTTTTTGGATCGAGACGCCCGATGACGTCCAAATCATTGGAGGAGTACCAAAGGTTGTGATTCTTGTCGATCCCGAACGCGTAGGGAGTCGGCTTCGGGCCGGGTAACGGATACTCCTTGAATGTTTGCGTCTTCGGGTCAAACCTGCCGATCTTGCCGCCCTGAAACTCGGCAAACCAAACCATGCCGTCCGTGTCGATCTCAATGCGTCGCGGCCAGGAACGCGGAGTGGGCGGAGCCCATTTCGTCACCTTGCCTGTTTTCGCATCCACCATCCCAATTTTTCCATTCTCGCTAAACTCAGCAAACCAGGGATTGCCGGCCTCATCAATTTCTACGCCGTAGGGCGAGTAGGTGTCCGGAAAATGCGAAAACTCGTTGGTCTTGGGATCATAAACCGTCAGCGCGGCGTTAACGCTGGTGCCCCACACTCTTCCGGAGGGATCGACGCGGATGGTGTGCTTGGACCCGCCGTCCTCGAGGCCTTCCATTCCTGGTTGGTACGAATCCTGGTATTCCGTGATGAGCCGCGTTTTCGGATCCCATCGGCCGATTTTGTTCGAGGCCTGCTCCGCAAGCCACACGGACCCATCCGGCGCGGGAACCGCCGAATGGATGCCCGCTGGAAACGGATTGGGCGCGGTAAACTCCTGGACCACGCCGGTCTTCGGGTCGAGCATTCCGATGTGGTTCTCTGAACCCATGTCGGGAATCCAGAGCTTTCCATCCTTGTCCGGCGCAGCGCTGAACGGCATGCGATTCGGTCCGGGCATGTCGTATTCCACGTACGCAATCTTTAGCGCCTCATCACTGACGGGCCGTACCGTCTCTTTGTATCCCGGCATGTCAGCAGGAGATTTGGGCAGCTTCGAATCCAAGCCAAAGGCGTCATTCAAATACGAAATGAGGACGGCGGCCTGCTGATCGTTGACATGATTTGCCAGACGCGCATGCCGCGTCTCACGCATGAAATTGACGGCCGTCGTCCAACCTTCCAGATCCCGCCGCACCGCGGCCATGCGGCTTTGGAATGCGTGACACGCAAAACAGTTCCCGGTAAGAATATCCTTGCCTTCTCCCTCGGGCAGCAACATCTTCCCTTGATACAAGGAAAGGTCGCTCCAGCGAACCACCCCTTGCTGCAGCGCGAAATCCACTGGCGAGGACTCACCTGCAGCCAATTTCACGCCTCCACGCGGGTCGCTCTTGTATCCGATCGCTGAGGCCCGAACTTCATACTGTCCGGGCGGCAAATCCTGAATTTGGTAGTGTCCCTGGTTGTCGGACAAGACGTTCACAGTAATCTTGGATTTCAAATTTCGTGCTCGCACAAACGCGCCTCGAAACGGCGCTCCAGCAGGGTCTTTGACGGTCCCTGAAATTGTCGCGTTCGTCGCTCCGTACGCGAGCGAAGCACACAGGAGCACAAACACCAAACTCTTTCCCATCGATTTCATGTATTGTCCCCTCTCCTCGGGTTTCTCTCGCCGAGAAGTCCTGGCTCTTGCCTGTATCGAGATGGGATTTCTGACCGTTAGTTAATCTTCCACTAAGTCTGTACGCCAGCTGTCCCATTTATGTCAAGCTCACGTTACCGGATGGGACCAGCCTCGGTTTCGACACATACCTCGTGTTCCATGCCCAGGCACGCGCAGATGGCTTACGAGCCGTCTTCGGCGCATTGCGGATAGTTTCAACCCCTCGTCTTACTCTCATGAGCACGCCGCTCGTATTCGGTTGACACCCTGGATTGAGTGCTGGGTACAATAGGGACCGCCCAGCCAATACCCGCACAGGATCGAATCATGTCCAACACCTGGAAACAATGGGAAGGTCAAATCGTCAACGGGGAGTTCCCGCTGCTTCGATACCTCGGCGGCTCCAAACACAGTGCGGTATTTCTCACGGAGCGCCACGAGGATGAACGTCTTGTAAGAGCCGCTATCAAACTTATTCCTGCGGTTCGAGAAAACGACGAGCTCCAACTTTCCCGGTGGCGGCTGGCGGCAGAGCTGTCCCATCCTCACCTGATTTCGCTCTATGAAATGGGACGCTGCGAGCTCGGCGGCGTGTCACTTCTCTATGTCGTGATGGAGAGCGCCGAGGAGAACCTTGCGCAGGTTCTTCCCGACCGGGCGCTCACGCCTGCCGAAGCCCGAGCGATGCTCGAGTCCGTCCTGGACGTCCTCGCCTACCTTCACGGCAAAGGTTACGTGCACGGCCACATCAAGCCGGCCAACATCATGGCCAATGGTGACCAACTGAAGATATCGAGCGACGGGCTGCACCGCGTGGGGGAATCGCTTGACGGTCCCGGCGGTCAGGACGCGTACGGACCACCCGAAAATGCCCGTGGAGTCATCCCAGTGGCTGAAACGATGTCACCAGCGGGTGACATTTGGTCGCTCGGCATGACGCTGGTCGAGACGCTGACACAGAATCTGCCCGTTGCGCGAACGGCGGAACAGCAGGATCCGCTGCTGCCGCAGACGTTGCCGGAGCCCTTCCTCGATATAGCGCGTCACTGTCTGCTTCGGCACCCTCAGGGCCGATGGACAGTTGCCCAAATCGCGGCCCGGCTGGAGGGCCGCGCTCCAGCGCCCCAGGCCCGAACTACGCTGCCCCGGGCCCGCACTCCGGTGCGTGCGCCACAGCCCATCGCCCGGCCGTCAAGGCCACCTGCGAAGTGCCCCAGTTACGCTGTGCCGATCGCAGTCGGATTCGTGCTGGTGTTGGCCGCAATTCTGGCAGGGCCAAGACTTTTGCGCCGCCATTCGGAGGCTCCGCAGGTTCCTACCGCCGCACTCGAACAGCCGCTCAATCCACCCGCACCGAAGCAAGTGACTCAGGCACCACCGGAGCGTTCCACCAAAGCGTCCAGCCCGAGCGTTGCTGAAGAAAGGCAAAATTCAAAAGGCGCAACTCCCGTGCCTGCCTCGATTCACCCCGGGACGATTCATGAGGAAGAGACAAACACAGTAGCGAAGCTACCGGCAGGCGCCCTGGTTCACGGCGAGGTCGCTCAGCAGGTCATGCCTGCCATCCTCCAGAGCGCGAGAGATACGATTCGAGGCACGGTGAAGGTCAGCGTCAAAGTCGATGTCGATCGGTCAGGCAACGTGGAGGATGCGGAAATCGGATCGCCTGGACCGAGCAAATACTTCGCCCGTGCGGCTCTAAAAGCCGCGCAGCTTTGGAAATTCAAGCCGCCGAAGGTCGGTGGCCGAGGCGTCTTGAGTAGTTGGACCCTGCGATTCAAATTTACTCGCGGCGAAACCACAGTGGTTCCGACGCAAGAAATGCCATAACAATGGGTGGTGCCGCGTTACCGGTTGGAACCGGCCTCGGTTTCGACAAATACTTCGTGCTCCAGGCTCGTCGCCGTTCCGTATCGCTGAGCATCGCTGTTGCGCATCGGTCGGGCCTCGAAAGTGCAAACGCCGGGCATCGGGACTCGTTGGCAGGAGACAACAGCGGCGTAGGGCAGGTCGTGTCCTAGTTCGGTTTGGTCGGACTAATTTCGTTTTGAAGGGTTGTCGTCGATTGTGTTGCTTCATTCCGCGCAAGTACATAAGCTGTGATGACCGTAGCGGCAGCCGTTCCGACCACAATCCATGCCACCTTTTTCTTGGAAATTGAACTTGGTGGAGCTGTTTTTCCAGCAGGGGCCGTTCCGCCAGTTTGCTGGCCGGCGGGCGCCACGGAAAGATCTGCCGCGTCACCCTCGCGCACGGTGTACGTCTTGCCGCCATGCGCCGTCGTTACCAGAAGCGTGCCCTTCTCCGCAGCAATCACTGCATGCGTCACGCTCAGCGACTGAATGACAACCGAGGTCTCGCTGCCGTCTGCCGGTCGTACGCTGGCATCCGCCACAAGCGCTTCCATGTCGTTGCTGCCGGACGTGTGGAACGACGCCTGCCCTCGATCCACTGCCATTTGAATCCTCTCACCCGTTTTTGTCAGCCGGACCCGGCTGTTGCCAAGGACTTCCGCCTGCGCGCCACTGGCGAGGGCGATTCGCGTTGCCCCATGCTCCCCAACGGTGATCTCGTCTCCGCTGAACACCGTCGAGCCCGGCGTCAACTTCGTTCCCCGCACCGTCCCAGCGTTACTTGCGGTTATATTTCCCAGGGCTTCCGCGCCACCCCAAACCGGGGAAGCCAATATCACTATTAAAAACCCCGTCAGACCTTTGCGCCAAAGCATGTGTGGGCTCCCTTCAAATGCCGCAGATTCAAGTGATTGTGACTGGGGTCTATCCAGATGGGATGGTAGCAGCGGTCTGTTTGCAGTCAATCAGATTCGCATGGATATGGGCATTCGGATACCAAATGAACAATATACCGGCAATGAGAGGGAGAGCTCTTTAGGCCTGCTTTCGAATGTGTGATACATAGGCTCATCAAGTTGGAACGGCACTAGCACGCTTGCCTGAGCGCAAAGGCAATGCCCGGTGGATGATTTCGTATTTCGAAACTCCCCCGCATCTCGGATTCCTTTCTTCGAGTCCAGCCTGGCGGATCATATACCACGGGAGTTCGAGGAGGTGAAGACGATTATGAGGACTGCTCCAACAACTGCGGCTCGCCGCGAATCTGCTGCTCTGTTATTGGCTGGAACTGGGCCCGGTTTCGACAAATACCTCGTGTTCCATACCTAGGTCACGCGCAGAGGGCGTGAGGATCGTCTTCGGCCCAATGAAAATCTTTTCGCTGCGCGTCATCGCACGGCGCACGTCGTTTTCGCTGACGAACGCGGAAATTTGAACAGCGGGCTTCCCTGGAGGCTCGGACTTTGACGGAGGAGCGGGCGGGACAGGCGCTTTCGTTGTCGTGGAAGAGGCCGTGGAAGGATTCGCAGGACCCTCCGCCTTCGGCCTCCCGGGAGAACCGAATACGCGGCCTGCAATTTCGGCGGCCACTGCGGAAGGGCTCGGCAATTCCTTCGCTCCGGACCCAGTCTCGGGTGCGCCGCTCCCACGAGCGATCCCGTGGGCGGCCATGACGTGTTCGACCACTTGGGCAATCGTCGCGCGGTCTGGTGGGACAGGCACGCCCGCCTGTCCATCAAAATGTGGTGCCTTGAGCGCCACATCCATTTGTTGTTGTCCCGGCGAAGCCGGGACGTCTTGAGAGACAGACAAGAGTGTCTGTCCTACTGGTGCGAAATTCGTTTTCGCTTGTACCGCTTCCGGCGCGGACGGAAGTTCTGCGCCCGCCATGCGCTGATCCGCGGGGATCGTCCGGTGTTCGACGCCGCGCGATTCCCAAGCAATCCGCTTGATGTTCATCAGGTGCTGCGGCCCGATGTTATCCGAGGTGATGTTGCCTCCCGGAGCGCCGCAACCCAGCGTCATCGCCGGGAAAAGGTTCGTCGAGTAACCGATTGAGCCGTGCACCGACGCGCTGTTCACAACCACGCGAAACGCCGGCACTGCTCGTCCGAACTCGACAATCGCCGCGCGATTCTGCGAATGAATCGAGCAAGTATGCCCGAGGCCGCCGAATTCGAGCAGCCGGCGGCACAGGGCGATGCCGGCGGCGAGATTCGGCGCTGCGTAGAATGCCAGGATGGGCGACAGCTTCTCCGCAGATAGTGGGAACTCGTGCCCCACTTGTTCCAGTTCAAGCCGCGCGATCAGCACGCGCGTCGCGGGCGGCACTTTGATCCCTGCCATCTCGGCAATCACTGTCGCCGGCCGGCCCACGATTTTCGTATTCGGCGTGCGTGTTCCCGGCTGAAACACGAGGCGACCGACCTTTTCCATTTCTTCCGGCGAAAGGAAATAGGCGCCCTGACGGCGGCACTCCTCCAGCGCCAGCTCGCGCACCGGCTCTTCCACGACGATCGCCTGTTCGGATGAACAAATCGTTCCGTAGTCGAAAGTTTTTCCGGCAATAATGTCGGCGACTGCCTTGCGCACATCCGCGGTCCGTTCGATGAATGCAGGCACGTTTCCGGGACCGACACCATAGGCCGGTTTTCCCGAGCCGTACGCGGCGCGCACGAGTCCGGTCCCTCCCGTCGCCAGAATCACGCCGACTTCGTGCTGCCGCATCAGTTCGCGCGTGCCCTCGAGTGTAGTGTGCTGCATGCAGTTGATCAGCCCCTCGGGCGCGCCCGCGGCGAGCGCGGCGCGCTCGAGCAGCGTCGCCGCCTGGCAGATGCATTTGATGGCCGATGGGTGCGGGCTCAACACAACTGCGTTCTGCGCCTTGATGGAAATCAGCGTCTTGTAGATGGCGGTCGAGGTCGGGTTGGTGCAAGGGATCACGGCGGCGACGACTCCCACTGGCGAGGCTACCTCGACGATGCTTTTTTCGCAGTCCTCGCGCAGAATCCCGACGGTGCGCATCCCGCGGATGGCGCGCGGCACTTCTACTGCAGCCAGTTTATTCTTGATGATTTTGTCGGGAACATTTCCGTAGCCGGTTTCTTCGACTGCGGTGCGCGCCAGCATTTCAGCGTTGTCGGCGGCGGCTTTCGCGCAGGCTTCGACCACAGCGTCCACTTGTTCCTGAGAAAATGCGGAGAATTTTTTCTGGGCAGCGGCGGCACGGGCCACCAGTTCACGGGCTTCCTGAATGGAGATGAGGTCGCGGTCGCGCAGGCTCAAAACGCTTTACCTTCTCCTACAAACGCACCGCCCGCACTCGGGCAAGAAAACACTGCGGGTACCGGACTGGCGCAGACTTCGGGTCTACTTCTTAACTCCCGGTGCAGCGCCGCCACCGGGCAAAATCTTTTCCACGTGTTCATGCGGACGCGGGATGACGTGCACGGAAACAAGCTCGCCCACGCGACGCGCGGCGGCTGCCCCGGCGTCCGTCGCGGCTTTTACCGCGCCCACGTCACCGCGCACCATCACCGTGACGTAGCCCGAGCCGATGTATTCCTTGCCGATGAGGATGACGTTGGCGGCCTTGACCATAGCGTCAGCAGCCTCAATCGAGCCCACCAGGCCCTTGGTCTCGATCATCCCCAGTGCTTCGTTGGACATAGGCTCCTCGCCTCGGATCATCCCGGCGCGTCTTCGAAAAACCTCTACACACGTCCCCGGAAGCGCTGAGACTAGCATGGCACCCGGAGTGAATCAAGATAATGCGGGGGGTCGCCTACGTATTCCTGTGGAAATCGGCGCTGCGCCCGGCTAAGCGGGAGGCAAGGCGCCTGTTCCGGCCGCGGCTACGCCGTTGCGAGTCGTATTCTTGATCATGTACATCGCTTCGTCGGCCAGATGCAACAGTTCAACCTTGCTCTTTGCATCCGATGGATACGAAGCGACGCCGATGCTTGCAGTAAAGCGAATGTTCAGCCCCTCCGAAGTCAGCCAAGATGTTTCGCCGATCATCCGGTGCAGGCGCCTCGCGACCACGTATGCGCTTTCCTTTGACGCCTGAGGAAGCACAATCACAAACTCATCGCCGCCGTACCGGAAGGCGAAATCAATCCGGCGGCAGGCCGTCTTCACCATTTGTCCCACTTCCGCAAGCAGCTTTGAACCAATCAAGTGACCGTGCGTATCGTTGACGTTCTTGAAGTGGTCGAGATCGATGAACACCAGAGAAAATTCGTACCCGTAGCGCTGCGAACGATAGATTTCTGTCTCGAGGATGAAATCCATGTGCCGCGCGTTGTAGAGACTCGTGCAGTCGTCGGTGATGGTCAGCTCGTGGATGCGCTTGACGTGCCGCGCGTTTTCGAGAGCAATCGCCGCGAAATCCGCCAGGGCCTCGAGCAGCGCCAGGTCGCGCTCCTGGAAGCCTTCACTTCCGACGCAGTTGATCAGCTCGATCACGCCCAGGCAATGGTCGCGGTAACGCACCGGCACAGCCACGATCGACCGCGTCTCCATTTTCGTCTTTTCATCGACCTTGGAGAAAAAGCGCGTGTCCTGGCTCACGTCCGGCACGATCACGGCTTCGTCGTTCTGCGCCACCCAGCCGGCAATCCCCTGTCCCATTTTGATGCGCACATCTTTTAAGGCCTGCGCGCCCTTTCCCACTGCCAGTTCGAAATACAGCTCCTGTTTGACCTCGTCAACGAGTAAGAGCGACCAAGTGTCCGGACGCAGGAACTCGTCGATTTTTTCCATGATCGTGCGCAGAACCTGGTCGAGCTGCAGGGAGGAGGTCAGGGCCTTGCCGAGTTCGTGGAAAACCGCGATTTCGCCCGCTTCGCGCTGCTCTCCTCGTACGATCGTGCTGCGACGGCGTTCGACACCGCTGAAATTCTCAGTCTTGGTCACTTGACGCCTTAGGTCCTGCTTCGCCATGAGGGTCGCCCGCCGGTCCACGGAGGGCATTGGGGCGTCTAAATTATAATCAACTCTTTTCCGGCTGCGCAACGCCGAGTTGCGACGTTGTTTCCGATTGGTGAGGTCCGCGCCAGGCGGGGCGCCGGACGCAACCGCCCGCCGAGATTGACACTCCCGCAACGCCCGCCTATATTCGCTGGGACTGGCGTGCAGAAGAAAAAATGACCAAGGGTACTTTTGGCGAGCATTTAAGGCGCGAACGAGAGATGCGCGGCGTGTCGCTCGACGAGATTTCAGCCGCTACGCGCATCGCCACGCGCTTTCTCCAGGCGATCGAGAATGAAAAGTGGGATCAATTGCCCGGCGGCGTCTTCAACCGTGGCTTCGTGCGCGCCGTGGCACATTACCTCGGACTCGATGAGGAAAGCATCGTTGCCGAATATGCTTCGGCTGTTGGAGATCGGCCCAGTGTTCCGGTATGGACGGGCAGCCCTCCCGCAGTAACGCCGGATCTGCCCTGGCTCGCATGGATCCTCGCTGCCGTAGTCGCGCTGGCGCTTGTCGCCGGAGGATGGTTCGCCGTGCGGCGTATCTCTGCCTGGCGCGCATCGCGCCGCGCGGTGCGCATTACAGCTGCGAGCGCTGCGCCATCTCCGGAACAGCCTGCGGCGCCCGCCGATGCCGTCCCTGTTTCCGCCGGGCCCGCGCCGAATCCTCCCTCAGAGCCGCCGAAATTGCCCGGCGGTGCGGATTCCCCGGCCGTGCCCGGAGCCGGCCCGATATCCCCGGCTGCCACGCCATTCGAACTCAAGGTGGAAGCGGGCAAAACAACGCGTGTTACTGTGGAAGCTGATGCCCACCGCGTCTTTGAAGGCACCATGAAAGCCGGCGAAAGGCACACCTTTACGGCGCAGGACAAATTCCAAGTCGAAGCTCGCGATGCTGGAGCGCTGCTGCTCGAACTGAACGGAAAGATGCTGGCTCCGATTGGCCCGCCGGGCCATAAAGGCAAGGTCACGCTCACGCGAGAGGCCTTGGCAGGGACTACAGGAGGCGGCAATTAGCGACGGAGTGCGCGAAGAGATCCGTTCGGGTCGCGCGACCCGGGAACGCAAACTCGCCATTTGCAGCGGCGCAGCTTCGCTCCCGCCGGAGAACCGCATCGAACTCCTCACGATTCTCGCCGCCGATTCCGATGAAATGATTCGCGAAAGGGCCGCGGGAATCCTGCTGACATACCCGCTGGCCAATGTGCTGTCCGCGCTCGCCCGCACCGACGCGGCTCCGGAAATGTTCGCGTACTGCGCGGCAGAATTTCCGCGCAGGCCCGGCGTCGCCGACGCGCTCGCCAAGAACCCCATCTGCCCGATCGAAGTCCTCAGGCCTATCGTCCGTTATCTGTCGGTCTCGGCCATTCAGCAACTGTTCGAAGACCTCGACCGGTTGAGCACATCTCCGGCACTGGTTGCGGCACTGGTCGAGTCCTCGGTGGTGACCGCCGAACAGCGCAGCCAGCTCCTGGAGCTGCAGCGGGAAAAGCCTGAAGGCATGGAGGCGTTCGTGGAGGCCGCGGAAGACGTCGAGCCGGACCGCGCCAAGCGCGAAACCCTCCTGCAGAGGCTGTCACGCATGCGTGTGGTCGAACGCGTGCAGCTCGCGATGAAGGGGAACCGTGATGCGCGCGCCCTGCTCATTCGCGACCCCTGCAGGGTCGTTCAACGCGCGGTGCTTCTATCCCCTCAACTCGCGGATCGCGAAGTCGAGACCTTTGCCTCCATGACCAGCCTGAGCGATGAAACCCTGCGCCTGATTGCGGCCAACCGAAAGTTCCGCAAAAACTATACCGTCACCCGGTCTCTCATCAACAATCCCAAGACGCCGCTCGAGGTTAGCCTCCACCTGCTCCCCACCATTACTCCGCAAGACCTCAAGCTCCTGACGACTAACAAGAACATTCCCGATACTCTTCGCACCTCCGCCAATCGCCTTCAGCACCAGCGCAGGTCTCAACGATGATACGGCTAATTTTTTGAACGATACGCGAGAGAAAACTACTGGGCGGGAAGCGCGAGTGATTTCTTGACCTGCGATGCATATGTGCGTGCTTTCGCGAGGATGGCAGGCTCGTCGAGCGTGAGAGCGCGGCGATTTTCCATCACCGTCCGGCCGCCAATCACCACCGTGCGGACATCGCTCGCCTTCAATGCGTAGACAATCTGCGAGTACACGTCATAGAGCGGAACTGCATGGGGAGCATTGAGGTCCAGAATAATGAAGTCGGCCTTCTTCCGCGGCTCCAGGGACCCGATTTCATTTTCCATGTGAATGGCTCGCGCGCCCAGGATCGTTGCCATCTCCACGGCCTGCTTGGCTCCGAGCGCTTGCGGGTCCATGCGCGTCACTTTTTGCAGCTTCGCGGCGAGGTCCATTTCTTCCATCATGTCGAGGTCATTGTTGCTTCCCGCCGGACCATCCGTCCCCAAACCTACCGCGACGTGGGCCGAAAGCAAGGCGCCGGCCGGCGCGACGCCGCTCGCGAGCATCATGTTCGAAGAGGGATTGTGGATGCACCCGGCGTTTTTTTTTGCCAGCAGCGCGATGTCGCCCGCATCCACCCAGACGCAGTGCGCCGCAATCACGTCCGGTCCAATCAAACCAATGCGATCGAGGTAGACCACCGGTGACACGCCGTTTTTCTTGCGGCTGTCGTCGATTTCCTTTTTCGTCTCCGCGACGTGGATCACGATCGGCGCCTGATAGCGCCGCGCCAGCCCGCCGGCCGCGCGCAAGGTCGGCTCGGATGCCGTATAAATCGCATGAGGCGCCACCGCCGCATGAATCAGCGGATCGCCCTTCCAACGCCTCAGGAAATTCTCCGTGTACGAAAGTGCGGCGCTGACGGTCTTGTTGTCGGGCGCGGGGAAGTCGAGCATCGTCTCGCCCAGCACGCCCCGCATCCCCGCGGCTTTCGTCTCGCGCGCCACGGCATCCTCAAAGTAATACATGTCGGCATACGTAGTCGTCCCGCCATGGATCATTTCGAGCACGCCCAGGCGAGTCCCGGCGGCAACAAAGTCCTCCGTGACGTTCTTCGCTTCGGCAGGAAAAATAAATTTCGTCAGCCAGTCCTGCAAATTCATATCGCCAGCGATACCGCGGAACAGCGCCATAGCCGCGTGCGTGTGTCCGTTGATGAAGCCGGGCATCACGAGTTGCCCGCGCGCATCGATTCGCCGGGCAGGCTGATAACGCGCCTGCATCTCCGCACGCTTGCCCACCGCGACGATCGCATCTCCCCGCACAGCGATCGCGCCGTCCTCGATCACGCGCCGCTCCGCGTCCATGGTCACAATCGTCCCGCCAGAAACGAGCAGATCCGCATTCTCCTGTGCAAACAGCGGGGGAAAGCCACAGATGAACACGGATAAACACAGATCAAAAGAGAGACAGATGATTCGCTTTGCAGATGGATTGTTCCGCATATCACCGTTCAAGGTATGGATGGATCTCATACAGGAAAGATACTCTTCTAAACCAACTTCTTTTCAGTCTTCTCTGTGACCTCAGTGTCCTCTGTGTTGAAGCCTTTGCCATACCAGTGTTCATCTGTGTCCATCTGTGGCTTCAATTCTTACAAGAAGGATTTATCGAACGGCCTCGGGAAGAGAGCCGACATTCAATGCACTTCGACTTTCCCCTTTAGGTTCGAGAGGACCACTTGCGCATCACCGCAGAATTCCCAGAGTATCTGCCGGCACGCCCCGCACGGCGGCGTGAGCGAATCGGTGTCCGTTACGACAGCAACGGCATCGAATCCGCGTTCGCCTTCGGAGATGGCCTTGAAAATCGCGACGCGTTCTGCGCACAGCGTCAAGCCGTAGGTGGAATTTTCCACATTGCAGCCGGTGAATACACGTCCGGATTTCGCGCGCACCGCGGCGCCCACCCGGAAATTCGAATAGGGCGCGTGCGCGTGTTCGCGGGCAGTCCTCGCCGCGGCAATCAGCGCGTCGTGTCCGCTCATGGCAGGTCCTCGTTCATGCGCGGGATTACGGCGCGCAACAGCGCCACGAAATCCGCCTTCACGCGCTCGCCCGTTTCGAGCACTTCTTCGGCGGTGATTGGCTGATCGAGTATTCCCGCAGCCATATTCGTCACGCAGGAAATTCCCAGCACGCGGATTCCGAGGTGCGCCGCCGCAATTACTTCCGGCACGGTGGACATTCCGACCAGGTCCGCGCCAATCGCGCGCAGGTAGTGAATCTCTGCAGGCGTTTCGTAGCTTGGCCCGGAGAGCGCGGCGTACACGCCCTGGGACATCTCTACGCCAAGCCGCTTTCCTTCCTGCAGAGCCGCATCCTGGTACGGCTTCCAATACACCTGCGTCATGTCAGGAAAGCGCACGCCAAAGCGCTCCTCATTCGGCCCGATTAGGGGGTTGGTCCCCTGGAGATTGATATGGTCGCGCAGGACGACCAGACATCCTTGTTTGAAATCGCGATTGATCCCGCCTGCGGCGTTGGTGATGAGCACCGCACGGACTCCCATCCGGGCCATCACGCGCACCGGGAAAATCACTTCCGCTTGCGTGTAGCCTTCGTAGAAATGTACGCGGCCTTGCATTGCCGCCACCGGCAAGGTTCCCACCTTGCCGATGACCATGCGCCCCGCGTGTCCGATCGCCGTCGATTGCGGAAAGTGCGGAATTCTCTTGTAGTCGATGCGCGTAGCGCCCGCCAGCTCGTTCGCAAACGCACCCAGGCCGCTGCCGAGCACCAGGCCAATGCGCGGGCGCAGCTTTGTTTTCGCCAGGATGAACTTCGCGGCGCGCTCGGCACGAACAAAATCCCGGATTGGCTTCGTCTTCGCTTTTCCGGATGCGCTCATTTCAGGAAAATCCCCACAATCGAGGCCGACATCAAGTTCGCCATAGTTCCGGCGAGCATGGCGCGGATGCCAAGCCTCGCGAGCTGTGATTTCTGATTCGGAGCGAGCGCGCCGATCCCGCCGATCTGCATCCCGATAGAACCGAAGTTCGCGAATCCGCACAGCGCGAAGGTGGCGATCGTAAACGATCGCGGATCGAGCGTCCCTTTCATCGGTCCGAGGAACGAAAACGCCACCAGTTCGTTTAGCACCATGCGCGTGCCAAGCAGGTTTCCGATCTGCACGCAGTCGTGCCAGGGCACCCCGATGATCCATGCAACCGGCGCGAAGCCCCAACCGAAAATCTGCTGCAGGCTCGTCGGAAACCACATCATGCCGTGGCCGCCAAGCCAGTTATGAATGCCGCCCAGGAGTCCGTTGGTCAGTGCAATCAGCGCCAGGAACGATACCAGCATCGCCCCGACGTTCACCGCCAGGCGCAGCCCGTCGCTGGTTCCGCGCGCAATTGCCGCTAGAAAATTGGAGTCCCGCTCCAGATTTTCCATGTGCACGGTGCCCATGGTTTTCGGCTGCTCGGTTTCCGGGACCAGCATTTTCGCGACGAGCAAAGTTCCCGGCGCGGTCATAATCACCGCCGTCAGCAGGTGCCGCGCCTCGACTCCAAACGCGATGTAGGCCGCCATGATCCCGCCCGAAACGTGAGCCATGCCGCTGGTCATGACCGTCATCAGCTCGGACTGCGTTAGGTCCGGGAGGAACGGGCGGATGGTCAGCGGCGCTTCGGTCTGCCCCATGAAAATGCTCGCCGCAACATTCAGAGACTCGGCGCCACTGGCGCCCATGAAGCGCTGCATCACCCGGGCTGCTCCCCGAATTACGACCTGCATCACGCCGAGGTAATACAGCAGCGCAAAAAGCGAGGCGATAAAAATAATTGTCGGCAGCACCTGAAAAGCGAAGATCAACCCGAGCGATGAATGCTGCTTCCCAAGCTCCCCGAAGAGGAATTCAGATCCCGCGAAGGCATAAGACAGCAGCTTGTTTACGCCGTTGCCCATGCGTAAAAACAGCTCCTGACCAAAGGTCCACCGCAGCACCAGGAACGCGAGCGTGATCTGCAGCCCCAGCCCCCACGCCACCGTTTTCAGCTGGATGGCGCGGCGATTGGTCGAAAACAGATACGCCAACGCCAGAATGGCGAGCAACCCGAGCACGCCCGTGAATCGCGCCATCCGGTGCCTCCTTGCGCCCCCGCGTTCCCGGGGAAATCACCGTCACATTAGCATGGCGCGGAATATCGTGGGATGTGGAAATCGAGTTAGACCGGCCCTATGCTGCGCCGATCATTCGGTATATGAGCGGTGGAATCGTCTTCGGCTTTTCCGGCTCGATCCGGTAGGCGGTCTCGACGAGGTGCCGCGCTTCCGCAAGCCGTCCACCGGCGTTGTAATGCAGCGTGCACAGCGGTTCGCCGCGCTTCACGGCGTCCCCGATGCGTTTGTGAAACTCGAGGCCCACGGCCGGGTCGATCGTGTCTTCCTTCTTTTCCCGGCCGCCACCGAGCACCACGCATGCCACGCCCAGTTGTTCGCATTGCGTCCCGGCAATGTATCCGCCGGCTGGGCTGGTAACGTCGTGTGTCTGCCGCGCGTGCGCGAGCCGCCGCGGATCGTCCACCACCCCCACATCCCCGCCTTGGAGCCCCACGATTTCCCGGAATTTTTCTCGCGCATGCCCGGACGCGATCAGGTCCGCCGAAAGCTTCTTCCCTTCTTCCACGGTCTTCACGCGCTCGCCCAGGTAGAACATCCATGCCGCCAGTTCCAGGCACAACTCGCGCAGGTCAGCGGGGCCCGCGCCGCTCAACACCTCGATCGACTCGGCGACCTCCATGGCGTTGCCGGCCTTGCGGCCGAGCGGCTGGTTCATGTCAGTCAGCAGCGCCACGACATTCTTCCCCAAGCGCTTGCCCGTCTCGACGAGCAGCTCAGCCAGATTCGCCGCATCCTCGATATTTTTCATGAACGCGCCGGACCCGGTCTTCACATCCAGCACCAGCGCGTCGATCCCCTCGGCCAATTTCTTGCTCATGATGGACGCGCAGATCAACGCCGGACTTTCCACGGTGCCGGTGACGTCGCGCAGGGCGTAAATCTTCTTGTCCGCCGGCGCGATTTCCGCCGTCTGCCCGATCAAGGCGCAGCCGCACGTCTCCAGCACGCGCCGGAAATCAGCCAGTGACAAATTGACGTTGAAACCGGGAATGGCTTCGAGCTTGTCGAGTGTGCCGCCGGTATGTCCCAGGCCGCGCCCGCTAATCATCGGCACCTTCACGCCGCCCGCCGCGACAATGGGAGCGATCACCAGCGACGGCTTGTCGCCCACGCCACCGGTCGAATGCTTGTCCACTTTCCTCCCCGGCAGGTCGGAAAAGTCGAGCACGCGGCCCGAGTGCAGCATCGCTTCGGTCAGCGCGGATATTTCCGGACGGCTCATTCCGCGCAGCACCACGGCCATCAGCCACGCGGACATCTGGTAGTCAGGAATATCTCCGCGGGTATATGCGGCGATCAGTTCTTCGATTTCTTCGCGGGTAAGTTCGCCAGAGTCTCGCTTGCGGCGGATGAGATCAACGACGCGCATGCTTTTGCGGGATCAGGCTGCGGCCGCTTTGCGGGAAGCCTCGGACGCACCGGAGAGCAACTCCAGGTGCGTAATCTCGGCCGGGCAGCGCAGCCGCCACGGCAATACGATCGTGCCAATTCCCCGGCTGACATAGATTTGTGTCGTTCCCAGCCGGTCCCACCCAATTTTGTACCGCAGACGCTCGGGAGAACGGCCGTAGACGGTTCCAAGCAGCGGCAGGTTCACCTGTCCGCCGTGCGTATGCCCGGAGAGGACCAGGCTCACGTCGTGTCGGGCAGCGAGCGAGATGATGCGCGGATTGTGTGCGAGCAGGATCGTCGCAGCATCGCGCGGAATGCCGCGCACCGCGCGCCGCACGTCCGCGCCGTAGCCGTAATCGTCCACTCCGGCCACATACACGGATGCGCCGCCAAATTGCAGTGTAATATGCTGATTACGAAGGACTTCGATACGCTGCCGCCGCAATGCCGAGGCCATTGCGTCTGCGCCTACCCGAAAATCGTGGTTTCCGAGGACCGCGAGCACCCCGTGCCGCGCTCGCAGCCGGCTCAAAATTTCCGCGGCAGGCTCGATATTCGCGCGCGAATAGCTGACGAAGTCTCCCGTGAGCACAACGATATCCGCGTTGAGGCGATTCGTCTGGTGCACGGCTTCGGCGAGCCATTCCTGGGGCAGGAACAACCCATGATGAATGTCCGAGATTTGTACCACGCGCAGACCACTGAACACTTCAGGGAGGGCATCAAGCCAAATGCGCTCTTCGTTTACGGTAAACCGCTCGCCCGCAGTCCATCCCATGAGGGCGGGGAGAGTTTCTGCAGCCGCGTATTGTTCGATTCCGCCGCGCCGCCAACGGCTCATCCAGCGGGCGAGCCTGTCTCCCAGACTCGCGCTTCCCGGTACCGGAAAAGTAAGACTATTCCCCATCATCCCTCAGAAATATAGACTTTAACCTCGGCGAGCCTAACACTGGCCGGAAGCTGAGTCAACACAACGTTTTAGCGGGTTTTGTGCAAAACGTTACGCACGGATTTCAAGAGCAAGTCCATCGGCCCGCAGTGTCCTCTTCGAACTAGAGCGAGGCTTGCGTCGCCGAGCGCTCGGCGATGTCTGCCGCAATTTGCTTCATCTCGCTATGAACGTGGCCGTTCGACGCCAGGAGCTCTCGATCGCCGAGTTGGTACGGCTGACCGTCGAAGCGGGTCACAACTCCTCCCGCCTCCCGCACGAGGAGGATACCCGCTGCGGTATCCCACGAGTGCAGGCCGAATTCCCAGAATCCATCAAACCGGCCGCAAGCAACCGCGGCGAGGTCCAGCGCAGCCGATCCGTCGCGCCGCACCCCGTGCGACCGCAGTGTAAAATCCCAGTAGTAGTGAATGTTCGGATTCTGCGCGCGTTTTACGCTCGGAAAGCCGGTAGCCAGCAGGCTCGTCGCGAGCGTTTCAATCGCGGAAACGTGGATTTTCTTCTGATTCAGGTACGCGCCCTCGCCTTGAACAGTCGTGAACAGTTCTCCGCTCACCGGTTGATAAATGACGCCCGCGATCAGGTCTCCCGCTTCCTCCAGCCCAATCGAAACCGCAAAGCACGGGTATCCGTGCGCGAAATTGGTGGTGCCGTCGAGTGGATCCACGTGCCAGCGGAATGGCGACTCGGTTTCGGCGCCCCCGCCCTCCTCGGCGACAATCGCGTGCTTCGGGAAATGCGTGCGCAGGCGCGTCACGATGGCTTGCTCGGAACGCCTGTCTGCCTGCGTCACGATATCGACTTCGCCCTTGTAGCTGATCTTTACCGGCCGGTCGAACTCCGCCAGCAGAATGCCTCCCGCTTCGCGCGCCGCTTCGATGGCCACTTCGAGAAATAGATTCATGCCGTTCGTTTGTCCCTGGTGGGGATCATGCCAGAAGTTTGCTGCGTAAGACAGGCGCAATCAGTCAAGATGTCCGCCGGAATAGTATGCCTTTCGGCTGCGCACCTTGCATTCGCATTTGACGCGCACTTCGAGCGCGCGGTAGGTACCGGCGGGAGGCCGCGGATCGGGATAATAGCCGAGGCGATACTGCGTGCGGAGCTCCCGGCCGATGCGGTCGAACATTTCACTGAGTTCGCCGGCTCCGTTCGGAAAATAGGTCGCTCCCCCCGTCGAATCCGCAATGGTCTCAAGCGCGTGCTCTCCGGCCGTGTTGCGGCCGCCTTCCGACTTCACGACGCGCACGACGATCGTGTACAGAAGGACGTCGGCGCGAAGGGCGGCGCGCCGCGCGGTCTCAAAGTCAGCGCGGCTGGTCGTCTCGCCGGCGTCGGTGACGAGCACAATCACACGCCGGCGTCCTGAGGGATTGCGTGCAAGCGCCTGCGCGCCCAGGTACACCGCATCGTATAGCGCCGTGCCGTCACCGGGAACGATGCGCTTGAGCGCGCCTTGCAGCATGGGCACGTCGGAGGAAAACGGCGCGATTTGCGTCACCGCATCTGCAAATTCATAAAGCGCCAGGCGGTCTCCGGGACGCACGAGTTTCTGGATGAAACGAGAGGCGGCCTCGGTTTCGAATTCGAGTTCCTTGATTTCGCTCAGGCTCGAATCGATCATTAGGGTAAGGTCCAGAAGCTGCTGCGTTTCCGGCTCGAAGATTTCGATCTTTTGTTTAACGCCTTCCTCATAGATTTCGAACTGGTCTGGCGCGAGATCGAGCGCTGGGTGGCCGTCTTTGTCCAACACGCTGGCGAGGCTACTGACCAGGCTGACCTCGGAACGGATGCGGCCGCGCTGGTCCTGATCAGTGCGTTGCCGCGCCTCGATTCGCATTCGCGGTGAGGCGGCAATCAACATCAGAGCCCCAGCGAGCGCAAAGGGGAGCACTAGGCGGAATCCTGCCGCGACGCGACGTTCCGGCACGTTCACTTTAAACCTCTCGCGTGGTGCAATTGAGGAGTCATTCGCAAAGAGGGTAGATTCCTGCCAGAGCGAAAAGGATTGCTTATGCGGAAGGAATTTCTCCTTCAGCCCACGTGGCGCCGTCGCGGAAAAACTCCTTCTTCCAGATGGGCACGGTGCGCTTGAGCGTATCAATACCGAAGCGGCAGGCGTCGAACGCGGCAGCTCGGTGCGCTGAGCAGACGGCGATGAGCACCGAGGTCTCGCCGATTTCGAGTCGCCCGAGCCGGTGAACCATGGCGAAACGCCGGATTGAGAATTTTTCACGCATTTGGTCGCCGATTTCGCGCATTTTGGCGATGGCCATCACCTCGTATGCTTCGTACTCCAGGTACAGCGTTGCCCGATTGCCTGAGTGGTTGCGCACGATGCCTTCAAACACGACGACCGCCCCATCGGGCGGAGCTTTCAGTTGTGCAACGATCTCCGCCGTCGCAATCGGCTTTCGGATTAGCGCGCAGAGATTCTCCTCAACCGCGGCGCCTGCCGGCACAGCGCCTCCGCTAACGGGAGGAAGAAACGCGACCTCGTCCCCGGAGGAAAGCGGAGCGCGCCATTCGGCGAATTCCTGGTTCACGGACGCGACCACCGAAGACCGGAACTGGGCAAGCTCGGGAAACCTGCGTCCATAGCGCGCAAACAAATCCTCGACGCGGGCCCCTTCGGAGAGTTCGGTCTCCTCTTCCGATCTGCCAACAATGTCTTTCAACCGGCCAAAGAAAAGCACGCGCACATGCATATGTGTATTCTATCCGCGCAGGAGGGAAAGTTCCACCCGGGGGCTCGCGCGTGAGCATGAGGCGCAATACGGCCGCGAAGATGCTGAAATTTAACTGCTGGGATCGAAGGATTCTGAAAATTTGAATATCCTGATATAGCTGAAAGGGGCGGCGGATTCACTCTAGAAATTAGATTGACCTCGGTGGCGCGCAGCCGTAGCTTGACATGGGCCGAGGGAGGTTCCGCCAATGCGCATCCTAGTTTCGGGCTCAACGGGATTCCTGGGAACGTCGCTGATCGAAGCGCTGGAACGGGAGAGCCACGCGATCGCGCGGCTGGTGCGGCCGGAAACCGGCCAACGGAACGCAAGCAGCGCTCGGGCGCAAACCGTCCGATGGGATCCTGCCGGCGGTCAGTTCGACGCAGCAGCCGCTGAGGGTGCAGACGCCTTGGTCCACTTGGCTGGCGCGTCGATTGCAAATGGGCGATGGAATGCGCCACGCAAGAATCTGTTGCGCACAAGCCGGATTGAAGCGACCCGGCATTTGATCGGAGTTCTCTCCAAATTGCAGCGCCCGCCACGGGTCATCGTAGCGTCTTCGGCAATCGGCTATTACGGCGATCGCGGCGATGAAACTCTCACGGAGACCAGCGCCCCGGGTAGCGATTTTCTTTCGGGGCTCTGCCGTGAATGGGAGTCGGAAGCCGCGCGCGGGGCCGATTTCGGAGCGCGCGTGGTAATGCTGCGGTTTGGAATCATCTTAGCGGCGCATGGAGGCGCGCTGCCGCGCATGGCGTTGCCTTTCAAGCTGGGTGTAGGGGGGCGGCTCGGTTCGGGCCGTCAGTGGATGTCGTGGCTCACTCTTGCAGAAGCCGTAGGGACAATCCATTTTGCGCTTACAAACTCCGGAGTTTCCGGGCCGGCCAACGCCGTGACGCCGAACCCGGTTCAGAATGCCGATTTCACGCGCGGTCTCGCCAAAACATTGCGCAGGCCCGCCCTTTTTCCCGCACCGGCGTTTGCGCTGCGTCTGGCATTGGGGGAAATGGCCGATGCGCTGTTGCTGGCCAGCCAGCGGGTGAGGCCTTCGAAGCTCGAACAGACCGGCTACCGGTTTGTGCAGCCAAAGCTGGCAACGGCGCTCACCGAAATGTTTCGAAAACCAGTCTGAACAGAACTTTTTGGGAGTTCGAAGGACTGGAGCGCGGCTTTCACTGGCAACGCCTTTTTTCGATTGCGATATTTATCGCACTTGAACTTCAAGACTCTCCTGCCGGGATGAGTCAGCGACACGCGGAATCGCAGGATCTTACGCAGGAAATTAGAGATCTAGCAGCGATAGCAGAGTCCCCAGGTTCGAATCATCGACGGTTAGATCAGGAGGTTTGGCGGCCAGACCTTCGATTTCATCGAATGCCTGGAACAGGCGCATCTTGGCGACAGCGTATTCCTCGGTGCCGGTGAGTTGTTGCCCAGTACGCGCAGACCATTCCTTCATCGCATCCAGTTGAACGAAAATGCGCACCGGGAATACGCGCTTACGATCCACCGAAACCATGTAAACGTATTCCGTCCCCGAGGACGACCCGCGGCGGGCCTTTTCCACCTCGTAAAAATAATATTGATAAACATAGCCGGTCGCTGCGGAGTAGCTCTTGACCCGGCGGACCGCTTCGGGACGGGGCATGGATGAATTATTCAAACCATTTGCTGGTGTGTCAACAGTTGATCTCGCGCGATGGATCTCCCGCAATCTGGCTTGGCATCGAATTGCGCGCTGCACCAATCTGAAACAATTGAACGACCTACCCTTCCCGATTTGAAACCGGATTCGAGGCAAGCACGCCTTCATGCGGTTTGCGTCTGCTCGTGTCCCCATCCGCACCGCCGAACAAAATTCTGTGTAACCTGCCCATGGCGAAAGACTTGTCAGCTGATCTCTCCTCCTCAAACATGGATCGCGCTATCCACACTGTAACCATTTCTGTGAATGCTCCACGCTGGCACAGCGCGTGCAATCCGTTGATGCATGGAAGGGGGCACGGCATATGGCGGGCGCCGCAGTTTGACGAATGTTTCGTTTCGTTGGTGTCCCGCATTGTTTTTCGCTGCGTCTTTCCTGGGCTGTGGCGGAGTCGCTGGCCCGGCTCCGTCACCGCCCCCTCCTTCAGGCGTGACCGTCAGCCTCACGCCGGCATCGGCTTCGGTGCTGCTCGGCGAGCCACAAGCATTTACGGCGGTCGTCAGCAATTCGACGAACACAGCCGTGACCTGGAGTGTGAACGGAATTCCTGGCGGCAATGCGACGGTCGGAACCATCAGCACCATTGGCGTCTACACCTCGCCGCGCGGTCTGCCCAGATCCGGTACGGCCAATGTGCAGGCCACCAGTACCGCAGACAGCTCAAAGAGCGCCACCGCGGTGGTAACCATTACGACCGACGTCTCGGTTTCCGTGTCGCCGCAGACGATGCCTGTGGAACTGGGCGCCACGCGGGCATTCACGGCCACCGTGAACTCCGCAGGCAATCCCGACCGGGCAGTCAACTGGATCGTCTCAGGAAGCGGATGTTCCGGAGCCGCATGCGGCGCAGTCGATCCGGCAGGAACGTACACGGCCCCGCAAGTTCTAACGGCCCCGCCGATTGTCTCCGTAGCAGCCATCAGTGTCGCGGACCCGTCCAAGAGTGGCGCGGCGGCGATCACCATCACGAGTTCGTTCTCGCTGACGGTGGCCGGACCTGCATCCGTCAACGCCGCCGCGACAGCCAGCTACACAGCGACGCTGGTTCCGGCGGCCAATTCCAATCCGAGCGTGGCAATTTCCTGGAGCGTTTCAGGTTTGGGCTGCTCCGGAGCTGCCTGCGGTACGATTTCTTCGGGCGGCCTGTATATGGCGCCCTCGTTTCCCCCGGCGCTTGCAACCGTACAAATCACGGCAACACCGCTTGCCGATCCTTCGAAGGCGACAGCGCTGTCCGTGACGATTCTTTCCACCGTCAGCGTCACGGTGTCGCCGACTGCCGCGACCGTAGCGCTGGGGAGCGCACAGGCGTTTCATGCCGTCGTGACCGGCGCGCAGGACGCCACGGTGACGTGGGACGTCAGCGGCGTCGTAGGAGGCAACACCACAGTCGGAACGATCGTGAACTCGCAAACCGATCCCGACTATACGACGTACACGGCCCCGCTGAGTTTGCCGCCGGGCGGCTCGGTCACGGTGCGGGCGCGAAGCAACGCAAATCCCAGCATTTCCGCGAGCGCGACGGTTGCTTTTACGGCTGCCACCAACGTCAAACTGACGCCCGCAAGCGCGACCCGCGCCGTCGGCCACCGGCAAGCTTTCACCGTCCAGGTGAACAACACGGCCAATCAGAACGTGACCTGGCAGGTCAACGGCATCGCAGGTGGAAGCGCTTCTGCCGGGCAGATTTGCGTTACGGGGTCAGTCCCGTGCCAGCAGATTTCAGCCAGCAATGGCGGCAGCGTCGATTATCTGGCGCCTGCTGGCGTGCCATCACCCAACCCTGTCACGCTGACGGCGACGAGCCAGCCTGACAGTAGCAAGAGCGCCTCGGCAAGCATCACGATCCTGCCGCATATCGTCGTGAGCGTATTGCCGGGCAACGCCACGCTGGCGAGCAGCGGTCAACAGCGTTTCACCGCAACAGTTGTGGGCACCGATAATCAGCAGGTGACGTGGACCGTTGCAGGAGCGGGATGCGGCGTCCCGGGGGCATGCGGGTCCATTGACTCGTCGGGGCTATATGTCGCGCCGTCTTCGGCCCCTTCGCCGAATCTGATCAGCATCGCCGCCACCAGTTCGGAGGACACCAGCCAATCAGGCACGGCGACCGTGAATATTTCCAGCGGCCCGAGTATCTCGTCTCTCGCACCATCGAGTGCCTATGCCGGGTCGCCAGGCGGTTTCACTTTGAAGATCTCCGGGGGCAACTTCATTTCATCGAGCCCGGGCCCTGGTTCAACGATTCAGGTTGCAGGCACCGCACGGAGCACATCCTGCGCGTCAGCCACGCAATGCACGACGTCACTTACGGCGGCCGATCTGTCGTTTGCGGGAAATCTCATCGTGGGCCTGCAGAATCCTGACGGGACATTTTCGAATGCAGTTACTTTCGTTGTGCTGGCTCCGGGGTCCGGGCCGGACATAATACCACTGACTCCCGGGGCGCCTTCGGCGACGGGCGAAGACATCGTGGTGGTGGAGCTGAGCACCAATGGCGGGTCGGGCGCCTCAGGCAACGTGAGCTTGAACGTGGCCGCAATTGGGATCTACATGATGGCGACATCGTCCTGCACGCTCGGCGGCAGCCCGGTCATCATCCTCCGGCCGTCAATCGGCACAGCAGCGGCGGACCTGTGCGTCTTCTCCGTGAGTGGTCTCGATGCGTCCTTCACGTACGCACTCAGCGGACCGGCTCCGGCGGACATTACGATTACGAATCGCGAACCGCTGGGTCTGGGAATCATTCACCTGACATTGCAGATCCCCGCTACGGCCGCGGTGGGTATGCGAACACTCTTCGTCGAGAACCCGAGCAAAGACAAGGCCGCCGGAACCGGGGCCATTGAGGTGCGCTAATGCGAATCCGAATGCAAATCCCCTTGATAATTGCGGTACTCCTGTCAACTGCAGCAACGATCCGCGCGACGACACTGGCACGGCTGAGCCTCGATCAATTGAGCGTGGCAGCCGATGCCGTGGCGCGCGTGCGCTGCCTGGACGCTGAATCGCGCTGGGAAAACGGCGGAATCTGGACCGTAACGAGTTTTGAAGTCGTCGAGACGATGAAGGGCGCTCTGCCAGCACAAATCACAGTGCGATTGCCGGGCGGGCGCGTCGGACATGTGACCGCCGCCGTGGACGGCACGCCAAGATTCCATGCCGGCGATGAGGCAGTCGTGTTTCTAGAACGATCGCGCAGGGGAGGATTCTCGGTGGCGGGCTGGGTCGAGGGAACATTCCGCATCGGCCACGACCCGCGCACCGGCCGCGAAACCGTAACGCAGGATTCGAGCACTTTTGCGGTCTTCGACACGGTGACCCGCGCGTTCCGTATTGAAGGTGTCCGCTGGATGCCGATCGAACAGTTCCGCGAACGTGTCGCGGCCGCACTTCCGCGCACACAGGAGAAAATACGATGACAATCCATACCTGCTGTCAGGTCCGCAGTGCGGCATCCGCCGCTGTGGCGTGGCTTTTTCTCTTGCAGGCGACCGCGGCTTGCGCAGGAGCGTACGCGCTGGGTTCTGCCGTCGGGGACATGCGGCAGGCGCCAGGAATGTCGGGCGGGACCGCGTGCCCGCAACTTACGCGCTTCGATGTTTCCACGCCGGGCACGATCAATCGGCAGTGGAGCACGTCGCTCGGGACCAGCCCCGTCACAATTCTGACTGCGGACCAGACCTCGGCCGGAAGACTCAACGAAATCGAGAGCGTGATCCAGCAATCGTTGGGCGCTTGGACGGGCGTTCCCGGCAGCTCACTCAAGCCTTCATCGCTCGGTACGCTGCAACGCACATCGTCGGTTGTAGCCTGCACCTCCTCAGACGGACTGAATTCGATCTGCCTCAACCAGAATAACGCGGCGTTCGCCGTGGGCGTCCTGGCGTTCACGCGCGTGGTGTCTGCCGATATCGCGGGCGAACAGCTCTCTTCAAGCACGCTACCTTCGACATTCGTCGGCCAGATTCTCGACGCCGATGTGCTGTTGCGGCCCGCCGACGCTACAACAAAGTTCGCGACTCCGGCGGTGCTCTCCGCAAACCCGAACGCCTATGATCTCGAATCGATCCTGACGCACGAACTCGGCCACACCTTCGGCTTCAGTCACTCCGCCGTATGGAGGGCGATGATGTTTCCCTTCGCGCCCCCGCCGGGACAATTCACCGGCGTCCGACCAGGAACGCAGTCGCCTGATGCGCCGCTATCCGACGACGACCGCACGGGGTTGCGCGTGCTCTATCCGGACCCGAGCGACACAATACACGTGGGCACAATCCGCGGACACGTCCTGCCGGCAAATCCCCTGGTGCTGCCCGTTTCGCCGGCCGGGGTGACCGGCATCTTCCCCGCGCAAGTCGTCGCTGTGGACAACGCTACCGGCGCCGTCGCGGCCGCAACCATCGCCGGATGGAGCTGCAGCGATCCCGGCCCAGCACAATTCGACGGCTCCTATGTATTCGAACGATTGCCGGTTGGGACATCGCAGAGTTACCAGATCTATGCCGAGCCGCTCGACGGCCCCGTGACGCTGGGGGATGTGATCTACAGTTCGACAGGGCTGTGCCGGAACTCCGCAAGCGACCCCGGCTGGCCGGCGCAGTCAGCATGCACGGTGCCGTCATCCGCAGCGCCTTTTTCGGCGCGGGTGCGGCCGGGCCCATAACGATCAGTCAGGAATACCCCGCAGCAAAATCTTCCATTTGCCGCTGAAACACACGAGCACCGCCCAGGCTTCCCGGGGAACCGGCGTTCGCAGCAATGCAATCGGCGGCCCTGATAAAGAGTCCGGCCGTTTTCGGCCCGGATTCACGATTCTGGATCAAGAGCAGAGGAAGTTAGATCGCGGTAGTATCTATCCACAAGATCCAGTGGCGGTTACCGTCAAGGTCGCAGGGCCGCCGGCAAGGAACAAGGAGGCCGTATTGCTGTCGAACTGCTCCAGAAATCGCGGTTCCTGCCGATAGTTCTACATGAAGAAGACTTCCTTGGAGACAATTTGAAAAAATGTAACCATTTGTTACGGGTCAACATTCAGATGAATCTTCCCATTCGGGCAAATTGACCGTAAACCTTTGTGATCAAAGTGGTTGCTTGAAAAAAGAGATTGGCATCCAGGATGCTCAAATACAAGTGCACGGCGATGGACTTATAACAATGCTGAAGCATATGCGAAAAAAAGACAGGGATTTTCGGAACTTGGGAGAGTACGGCTTCTCCCTCGTCGAAGTATTGCTTGTGACAATCATCGTGGTCGTCCTCGCCGCCTTGGGGATCCCCAAGCTTATGACGATGGTCGACGAGCTGAGAACTGCAGGCGACGCGCGCGACCTAAATGGTGCGATCGTAATGGCGAAGATGCGGGCGGCATCAAACTTTTCTCGCGCACGGGTATATGCGGATCTTTCCGCGAACACGTTTCGGGTAGAGTGGCAGCAATCTGGAACTGCCACTTGGACAACCGATGGCTGTCCAAATAGTTGCACCGGAAATCAACCCCTCGCAACAGGCGTGTCCTTCGGCTATGGTTCCCTGAGCACTCCGCCCACCAACACGCAGGCTGCGCTAGGACAGGCGCCGGTTTGCGCCGGGACTACGAACACAGCATGCATCATCTTTAATTCTCGGGGAATACCAATCACCTCCGCTGGTGTGCCGACCCCCAACGATGCCATCTACATTACGGACGGCAGGACGGTTACCGGCGTAACGGTGTCCGGCACAGGCATGTCTCGGGTGTGGCGCACTGAAGCGTCCACGGCAAATTGGAAGCAACGGTAAGGAGAGTCATGGATAGGAAACCACTGTATCGGCCGCTTCATCGTCCATCACAGACGGGTATGTCCCTGCTCGAAACGATGATCGCGCTCGCCATCCTGCTCATTGCCAGCGTGGGGATCATCACGATGGCAACAGTGGCGATTTCGACTACGGAGAATCAGGGCCATTTGGCTGCCCGCACCGCCGAGTACGCTCAGGACAAGATGGAACAGCTCAACAGCCTTTCATATGGCGATACAACGACGGATACAACCACGTTTCCGCCGAGCTCTACAGGTGGAAGTGGTCTGGCAATCGGCGGCAGTTCTAACCCCAGTTCTCCGGTGACCACTCCCGGGACCGGCTATGTAGACTACCTGGACCTCAGCGGCCAGCCCTCCACGTCTACCGGCAGCTGGTACTACATCCGCGTATGGCAGATTTCAAGTTTCTCGACGAATTTGAAGCAGATCACCGTCACGACGAAGGTGCGGCGGCAGGTGGGGGCACCGGCAGGAGCACTTCCGCAATCGACTCTAGCGTCGCTGAAGTCAAGTCCATTCTGAGGAGGCCACGTGTCGCCTATTAAAAAAATCGGAGAACGAGTATGGAGGGGGCGGCAACTTGGATTCTCAATGTTGGAAATGATGATCGCACTCGTCATTCTCCTGGGGGTCACGGGAATCGTGATGTCCGCAATGATGCAGATGACGCTGACGCAGGGCTCGGTTGCGAATCGGACGGAAATGCACAGCAGCGTTCGCAGCGCAACAGAATTACTTCAACAGGAAATCGGCCAGGCAGGAAAAATCTCCTTGCCCGCTGCTGTCACGCTAAGCGGGGCAGTGACCACTGCAAACCTCGGCGTTGCAACACCAGTTGTTGTGAGCTCTGCCGCAGGCATGTTCAATAATGAGGGGCTTGTGATTGACACCGGCGACAATGAGGAGACCGTGACGGCGACGACCGTCATTACAGCCACGAATACAATAACGGCGGTATTTACCATCGCACATGCCGTCAATGCACCGGTCAGGGTTGCAGGAACCTTTGCCAGCGGAATCATACCGAAAAGTGCGACGAACGGTTCCGGGGACTTCCTCTTGAAACTGTACGGCGACATCAACGACGACGGAAACATGGAGTACATTGAGTACAATTGCGACACGGCCGCCCATAATCTATACCGCAATGTCGTGACCATTGCTCCCGGCGCGACGAAGCCTGCTGTCGGCCCCTCGATGATTGTCTTGTCCAACATCCTGGCCAATCCACCTGATCCCGGCACGACTACGCCTGCGCCATGCTTCAAATACCAGGAGAAGACGGTGGCCCCCGACACCTACGTCGTGGACGTGTCCGTCACTTTAACCGTGCAGACGCAGATCAAAGACCCCAAGACCAATCAGTTTCAGCAGGAGACCAAGGCTTTGTTGAACGTTTCGCCGCGCAACGTCTTCGAGGGATGGCAACTCGCCAGCGCCGGCGTGGCCAATCGCATCCAGCCGGTGCCTGCGGCGGTAACGAGTCTTTTGCCCTAATACTAGGAATCGAGGAATCTTATGAACAGAGCACCTCAAAAAGGGATAGCGCTCATCCTGACACTAATCCTGCTGTTTGTGTTGTCGGTCATGGCTGTTTCCCTGATGTTTATTTCACAGACTGAAACCTGGTCCAGCCTCAATTACCGTCTCATGTCGCAATCAAGGGATGGGGCGGAAGCCGGTATCAACTCGGCGGCGAATTACATTGTGAACACCTATACGCAGCCGGGAGGAGTCGGCGACCCGACCACTGCCTATAACACGACCGTATCACCGGTGCAAAACCCGTCGACCGCAACCAGTGGGCACGATGTGATCCTGTCAGCTATGAGCAGCCAGGCTTCGAACTATCCGGTCTCCTCTATCCAAACCGCTTTCAATACATCTGGCGTCGGGAAGGGCAGCGTCACCGCAGGCAATACGACAGTCAATTACAATACGTATGCAAGGCTACTTTCCATGCCGCCGACATTCAAGGCATTCGGTTCTACAACGCCCACGACGGTGCAGACCTGGCAAATCGTTTCGGAGGGCAGCATCAGCACAGTTCGAAATGCCAAAGTACAGGTTTCCGCTATTCTGGAGAAGCACAGGACGCCGACCTTCAATTATGCGGCGTTCGCGACCGACAATGGCTGCGGCGCTCTCCAATTCGGCGGGGGCGGCAACACCAATAGCTACGACGACACCGCCGCATTGAGCGGCGGAGTTCCGGTCACGTCAGCCACCTTCGGAAATGTGGGTACCAATGGGAACCTCGCAACAAACGGTAATCCCACTACCATTAACGGCACCCTGTCCACTCCCCGTACTGGCGTTGGCACCTGCACCGCCGGAAACGTCACTGCATGGACGGACACATCAGGTCACGTCACACAAGGCTTGGTGGAACTGCCTCAACCCGTTGTGTACCCTGTACCAACCATTCCACCTCCAGGCACAGATGACATTACAACCAATTCACCCTGTCCCTCAGTGGCCACAATGCTGCTTGCAGGCGGCACTTGCGTCAAGACGAGTAGCATCATGACTCTAGCTCCGACCATTCCTGGCGGAACGATGAACCTACGCAATCTCAGCTTAACGGCGAACAAAGACCTCCATCTGGCAACCGGGATATACAATATCGACAGCTTGAGCGAAACGGGAAATACAGCGCTGGTCCTCGATTCCGTTCCTGTGATCCTTAATGTGACCGGCAGCGGTGGCGGAACAGTTGTACAGTTGACCGGCGGCGGCTTGACCAATACCACCGGAAACTATGACCCGACGAGCTTCCAGATCCTCTATGCGGGAACTGGCACGATCAGTCTCAAGGGTGGTGCAAATGCCGTGGGGCTCCTGTATGCCCCGAATGCCGCTTTCTCGTTTGCTGGCAACACGGACTGGTACGGGGCTGTCATCGGCAAAGACATGACGGACATGGGCGGCACCGCTGTCCACTATGACCGCAGGCTGCAGAACAAGGACTTCACGGTCGGCCCCTGGATGCTCGATTCGTTCACCTGGAAGAAATACTGACCGTCAGCCGATTGCGGTAACTCGAGTGGGTGCCCCGGCAATAGAGGCCGTGGCACCCATTTTCCTCTCTCTAGTCCACGAAAATACGCTTCCAGTCCGGCGGCGGCACACATCGAACCTCGCCATGCATCTTTGTGAAATGAATGAATTCCCGGCCCGGAAAACCGCGACCAGAATGCTTTGCGCTTGACTTCCCGGGCTGACGAAAGCAGACTCCCGCCAAATGCCGGCTCGCGCTTTCCACAGGGCTCGCAAACAGTTCGGCGGCCGCATCCACATGCAAAGGAGCGAATGATGAAAACCAATTATCTGGCGGTGGCCGTTTGCGCCGCATCGTACTGGCTGCTTGGAGGGCTCTGGTACGGCGTGCTGTTCAGACAGCGATGGATGGCGCTCGAAAACATGACGGAAGCGCAGGCGGGGAGCATGAATCCAGTCCTGCCGTACATCATCACGTTCATCCTAAACCTGCTGATCGCCTACGTGCTCGCGCAGTTGTGCTCCTGGCGCAACGCCAACACTGCCGGACGCGGCGCCGCCATCGGCGTGTTGCTTTGGGTCGGCATCGTCGCGCCCATTACGTACACGACGCACATGTACGAGATGCGGCCGAAGGAACTCTTCGCGATTAACGAATTCTACCCGCTGGTAGGGCTGTGCCTGATGGGCGCCATTCTCGGGGCATGGACGAAAAAGACCGCCTGAGGGTCAATTCTCACACGGGCTCCAAGTAGAGCCCGCACCCGACTTTGGTAACGCTAGCGGGAAACGGTAGCGCGAATTTCCCTAAAGCTCAATAAATCCGCTAGATTGCTGTGTTTCCCTACCCTTAGACCTCCTGTAAACCCCGTTTTTCTTGATTCTGAACCGGACACAATCGGGGATTACCAGGGCTTTTTATCGCGGGTTACGCGTTTGCCGAGTTATCTCAACGGTGACGTAACCGATCCCCTATGGTCCGCGGGACAACACCCGGCGGCTGCAAGAAGTTTCTGTCACCGATCATTCCCTCACAAGCACGCTACGCCACCTAGATTGCTGTCTCCGTGCCGATAGTACCGTTGGTGATGGGGTTTTATTCGGCGTTGTGCGCCGGTAGTGACTCATTCTGATTCTTCAGAACCGCAAAAGAGACATGTGTTTCCACTGTTTTTGGATGAATTATAACCAGCTCCATCCGTAACCCCACAGCGCGCTGCTCTGCTTATGGCTCGAACGCACAGAGGAGTTATATTAGGAACGAATTTCAGTTTCTAGTGTGATTACGCCTGCCATCGGATATCGGGCGCTAGAATCATCCTGAACGCTGGAGAGCGGGTACTCAGGATCAGGCGCGGGCCTATCGCGCCGTTCGTAGCTCGCCGTTACTACAAAACTCAGGCTGCGCCACCAAAGCCCAACTTTCTCAGCAATTTGAGTAATCTTGGAGAAAGGTGCGATTCCCTGGCGAAAGCCGTGGCGCATCGAACCACCCAGGAACCTCGTCTCCGGCAAGCCCTATCGAGGCATTAACGTCTTCCTTCTTAATATGAGAAGCAATTCGTTGCCGGACTCCATGGCTGGGGCTATGGCGAGCCAACTCTTGTCATTCTCAGATCCGGCCGAGAGATGCTCGTTGTGTTGCTTCGGGTCTAGCGATGAGTCAATCGCCGGATGGTGAAGTAGAGTACCGGCGTGACGATCACCGAAAGCACCATGGAGACGGCCACGCCGCCAATAACGGCAATCGCGAGCGGCTTCAAGAGCTGGGCGCCGGAACCAACGCCGATCGCAAGCGGCAACATCCCGAAGATCGTCGCAAGGGCGGTCATGAGGATCGGCCGCAAACGCCGCCGGCCCGCGTGGAAGATCGCCAATCGCAACTCGTAACCCTGCTCGGTATAGTGCCGCTCGGCATCCAGCATGAGAATGCCATTCTTCTGCACAATGCCGACGACCATGATCACACCCATGAACGAAGCAATGTTCAGCGTCGTATGAGTCACATACAATGCCAGAAGAGCGCCCGAAGTGCACAGCACCGTTGCACCGAGAATGGCGATGGGGTGTGAGAAAGATCGGAATTCGAAAACGAGAACAATAAAAATGAGAACCATGGACATCAACAATACTCTCGTCAGTCCGGCGAATGACTCCTGCTGGATCTGATAGAGTCCGCCGAATTCAATGTCGGTGCCGGACGGAATAGAAATCTCCTTAAATAAGCGCGCCTGGATTTCGTTCATTGCCGAGCCCAGGTCGCGACCCTCTAAGCGCGCAGTCACCGCGCCCAGGCCCCGCAAATTCTCACGGTGAATTTCCGTTTGACCTTCCTGCATCTCTACACGCATCACGCTCGACAAGGGCACAGTCTGGCCCGTAGGCGAAGTGATCAGGAGACTCTTGAGTTTTTGCGAACTGGACCTATATTCGGCCGGATATCGAACGCGCAGACCAATCAGTCTGTCTCCACGGATCATGTTGGATGCAAGCTCGCCGTCGAGAATCGCAGATTCCTGGTCCGCTACGTCTTGGACGCCAAAGCCGGCCCGGCGGGCACTTTCGGGGTCCACTCGGAAATTGATCGCCGGGCCGATGACAATGTTCTGGTTGACAACATCAACGATCCCTTTAACCTTCGGCAGCCATTCTTCAACGGCTTTCCCAACGGCCTGGAACTTCACCGGGTCGTCGTTATAGATCTTGATTTCGATGGGCTGCGGGGCCCAGGCGAGGTCGCCCACAAGATCCTCCAGAATATGCGGGAACTCGACGTCGATTACTGGCTCCGAGTGGACAATCTTGCGGCGAAGCTCGGAGGTAACGTCATCCAGCGAACGGCTCCGCTTCTCTTTCAACTTGATCAGGAAATCGCCGGTATTCGGTTCGGCAATCGCGAGGGCCAGGCGCGCCCCCGTGCGCCGCGAGTAACTCTCGATTTCCGGAGTTTCTCGAATAAACTGCTCGATGTGGTTGAGAACCCGGTTGGTCTCAACCAATGAGGTGCCCGGCGGCATGATATAATCAAGCACAAAGGCGCCTTCATCCATGTCGGGAAGGAAGCCGCTGCCTAACTGAAAATAGACCACGACAATGAGGACCAGCACTGCCGCGGCGCCCGCGAGGATACTTTTCGTATGCAGCAGAGACCAGTGCAAGACCACCTCGTAGCGTGCGGTTAACCATCGAAGAATCCGCCCCTCACCCGCCTGCTCTGCTTGCTCAAAGTCGGTCTTCACACCGGTTCGGGAATCAGTCAGCCCGACCACAATTGCCGCACGCGGTTTCAGAAACAGGCCCGCCAGAACCGGCGTGAAGAAGATGGCCAGAACGAGTGAGGCAAAGAGCGCCGTCACGAGTGTCATCGCCAGAGCGCGGAAGAATACGGCCGTGATCCCGCCCAGGAAGACAAGCGGGACGAACACAACAATGGGCGTAAGCGTCGATCCGATCAAAGCCGGAGTCAGCTCCTGGATTGCGCGTTTGGCCGCAGCCATCGGCGACTCTCCCATGGACAGATGAACCATGATGTTCTCTACCATCACGATCGCGTCATCAATCACCACGCCGATGCACGCGGCGATTCCACCGAGCGTCATCAGGTTGAAGCTCATGTGGAAGAGCTGCATGAAGACAATCGCAATGAAAGTGGCGATCGGAATCACGATGGCGGCGACGATCGTCGTCCTCCAGTTCTTCAAGAAACCGAAGAGCACGACAACCGAAAGAAGCAGTCCGATGATGATGCTCTCGGTAACTCCCGAAATCGATTCTCGCACGAGGATGGATTGGTCGTAGTAAGTCGAAAGTTCGATGTCGGGCGGCAGCGTCTTTCGGATGTCGCTTAGTTCCTGATTCACCGCATCAGCAATTGCCACGGCGTTTCCGTCCGGTTGTTGTAAGACGTTGACGAGAACCGCGGGGCGACCGTTTGCTGTCACGACGTTGTAAACCGGCCGCTCTCCAGGAACTACTTGTGCGAGATCTTTCACCAGGACGGGGGTGCCCTTCACAACATCAACCACAGTGTTCTCGACTTGTTCTTTGCTTTCGAGTAGCCCCGTCACGCTCGCCAAGTAGAGATGGTAGTTCTCCTGCATCATGCCCGCTGGCTGAATGATGTTGCTGCCGCGGATTGCTTCAACCACTTTTGTGAGCGGCATTCCATAGCCGTTCAGTTTCTTGGGATCAACTAGGATGTGGTACTCGGGGGGCCGACCGCCGACGATCCGCGTCTCGGCAACACCGGGAAGCCGATAAAGCCTCGGAGCCAAATTGTAATAAGTTAAGTCCCACAGGTCCGACAAACTTCGCGTTGGCGATGTAACGCTGAAACCCACCATCGGGAACACGGAGAAGGTGAGCCTGTTTACGTAGAACCTCACGCTCGGCGGCAAGTTGGGCGTGATCTGCGAAATGCGGCCTTGCACGAGGTGCAGCGCGTTCAGAATGTCCACGTCCCAACGGAAGAATACGTTGATCTCGGTGGAGCCGCGGCCGGTGGTCGAGCGCATGGTTGTGATGCCTGGGACTAAGCGAATCGCTTCCTCAAGAGGGCGCGTGACCGTCAACATCTGCACGTTGACAGGGGCGATGCCGTTATCAACCAGAATCACGACTCGCGGGAAGTCAGTCTGCGGAAAGATGGAAATCGGAATGCCGGGGATCATCAGCACGCCGGCCAGTGCGAAACTCAAGATCACCAGGACTAGCCCGCGGCCATGTGCCTGAACAAAATCCGCGACATGATTCGTCACTTTGCAGCCTCCGCGACAGTTACTTGCGTGCCGTCCGGCAGCCCATAGCCACCCTCGATGACAACAGTCTCGCCTGCCTCGACTCCGTGAACAATGCGGACTTTTCCTTCTGGAAGTGGCGTTGCCTCTACATCGCGCAGGTGTGCGATGCGTTGCTGATCGACGACGACTGCGGTTCCCTTGGTGCTTCCTTCTTTGAATTGCACAGCGGACTCGGGCAGCACGATGGCATGCTCTGCTCTTCCCACGGAAACAGTGACGGAACCAAATACGCCAGACCTCAAAGTCCTCTGGGGATTGGGGATATCGCACCAAACCTCAACCGTTCGCCGCGCCGGGTCCACCGCCTGATTCACCAGGGAGACGCGACCGCTCGACCGGCGGTTCGGCGAGTCCCCACTCTCAAAGGAGCACGCCTGCCCGGCTGCGACTCCGGCAATATCGCTTTCAGGCACTTGCGCGCGCGCCACCACCACAGAGAGATCCATGACGGTGAAGATGGCCGTCTCCGGCTTTGCCATATCGCCAGGATAGAGGAACTGCTCGGTCACTACTCCGGCAAATGGACTACGGATTTCGGTGAACTCGATTTGAGTGTTCAGGAACGCAGTGCCGGTTTCTTGGTTGGTTGTCCCTCTATCGCTTGATGCGCCCGGCGCCGCCCCTTGGAGGAGGTCAAGATACTTGCGTGCAACTTCATAGTTCGCCCTTGCCTGAGCCGCTTCGGTTTGAGTCGCGAGCAGATCGCGGGAGGGGATGGCGCCCTGGTCGTAGAGCTTTTGCCGGCGGTCGAAGTTCTTCTCTGCCTGCGCGAGCGCGGCTTCGGCTGAGGAAGCGTCCGCGCGTGCCCGGTTAAGCGCTTCCCCGCGTTGCGCCACCAGATCGCGGTTTTCGAGACGCGCGAGCACCTGCCCGGCGGCCACTGTGTCTCCCTTTTTCACGGGGAGCGTTCGGATGGGTGCTGTTATCTTGGAGGCGATGCTGGCCTGTTCACGTGGATAGATTGTGGCCGGTGCCATAACGCTCGACTGCACATCCGCGCGCTCGGCTCGCGTTACCTTTACTTGAACCACGGGTTTCGGCTCCGCTTCTTCCTTTACTTGGCTACAGCCAGCGAGCAGGAAAATACATGAGCATACAATCAGGGTTTTCATCGTCCGGCTGCGACCTCCAGGTCGGCGAGACCATTCCAGTAATTCGAAATCGCCGTGAAGTAACCGATGCGCGCCTGCGCCAGCTGATTCTGCGCTGCCACGACGTCCAGCGCGAGTCCTTCGCCGCCCTCAAACCGGACGCGGCTCAACCGTAGATCTTCTTCGCCGAGTTGTACCTGCCGCGCAGCGAGCGTGATTTGATCACGCGCGTTCGCCACCCGCGCCTGAGCCGTTTCATACTCGCGCGAAAAGGCTCGCTCCGCCATGGACTGCTGAGTTGCGGTCCGATCAGCACGGACATGGAACTCGCGCGAGGCGTTCAACGTGCGCATCCAGTCGAAAATCGGCACATTCAGATTCACGAATAAGGCATATCCACGGTCTCTCGCACGCACAGCGAGCGAATCGAGGCCAATCTGGAAGGCGACATTTGCCTGCGGGAACAAGGTCGCCCGGATCCGCCGCGATTCTGCCAGGAAGCTTCGTTTCTGCGCATCAAACAAGCGGAGCTCGGGACGGTTCACAAACGACTGCGTGCCGGTCGGGATATTTTCGGACTGGCTCGGGCCGGGCGCGGGTTCGAACACGTCGACGATTGGCAGCAGATCGTTTACAGATACCGTCCAGAAAGACGCCAACTCCTGGTTCGCGACGCGAACATCCAGGTCCGCTTGGCTCCGTGCCAGTCGCAGCGCCGCGGTTGCAGCCAAAGCCTTCGCAAGATCTGCCTGTGAAGCTTCGCCGTTGTCGAGCAGAAGTTGAGTGCGCTGCTCGAAACTCTCTGCCTCGACAATCGAATCGGCGAGCGCCTGAGCGATGTGCCGCACGAGCAGCAATCGGTAATAGGCGTTGCTGACAGCACGCTTTAGATCGCGCTGAGAAATAGTCTCTCCCGCTCGCGCCGCGTCCAGATCGGCGCTGGCGCGTTGTTTGTTTGCGCGCAACCGGCCGGAAAGATCCACCTCCTCGCTCGTACCCAGCATGAAAACGTACTCACGCACGCCGTTCAGCGGTAGGAAACTCTGAATTTGCGAGTTGCCGACGAGGGGGCTGTTGTAAACGAAGCCGCTGTTGAATTGCGACTGGGGAAGAAATGCAGCTTTTGCCTCCTTCAGTCCAAGGTTTGCAATCTCGCTTTGCTGTCTTGCCAAAACGACCTCTGAAGGTGCTGACTGCGCCAGCCGGATGCAGTCGTCGAGCGTAAGTTGCGAGGGAGTCGATTGGGAGTAGACGGGTAGCGAAAGGAAGAACACCCAAATGACAGCAAGAATCCGTAAACGTCGAGCAACAATCATCACGCCACTCTCCAAGCCAAAGTCATCGGTAATCGTTTGCGCCTCGGGCCTCAAGAGTGGTGGAACCTTCCCTGTATCAAAGCGGGATAATGCCTTGTATTCACTGCTGAAGCCGTTTCTGCAACTCGTGTTTTTGCGTCCTGCGCGATCCACTCAGATCATCAAATGTCTCAGCCTCAAAGGCTAAAAACTCCGTCACCGTCAGTCTAATCTACAAGCTATGGTGCGACTTCCAAAAGAATAAATGAGTCAGGTACCATCTGCGGTCCTGGCCGGGAATTGTCGGCTGTGGCCGCCGGCGCAGGCGTGAAGTCCGCAGTCACAACAAATACATGGTGGATCTTAGGATCTAGCGCCATCGAGTGTGCCCCGTTCTGAGTAGGAACCTGCGCAACAACGGCAAATTTGTCAGGCGAGTCTTCGTGCACGACCGTCAATGTTCCATCGCCGCCGTTCGAGCTAAACGCGAGCTGGGCCGCGGGGTCAAAACCGTTCATATTCACGCCGGGACCAATCGGCAACGCGGTGATGACCTTGCCGCTATCCGCATCAGTCACCGCCATCAGTTTGTTGCCGCAACCACTGATGATCCGCCGGTGCGCGGTGTCTATGGCCATGCCGGTTGGCCGCTCGCAGGGCGCCATCGACCAGACGTGCTCAATCACCAAATTTCTCCGAGTCGAACTCCACAATCTGACTCCGGTCTTCTAGATGCACAAAGATGATCGTTCCCAGAGTTGCCGCGGGTAGTCCAAGGACAGCGAAGAATCTGGGCAGCAGAGCCGTTGACATCTCGTGGCCTGCATCGGAAAGGAGACTCGTGACCCCCATTCCAAAAATATTCCGATTCAACCAAGTGGGCCAACGACGCCGCTGTGGTGGAGCTGAGAGTCGTTCCTAAAAGTTCAAAGTGAATTCTCCCTTTTAGCCAGGATTTCCGTTTTGGACTTCCAGGCAGACGGCATTGTACACCGGCGTTCCTTCTTCGCACCGTTCTAGCGCAGTCTCCTTTCTTAGCTCCATAATTCTGTCACCCCTTAACGGCTACGTGAAAATGTCACCCCTATGGAGACATACACGTTGAGCCAGAAAGAACTGTAACGAGTGGCTGTGATTTCATCCTGCGTGAAGGGGGACCTGGCGTGTGCCAGAGCTGCCGCACTGCTCGATCTAACACCTCGGCATGTCAAACGACTCAAGTCGCGCTATCGGCAAGGCGGTGAGGCGGCTCTGGCACACGCCAGCCGCGGACGGCCCAGTCATCGCCGCCTGCCGCAACGCGTGCGGGATCGCATCCTGCATCTGGTCCGCACCACCTATGCCGGCTTCAACGACCACCACCTCTGTGAAAAACTTTGCGAGGTCGATACAGAAATCCTCGGGCTGTTTCAAGTCGCACCTGCCGGCAAGTGCGGAAGATGGTCGAATGCGCGCGGGCCAATGGCTCCGGTCTTGGCAGGCCAGACTAGCAGGGTTCCTGATTGTTCTCATTCTAGCGAATCCTTGATTGGTTGCGGTGGCGACTGGGATTGCTCTCAAGCGTTCGGGCCATTTGCCGGATTCGCCGCCCGTGCGGTGGGAACCCCGATTTCGGTCATACCCCAGAGACACGGAAACAGGTCGGATGCGCTCGAGATCCACTCACCGAAAAGAAGTAAGTCGCTGTTTAGACAATACTTAAGCTAGTTCGTTTTGTAAAAACGTGTTATGCCCTCGCGGCTTGCGTTTCCTTGTTACCTGGACTTTACCTATTCAGCTCGCGATCAATAAGAGCCGGCGTTGTCTCGTGCTCCGGCCAAATAACTGTGACCGACGCCGGTCGTACTGGTCTTTCGTTTTGGTTTCTTTCGCTCCGCTGCGAAACACGCCCCTCAACGCGATCCATGATCTCTTTGGTCGCGGAAACGTTGCCCTTCAACGCCTCCCGGAACATTGTCTCTGGGATCAACTCCGCGTGCCTCCGTTCATCACGCGGGACTGATCACGGGCGGAGCAAGCGCATTCTCAAATTCCACCGATAGCCGGCCGCCCCTTCGAACGCTATTCACGAGGGCTGGACGAAAGCACGCAATACAGGTTCCTCCGCTATGCCGAGCGCTCGGATAGACGACACCAGCAGATCCCATGTCTAGGAGTTCATGCGCTAATTTCTGCGAGGCTGTGATGTAGACTCTCTCACTCGCCGTGGTACAAAAACTCGGGCTGGTCAGTACCAGTACTCACAGACTGGGACTTCCAATAATAATAAGGTGATGTTCAGGCGTACTGATTTGATATATGATCTGCGCGCTTTACCCATAAAGGACAAGGGCTAATTCAGAAACTTCAGATTATTCCTTTTGACAGAAAAAAAACATCATCGCCACGGGAGCTTCATGAAGATATCCGCATTCAGTTGCAATGGGATCGCCTCAAAAACAACTTGGCGATTATTTGGATTAACATTGCTGATGCTGTTCGCTGGAACTGCTTCCGCGGCGATCGGCATTGATCAGACTGTCTCGAAAGACCAGGGAACATCTAGTACGACCGTCGCGACGGCAGCTTTTTCTACAACATCAGGCAATGAGTTGCTGCTGGCCTTTGTGTCCGCCGATGCTCCGTCCTCGGGGACCAACACGACTGTCACCGGCGTTGCCGGGGCCGGGTTAATCTGGGTCTTGGTGCAGAGGACCAATACGCAACTCGGCACTGCTGAAATCTGGCGCGCCTTCGCGCCGTCTCCGCTGACCAACGCCACTGTGACGGCGACTCTGTCCCGGAGTACGGTCTCTTCGATGACGGTGATGAGTTTCACGGGCGTCGACACTACGGGCACCAGTGGGTCCGGCGCCATCTGAGCGAAGGGGACGGGGAACTCCAGCCGTGGAGCGCCCACGGCTTCTCTCGTCACGACGAGGGCTAACTCATTGGTAATCGGCGTGGGCGACGATTGGGACAGTGCGATTAGCCGCACCCCCGGTTCAAATCAAACGGTGGTCCATCAGGATTTCTCGCCGACACAGGACACTTACTGGGTCCAGCGGCAAAACAGCACCACACCTCTGAGCGGGACGTCGGTAACCATCAACGATACTGCGCCGACCGGAGACCGGTACAATCTGAGCATCGTCGAGGTTCTCGTTAGTTCCAATCAGACCCCCACTCCCGATCTGACTGTCACTAAAAGCCATTCCGGCAACTTCGTTCAGGGTCAAACTGGCGCTAATTATGCAATCACGGTAACGAATAGCGGAGGCGCAGCCACTTCCGGCACTGTAACCGTGACCGATACCTTGCCGGCAAGCTTGACCCCCACGGCGATCTCTGGAACGAACTGGAACTGTACGCTTGCAACCCTGACCTGCACGCGTAGTGACGCCCTAGCAGCAGCTACGAGCTATCCGGCGATCACCCTGACGGTGAACGTGGCCAGCAATGCGCCTAGCTCGGTAACGAATACGGCCACAGTTTCCGGCGGCGGCGAAACGAACACATCCAACGATACGGCCAACGATCTCACTACGATCAATGTATATGTGCCGCCGGACATGACCATCATCAAAAGCCATTCCGGCAACTTCGTCCAGGGCCAGACCGGGGCGACGTATACGATTACAGTAACGAATAGCGGAGGCGCAGCCACATCCGGCACTGTAACCATGACCGATACCTTGCCGGCGAGTTTGACGCCGACGGCCATCAGCGGGACCGGCTGGACCTGTACGCTCGCAACCTTGACCTGTACTCGCAGCGATGCACTGGCGGCGGTCGCCAGTTATCCAGCGATCACCCTGACCGTGAACGTGGCCAGCAATGCTCCTGCCTCGGTCACGAACACAGCCACGGTTTCGGGTGGCGGTGAAAGCAATACAACGAATGACGCTGCCAACGACATCACCACCATTACAGCGACGAACGTCACGAATATTAAACTCGTGCAGCAAAACGTCAATGGCAATAATGCCGGAACCAGCAACATGTCAGTGTCGTTCACATCAAATAACACGGCTGGAAATTTCCTGATAGTTGCAGGATCAGCGGCTCGTCCCGCTGGCACCCTATCGATTTCTGACACCTTAGGTAATTCCTATTCGACAGCGTTTGGCCCTGTAACCGACACCACACAAGATGTCGCGATCTACATCTGGTATGTCCCCATTTGCAAAGGCGGCGCAAATACGGTGACGATTACTCCCTCAGGGACGGCGGCACTGGAGATTCATGTCTCGGAGTGGTCGGGAATTGCAACCGTTTCACCAGTTGATCAGACGGCTTCCGCTACGGGAACTGGCACGAGCGTTTCGAGCGGAGCGATGACCACAACTATGAATGGAGAGCTGGTCTTCGGATACGGTTGGGTTTTCAATACCGCCTCCGCCGGCACTGGCTTCACGCCGATCAGTCTGATCAATGGGGATTTGGATGAATATCAGGTCCAGGGTACGGCTGGCAGCGTCGCTGCTACCTTCACTCAAACCAGCGGAACATGGTTTGCATTGATGGCTACCTTCAAGCCGGCTCCCGGAGGCACCGGCAGCATCGCGGGAACAATCAGCCCTGCCGGTACAGGAGGCAGCAACGCGACGCTAACGCTGACTGGACCGGCGAATGCAACAGTGAACGCTGATGCAAATGGGAATTACGCGTTTACCGGTTTGGCGAGCGGAACATACACCGTGACACCCGGCAATTCCGGGTTCAGTTTCAGTCCTGCCACCCAGACCGTCACGGTAAATACTACAGCCGTCACGGGACTGAACTTCACCGCGAATGTCGCGACCGACTGGCTCATGGTCGATCATGATCCCGGCCGCAGCGGTAATGCTGTCGATGAGAAAAATATCACAACGGCGAATGTTGCAAGTTTGCAACTCAACTGGTCGGCAAAAGTGGTCGGCACTGTGACTACTCAGCCCCTGTACGTGCATGCTATTCAAATCGGTGGGCAGACACGAGATGTAGTCATTGTTGGAACAGGCGGAAATTCAATTTATGCCTTTGACGCAAGCAATGGAACCGTGCTCTGGACTCGAAATTTTGGTCCTCCAACCGCCAATACTTGGGGACTCCCGGACGGATTCGGAATCGAAGCTCCTCCATCAATAGACCGTGTGGCAGGCCACATTTACACAGTCTCCACGGATGGCAGTTTCCGCAGCATCTCATTATATGACGGAACGGATGTTTTCACGGCTTTGCCGTTGATCGCGAATCCGGACACAAACAAGGTATGGGGAGGCCTAAACCGTGTTGGCAACAGCATATACGTGGCTTCCGCAAGTAATGGCGGAGACGTTGCGCCATGGCGGGGCCAAGTTTATCAGATTGATATTTCAGCAACACCGACGCTGGTTGGTAATTTCGTGGTCGTTCCTTCCATTCCCGCGCCCAATGGAGGCGGCGGTATTTGGGGTTATGGTGGCGTGTCCGCAGACTTGGCTACGGGAAACATTTTTGCAACAACTTCCTTTGATTCGACTGTCGACCGTAGCGGGAACGAAGGCACGGCACTGTACTCCAATAGTATGATTGCTCTGGACTCCCACTTGAACCTGCGGGGCTATTACCAAGCCCCAGCTCCGTCAACGATCCCGTGCAATGGTGTACCCTGTGACCTCGACTTCGCTTCGACGGTCACTGTCTTCCAGCCAGTAGGATGCCCAACGATGGTGACCGCCGGGAGTAAAAATGGCAACCTCTACCTGTTTAGATCCGCTGACCTGGCTGCCAGCGGCCAGCCATTGCAAATACTGACATTGAATGTACCGCAAGACTCGCTCGGGAGCGGAGGAGTCGGTGGTGTCCCGGCCTATTCACCTGCTACCAACATGATCTACATAACGGACGCCGGGCCTGGAGTGACAGGAGTGGCCGCAGGTTTGGTCGCACTCAAGGTCACCAGCAGTTGTACGCTCCAGGTAGCCTGGAGTAATCCGCTGGGCGGCAGCGACACTCCTAACTCAACACCGACTATCGCCAACGGCATCGTATTTGTCGGCGAGGGTATCACAGGATTGATCCATGCGTACGACGCGCAGACCGGAGCACAGCTATGGCAGAGCGGGTCGCAGTACGCCGCTGCCGCCACCTTCGCTGCTCCAACTGTGGCGGGAGGAAGGGTTTACGTGGGTTCCTGGTCGAGCTTCAGCGGTGGCGGCATAGTAGGGGCTTTCGCACTACCGACCACTCCGGTGCTCTCAGTGTCCCCGCAAAGCCTGTCGTTTAGCGCCGCCGTCGGAGGGAGTAATCCTACACCGGCTACGATAAATGTGACGAATAGCGGAGGCGGCACGCTGAGTTTCACGGCCGCAAGTGACAGTCCTTCCTGGTTGAGCGTTTCGCCTACCAGCGGCACGGCTCCCCTGCCCCTGCAAGTGTCGATTTCCTCAGGTGCGCTAAGTGCTGGAACATACACCGGTCACATCACCGTGACTTCCACCGGAGTTCAAGGCTCCCCCGCGGTAGTGACCGTGACCCTCTCCGTCGGTACGACATCGAGCTCCTTAGCTATTGATGCCACCGTGCCGACCGACAACGGCTCGCCGAGCACCACGATCAATTCGCCGGCTTTTTCAACAAAGGCCGGGAACGAATTGCTCTTGGCTTTCATCTCCGCGGACAGCGTGAAATCACCAAATACCTCTGTAACAAATGTCACTGGTGCGGGCCTCACATGGGTTTTGGTGGGAAGAACCAACGTACAAAGTGGAACTTCCGAGATTTGGCGTGCTTTTGCGCCAACCGCCCTCAGTAACGTTACCGTGACAGCTACGTTGTCACAGAGTGTGGCATCTTCGATGACGGTGATGACGTTCTTGGGGGTGGACACCTCCGGTACGAACGGCTCAGGAGCTATTGGAGCGATCGGCACCAAGAACGCATCATCCGGTGCTCCTACCGCTTCGCTGGTGACCACGCGAAACAATTCATGGGTGTTTGGAGTAGGGGACGACTTCGACAATGCGATTGCACGAACCCCTGGGACAAGTCAAACCCTGGTGCATCAGGATCTGGCGCCGGTCGGTGATACCTATTGGGTTCAGAGGCAGAACAGCCCGACGCCACTGAGTGGAACGAGTGTGATAATCAACGATACAGCGCCGACGGGCGATAGGTACAACCTGACCATTTGCGAAGTGCTCCCGGCGCTGCTTGCCGCAAGTGCCCCAAGTCCGGCATCATCGAGCCTTTCCGGCACTATAAGTCCGGCTACCGCGGCAACCGTGACGTTAACCGCGACCGGATTTACAACACAAACGACGACAGCGAATTCTTCGACGGGGAACTACTCATTTAGTGGTCTGCCAAACAACACCTATACGGTCACGCCTACCGAAAGTGGCTTCACCTTTAACCCGAGCAGCCAACAAAACGTGATCGTTAACGGCGCCAATGTAACCGGAATTAATTTCGCGTCTGTGAACAATATCCTTTCGATTAGCCCCCGCGCAGCGGCACTGACGTCCAGCGCGTCGCAACAGTTCGCGGCGATAAACGCCAATGGGAGCGTGAACTGGTCCGTGGATGGCGTCAACGGCGGATCAGCGGCTTCGGGCACGATTACAGCTGCCGGCTTGTACACGCCACCGAGTACTCCGGGCGTCCACACAGTTACGGTAACCAAATCGGATTTGTCACAATCTGCCAACGCTACCGTTTACATTACGAACTATCCGGGCATGTTCACTTATCACAACGACAATGTCCGTAGCGGTCAGAATCTCAACGAGACGGTTTTGAATTCGGCCAATGTCACTTCCTCAAAATTTGGCAAACTATTCTCCTATTCCCTGGATGGAATCCCGTACGCCTCACCTCTGTATGTCGCCAATGTGAACATACCGAATATCGGATTCCGAAACGTCGTCTATGTGGCTACCGAGCACGATAGCGTATACGCCTTCGACGCTGACTCGCCGAGCACTAATCTTCTTTGGAAGGTTAGTTTCCTCATAGGCCCCGGGGTAACGACAGTACCAAACGGAGACGCGGGCGATGGACTCATCGGACCGGAAATTGGGATTACTGGCACGCCGGTCATTGATCAGGCGAGCGGCACGCTTTACGTGGTCGCCAAGACTAAAGAGGTTTCAGGCGCTACGACGAATTATGTGCAAAGGCTACATGCTCTTGATATTACGACTGGAGTTGAAAAGTTCGGCGGTCCGAAGGTGATTCAGGCAAGCCTGCCAGGCACCGGTGATGGCACCACGGCGGGGAATGTTGCCTTTGATGCACTGCACGAGAATCAGCGTCCAGGGTTGCTGCTGAATAACGGCGTGGTCTATATAGGATTCGCCGCCCACGATGACGTGCATCCGTGGCATGGCTGGCTGTTGGGATACGACGCAGCCACCTTGAATCAAGTCATGGTTTACAACGTTACACCCAACGGTTACGGCGGAGGTATTTGGCAGAGCGGTGGGGGGCCGGCCACTGACGCCGCTGGGAACATCTATTTTGCTACCGGCAACGGAACGTTCGACGTCAATACTGGGGGAGTCGATTATGGAGACTCTATCCAAAAGCTGAGCACCAACGGCTCGGTCTTGGATTATTTCACTCCTCACGATCAGAACAACATGCTGGTCAATGATCTAGATCTCGGATCTGCAGGGCCGGTTCTACTCGTGGATCAGACCGTCGGCCCCTACCCGCACTTGATAATCAGTGCAGGCAAGGGTGGCACCATTTACCTGATCAATAGAGACAATATGGGGCAATACAACCCGCTTAACGACAACCAGATTGTTCAATCTTTGCCGAGCATATTGCCAAATGGCGCTGTTGATAACGGCAACTTCAGTTCGCCGGTATATTTCAACGGATTTGTCTACTTTGGCGCCGTCAGTGATTCCATCAAGGCTTTCCAGTTGATCAATGGATTGTTGTCTACATCGCTTGTTTCGCAATCCGTGGAGTCCTACGGAAATCGCGGCGGGGCATTTGCCGTATCGGCCAACAATTCCAGTAATGGGATACTGTGGGCCATACAGGATAATGGCTCAACAACACCGGGAGTTCTCCGTGCCTACGACGCAACGAATTTGGCTACGGAGTTGTACAACAGTAACCAGTCCGGGTCGCGAGACACTCTGGATTTTGCAGCGAAGTTCAATATTCCGCTCATAGCGAACGGGAAAGTGTTCGTGGCTTCCTCTAGTTCCCTTACTGTGTTCGGGATGTTGCCATAGCAACCCGTAGTAGAAGTAGCGTCTTCAAACTGCGCGCAGGGTTTCGCCCGGCGGCAAATACGATTTCACTCAATTTTGAGAGATTCCTCCCATTTTGGCATCCCTAGACAGTTGGCTTGAGAGGCCAAGTGCTGTCACCGAGTTCGTGGACGGCCAAACCACTGGGTGCGGTTTCAAGAGTTCGTCTCAGACGATACCGTCGACGCCGATGTTTCTGATTATTCTATTCCATATTTATGGCATGTGTGGAACACTAAAATTGTGAAGCAAGAAGCCGTTCGCACAACCGTAGACATTCCCACCTCCCTCTACCGGAGGTTGAAAGAGCAAGCCGCTGCACAAGGACGTTCGGTCCGCGAACTAATTCTTGCGGGCGCGAAAAGCACTCTCGTGGCGGGCAAGCACCCACGTCCCAAAAGAGTCCGCTTTCCCCTCATCGTCTCGAAAGGCCCCAAGGTAGATCTGACCAACGAAAATATTTATGAATACGTTGAATTTCCTTGATGCGAATGTTTGGCTCGCACTGCTCTGGAGCCGGCACGTGCATTCGGAACAAGCCCGAGAGTGGTTCGAGCGATCCGCCGACGAACAATTTTTCTTCTGCCGCTTTACGCAAATCACGGTTCTGCGGCTTGTCACAACCAAAGAGATCATGGACGAGGATACAAAGAACATGTCCGAAGCCTGGAACCTTTGGGACAAAGTCTAGGCTGATAACCGCATTGCATTTCTTCCCGAACCAGATGGCTTGGAAAAGGAATTCCACAAATATTCCCGCCTTTCCAGCCGCTCTCCCAAAGTCTGGGCAGATGCCTATCTTCTTGCCTTCGCCTCAGTCGCCGGTGTAAAGCTCGTGACTTTCGACCGCGCGCTTGAGTCACGCGATGTCGATGTTCTCGTTCTTTGATCGCGCGAACCGAACTCCGGATCCAAAACGCGCATCTCGCTTCTCTCTAAGGAGAAACTTGAGAAAATTAGTCCCAGGCTAGGTCGAGAGTAAGCGCCATATTCCGGAAGTTCAGCCTATCTCTTTCTCCCCGTTTCCTCTGGGAATGCCTCACTCGCCAAATCTTGCGCGGCATCTCCAACAATTACCGGCAGGCGTCTGGTCCGGGATGTTAAGTGCAGATTAGCGCTCCTAAGTCTTGATCGTAATCACGCCCTTCGAGTAACCTCTCTCACGGCGCGTGACAAGTTGGCTCTCTCTGCACTCCAACCTACGTCGCATCAACTGTTCCTCGCTTTCTCAGATCATGAACTATTCTTTCCCAAAATCACGGGACGACATTAATATCGATCCTTGGAGCGACCGGCTGGCCTCGGCGTTGTCGTTGCAGTCTCTCGAGTTGGCTTAACGTGCGGTCGAATGCTCTTTCCAAGCTGGCTTCGTAGCGGAGCAGACGATCCAGTCCCGGGGATTCAGGAACGTTGCGACGCAGTATTTCCAGCTTGGCTCGATCAGATTCGACTGCAGCTAAAGTTTGTCGATAGCGCTTGAGGCGACCGATCTCAGCATGGATGTCGTGCAGAATTTCCTGCTTGCACTCTTCGGGCGTCGCGCATCCTTCACGATGCCGCTCCTCTTCAGAAAGTTCTGCAGTATCGACCCAATCCGAATAGTTATCTTGAACTGTCGCGCGCAAGTGATCTTTGCTGCCGTAAATCTTTTCGAATATCTCAGTGTCCCGCTCTCGGTCGAACCCGTCGGCCTTAATTTCCCGTTGCAGTTCGATGAGCAATTCCAAGCAGCGTTCGAGTATATCGGGATTTCGGATTTTGCGGATTAGACCAACATTTTCTCCGAAGTCCTCCAACGCGGGCGTGGCCCCCAGCTCGTCTGCTACGTATTGTTCTCTTATCCGCTGGTCCCATTCCAAGGATTCGGTACCCCTGCGAATCTCGGCCGCCTCCGCTATGAGAAGACGCCGGTAGCGCCAAGCAATGGTCGCTAGTTTCTCTACGAGGAGATCTTCGAGCCTTCCTTCGGGTTGCAACGCTTCCCAGAGCTGCCTTAGCAGGGATTCATATTTCTCGCGGGACTCGCCCTTGAGAAGCACAGCATCAGAAAAGATACCGTGCTTGAGCGCGTTTCGGCTCGATCTATGTTTATCCGGTGAGGTCCGCGGACCAGTGCTTCTCGGGTGGGCAAGTTGGTCACCGTTCATCGGCTCGGCACTTCTACTCGAGGACGAAGATACGTTCACTGAGGAATCAATTTCTGGCGTGACTTCTGTTTGGCATTTGGAAGGGGGATCTTCCTTCTGGGGATCCTGGACCTTTGTAAGTTGCTCGCTGGGTTCGCCGGCCTCTTTGTTGTCTCTAGAATCGAACATTTGTGAATCTCCTAGGATACTTGATCTGCACCCCACTGCTGGCTTGCGCTGGCCGGCGCACATGTCAGCGGGGTGTTTGAGTCTTACTGTTGCCCTCTCTTTCGCGCGAATTTGTTTTCCAAGAATAAAATAAGGCAGGCGCGTTTTCGCCTGCCCAACCCATTGCTACTTGGCACCAGATGGTGCCTAACTACTCTTTCGGATTAGGTGAGCATATTCGCATTGAGCTCCCTTTTTTTCTAGTAGAACCGTGCAACCAGGTTGCACAATCTAAATGCTGAGTTTCTCAGATTCGCTTTCTGTTCGCCAAGCATATCAAAATGCCGACGAGAGTCAAGCAAGAAACAGACCGGACGGAGATAGAAACGACAAAGAAGGAAAAGAGCAGAGGAGCGCATTAGCAACTCAGTACGAAACCGACTGATTGAGTGAGGAGAATTAACCTGCCAGCACGAATCATCAGTTGCCAGTTCTTGTGTAGACGCTCAAGCGATTTGCGACGTGCTCGGGACGTTAATTTCAGATTGGAACAGCTGAGTCTAGATCGCGATGTTGTCCTCCGAATGCGTCTCTCACGGCACTTAGCAAGTTGGCTTCTAGCCTTCTCCGGTAACGAGTCATTCCATCAACTTGCAAAACTCCTCAACAAGCCGAAGTGACACGTCCGCTGTCGGGCTCAACGTTTGACGATCTATCTTTGAAGTTGTCCCCAACCGAAGATTTTCTTCTGGCGCTTGGTCCGGACTTTGGCAAAGGCACGTGGGGATTACCAGTCAGCTCGTCCAGAGTTCAACGAATGGCCTGAAAATGACTTGCGTCAAAATGCTAGCTTGCAGATTCATGAGGACTTAGCTAGGTTCGTTTTGCAAATTTAACTTATCGCCTCGGTTCGTATGCCCAAGTCTCTTCAAACAATCGCTGCAAGCGCGAGAGTACACTGACTTCTTCTCATGGTGGAGAGCCACATAGTGGCGTTAATCCCCCGAGTATGCCAATAAATAAATCATCGCGCCGTCTCTGGAGATAGGGATCCCCTTCGAAGGTAGAACCCACATGTCACCAGTGCATTTTCGAGCAGGTGGGCGACCACGCAGGGAGTGAGCTCGCCGCCGGTATGCATCTCACTAGCCCGAAGATGAGGTCATAAAGTGACGTCGACTTTGACCGGAGGGAAGACTGGCTGCCTCTTGCGCATCCGCTGCAAGCGCTCGAGCCGGTTCGGGATCCTATCGATCTCACGGCTCAAGTGCGTCTCATACCCACTGCTACTTGGCACTTAGATGGTGCCTCACTAATCTTCCGAATTAGGTCAGCATCTTCGAATTGGCTTCGCCCCTTTCTTTCTGGTAGCGTGCACCCTGGGTGCACGGCCGGATTGCTGCGCTTCTAGATTCGCTTTCTGTTCGCCAAGCATATCACCATCCCAGCGACTGTCAAGCAGAAACAGATCAAGCGGAAATAGAAACGACCAAGAAGGAGAAGAGCTGGGCAGCGCATTCGCAACTCAGAACGAAAGCGAGTGATTGGGCGAGGAGGAATAATTTGGCAGCACGAATAATCCGTTGCCAAATCTCGCGCAGAAGGTCAAGCGGTTTGCGCCTGGCAGCCGTGCTTTGGACATTGAGCGTAGATTGGGAAAGCGGAACCTAGATCGTGATGGGGCCCTCCGATTGACCTCTCTCACGGCTCTTGGGAAGTTGGCTACCCTACTCTGAGGGAACTTCCTTCCTGTGGCGAGAGAGAAAGCGCTGCAGGAATTTCGGACCCTTCTTCATGTAAATCTCCGAGCCGACTTTCAGAAAGGCATCACAGATCTGAGCCACGCTACGGCCTTCACGAGCAGCGATAGCCTCGAGGTCCTTCTTCAGGCCGGAATGCACACGAAATGTAAGCCTTGTATCCTTTCGCATCGGTTAAAGATTCTACCACTCTTTCGAAATTCATTCGCCATAACAAGAGCTTGACATTTGATCGTATTGTGTCATCCTATGGATGACACTGGATGTCACAGGAGGAATAATGAGCGATCGCCGATCCGCCTTTAAGTCGAATGTGAAGTTGGCAAGAAATACTTGGGGAGTTCTCTCCCGGACTGCCCTACAAGTTCTGAAGGAGTTGACCGAGAGGCATGGCCTTTCGATCGCGGGAGGAGATCTCCAGCAATTAGACGGGCGATGGTACGTCACCCACGCCGGATTACTTGGCCTTGCTCGGCGTAAGCACTGTTCAGGGGTTCGAGTCCAGCTCGTACGAGATTATTGTGATCCTACCACCAACCGGTGGGTCTTCAGAGCGACCGTCTACAAGTCACCCCACTCTCGCGGCTTCGTGGGCTATGGGGACGCCGATCCATCCAACGTCTCATCCTTGGTCCGCGGCGCCGAGATGCGCGTCGCCGAAACACGCGCCGTCAATCGCGCCCTACGCAAGGCCTATGGCATCGGACTCTGTTCGGTCGAGGAACTCGGTTCGGTCCCAAAGTCCACGGACTCCGGCTCGCCCGAACAGCGCAGGTCCACCACGATTGGAAATAATGGCCACCAGAACGGACAGCCTCGCCTCCGCGACCGCCTCTGCCTGTTGATTCGCCAGTACCAGCTAGATGCGGGCCTCGTGAAGGCCTATGCCGCCGACTTCTGCGGAACCCCCACTCTGCGGGATGCCAGCCGAGATCAGGTCGAA